>JBDTQB010000072.1:0-16754 GCA_039932395.1 Vicinamibacteria bacterium | reverse complement strand
ACGGTTTTCGGCCGTCGCGGAAATGATCGGTGGACGACTTCCAGTGCGTGGCAAGGTCGAATCCAGAAGGACGAACGCAAGGCGTGTCGAGAATCACCGGTTCAGTGACACGGGAGACGCGGAACGTGCGGAAGCCGTCCTTGGTGTTCGCGACGAGATACCAGGCGCTTCCTTTCGCGACCAGTCCGAGCGGATCCACCGTTCGCTCCGTGAGCGCGCCGTCAGGTTTCCGATACAGGAAGGACAGCTTCCGGTCCCTCGCCACCGCTTCCTGAACGCGCGGCAGCGCATCGACGGCTTCGGTCAGGCCGCGCCACCCGGTGGTATCGACGTGGAGACGCTGGCGGATGGCGTTCGCCTGAGCGCGCATCGAGACGGGAAGGGATGCCATCAATTTTCCGAGGGCTCGTTCCGCCGCGGCGGCGAGACGCGGGTCGCCCAGGACGCGAGGTTGCGCCATCAGGAGCGCGCGGAGTTCAGCTTCGTCGAGGCCGGGGACATGAGTGCGCCAGTCCTCGTCGAGTTGCCAGCCTCCCTGTGCTCCACGCAGGGCGTAAACCGGAACGCCCGCGGCGCCCAGCGCCTCCATGTCACGATGGACCGTCCGCCCCGACACCTCAAGACGCTCCGCCATTTCACGCCCGGTCACGCGTCCGCGGGACTGAAGCAACAGAAGGGCGGACAGCAGGCGATCGGCTTTCATACAAACCTCGTTTCGTAAGCGTCAGCGAATTATGACGCTCCGTGTCATATATGGAATCTTAGTCTGATCCGACACACTGGAGAGGCGCTTCTGCTTCACCCAAAAGGAGATTGTTCTCATGCAAGCCAAAGATGTTTTCCTCGGGCTGTTCGACCGCGAATGCGCCATCACCCGCCGGATGCTCGAGCGCGTCCCCATGGACAAACCCACGTGGAAGCCGGCCGAGAAATCCATGGAGCTGGGCTTGCTCGTGGGTCTGGTGGCCACGGTTCCCGCGTGGTTCCAGTCGATGATTCAGGACGCGGAGCTCGACATCGCGCCCAAGGACGGCTCCAAATTCACCAACACGAGCTTTAAAGACACGGCTGAGCTTCTCGCGGGGTTCGAGGCTTGCGTCAGGCGCGGCCGCGATGCCTTCGTGGGCACCACCGACGAACACCTGCTCTCCCACTGGCGCATGCTGGTCGCCGGGAGCAAGGTCACGGACAGTCCACGGCATGAAGTTGTCGCCGATACGTTCGGTCACTGGGCGCACCATCGCGGGCAACTCTCGGTCTATCTGCGATTGCTCGATGTCCCTCTCGCGTCGATCTACGGTCCGACGGCCGACGAACGAGGGTTCTAGGGATTTGAATGCGGTGAGGGTTCGGCGATTCGTACCTTTCCGTTGAACTCTCGCAAGACACTCGCCGCATAAGCCACCGACAGCACGATCGCGAGGGGCCACCAGATAAGCGCCAGGAAAAGACCTCGGTCTCCAACTGCTCCTGCGTCGGCAGTGATGGAGTAAGCGGGCTCAAGGGTTGAACGGAGCATGACCGGATAGACGCTCGCTGCGGCGGCGCTCAGAAGACCGGTGATGAACGCGCATCCGCCCATAAACGCCGCGGTCTCAGCGCGGCGCCGTTGTCCGATCAATACCGCACACGCGCCAGAGGCGGCCACGAGCACGGCTATCCACGCAAGGGGTCTTTGCGTCATTTCAGCGAACAATTCCGGTCGAACCGCCGCGGTGGCCATCGTGATGAGCGGCAGGAAGACAAACACAATTGGCCAGAGAACCCGGCTGAGCCGGAAGCTGCGGTCGTGCACACGTCCTTCGGTGCGCATCACAAGGTAGGACGCGCCGTGCGCGGCGAGGCAGACGAGGGTGAACCCGGCAACCGACACGGTGTACCAGTCGAGAATGCCGACCTGACCGTGAGCCCTGAAGTCGGTGAAAAACGCGAGGCTGAACTTTCCAGACGCTCCGAGAGGAACCCCCCGGACAAGGTTGCCGAGCGCCGTGCCAAGAAGGAGCGCAATCAGGATATTCACGATCGAGAACGCGACGTCCCAGAAAATCCGCCACATCGGATCGTCGAGATGTCCGCCAAACTCAAGCGCCAGCCCTCGCCCGAGGATGCACCAGAGGAGCACGAAGACCGCGAGATAGAAGCCTGGAAGCGCCACTGCGAGAACGAGCGGGAACGCGACGAACAAGACACCACCGGCCCCCACCAGCCAGACTTCATGCCAGGTCCAGAGCGGGCCAATCGCGGCGATGACAAGGCGACGCTCGGCGGGCGTGCGTGCGACGAAGAACTGGACGATGCCGCACCCCATGTTCCAGCCGTCGAGCACGGCGTAGCCGATGAACATGGCGCAAAGGATCGCGAACCAGATCTCAACCACCCACGGACTCCGGATAGAGATTCGTCGAATCGTGGTCAGGGGCGCTTGGCCCGTGATGGATCTCGCGCCCGATCATGAACAGATAGAGCAGGCCGACCGCGGCGTAAAGGCCCGCGAAGCCAATGAGGGTGAACAGCGCATCGCCCTGACTGACCGAGTCGCTATAGCCCTTCGAGGTGCGGAAGAGGCCGTAGATCAGCCAAGGCTGTCGGCCGAGTTCCGCCGTCATCCAGCCCGCGGTGTTCGCGATGTAGGGAAACGGAAAGGCGAGCATCAGCGCCCAGAGCAGGAGAGGCGTGGTCATGAGCTGGCCGCGGGCGCGCTGAAGATTCGCGAGCGCCATCAGGCCGATGAAGATGGTTCCGAGACCGGCCATCACGTGGAACGAGTAGTAGAGGAGTTCTATGTTCGTGGGCCACTGGTCCTGCGGAAATTCATTGAGCCCGCGAACATTGCTGTGGAACGTGCCGAAGGCAAGAAAACTCAAGAGGCCCGGCAGCGCGATGGGGTTATCGAGGCGGCGCATCGCCACGTTCGGCTGGCCGATGATATTGAGCTGGGCTTCCGTGCCGCTCTCGAAGCGGCCTTCCATCGCCGCGAGTGATGGCTCCTGGTATTTCGCGACGAACTTTGCCTGGGCGTCGCCCGTCGGAAAGGCGACCAGAGCGGCCGCGACCAGACCCATCGCGGTTCCCCATTCGACATACAATCGCGACTGATTGGCATGCGTACGCCGCAACGCATAGAACGCCCCCACCGCCGCCACCACGAACGAGCCCGTCACCATCGCCGCCATCTGATTGTGCGCGAAAAGGACGAAGGCCCACGGGTTCAGCAAATACGCGGAAAAATCCGCGACGACCAGGGTCCCCGTCGCCGTAACCTCATGCCCTGTCGGATGCTGCATGAAGGCGTTGGTGACGAGGATGAAGTAGGCCGACAGCCAGCTGCCAAGGGCCACCAGGCACGTCGCCATGAAGTGCTTTCTCGGGCCCAGGCGCTTCTCGCCCCACACCATCGCGCCTATGAACGCGCTCTCCATGAAGAACGCGAACATCCCTTCCATCGCCAGGGTTTGGCCGATCACCCCCCCGGAGTACTTCGAGAACTCCGACCAGTTGGTTCCGAACTGAAACTCCATCGGAAGGCCGGTGACGACGCCGACCGCGAAGTTGATGCCGAAGATGCGGCTCCAGAACCGAGCGGCCGCCGCGTACTCCTCGTTTCCCGTCCGCAGCGCGCGCCATCTCCACCACACGAGAAAAGGAGCGAGCCCCATCGTGAGTTGCGGGAAGAGGTAGTGGTAGGTGATCGTGAACGCGAACTGCAGCCGATGCCAGAACGCGGGGTCGTCCATGGCGGCAAGCCTACGCCCGGAAGCTGCAGCAGCCGTGCGGTCAAATGTCGCGTGGGGCCGACGCGCGGACCGGCGCTACAACCTGAACAGATAGCTGAACTTCATGAAGAAGCCGTCGTTCGTCCGCTTCAGTCGGCGGAAAGCGAAGGCGTCATCATCCAGCACGGAGCTTCCGTAGCCGGCGAAGAACACGGTTCCGGGAGTCGGCTGCCAAGCGAAGAGCGCGTCAATGCGGAGACCGTTGCTGGCGCTGCCGAGGGCGCGGTCATAGCTGCCTCCCGCGTTCTGGATGAAGAGCGGTCGCTCGGTGCGCGAGCTGTCGACGAGGTCATCCTGGAACTGGGCGTTGTACTCGGCGATCACCCGCCCGAAGATCGCGCGGGTGGCCTGATACTCGAGCTTGAGGCGGGGAATCTGGCGGCGCGTGACCAGAGAGTCGTCGGTGCGGCGATTGACCTGCTGCAGGTTGTAGAGCATGTTCGCGCGCAGCTTCTCCGTGGGACGCCAGTCCAACTGCACGGTGATGTACGCGATGTTCCCGCTCGCCCATTCGGAGAAGTTCTCGTCGCGTCCCCAAACCGCGTTCGCGTAGCCGGAGAAGTGTTTGAACTCTGGTGTCGTGAGACTCAGAACCCAGTCGAGGTTTGGAAGGGTTGGAACGCCGGTGAAGGGAACGTACGCCCCGGGACGATCACCCTGAATCACAACGCCCGTGTAGAGGTCGGGGTCGTAGCCGAAGGATTCAAGGAGGATCGACCCGCCGACCTTCCAGCCGCCGCGCAGCGTGGCGTTGTTGTTGAGATGCAGCTTCTTGTCCTGCACCCCGCCGTCGCCGAAGAAGGCATCGTACTTCCAGGTGCCGTCCACCACCAGATCGCTGCTCCAAGCCTCAATCAGGCTGCCTTTTTTGCCGAAGAAACTGGCGCGCTGATCGATGGCGGCGTGCGCGATGCCGGCACGGCTGATGAATCCGGAACGGGCCCGGAAGTCATCGTCGATTCCGCTCAGCGTCGCTCGCGTTCCATAGCGCTTACCGTTGCGATTGAAGATCGCCTGAAACAACGGTGCCGTGAGCTTGGTTCCCGCGCGGCGATCCCCCGAGATGGCGCCCTGCAGATCAAGTGTCGACACCTGGCCAAAAGCGATGCGGGCGTCGATCGCGCCTACGCGGTTCCAGTCCTCGCCATCGACCTTGTCGGTGTAAACGAAGCCAATGCGCGATCGCTTGCCGAGATCACGACGCACGCGAAGGATGTTGTAGAAGGGATGGTTGGAGCCCGTGCGCGAGGTGACCTCGTCATCAACGGCGGTCAGCAGGCCAACGCTCGTGCCCGAAAGAGTCCCCGTCAGCTTCACCGCGCTGAGCGGCGCCACAATCCGTCTCGTATAAACAAGGCGGTTGGGTGTCGCGAACTGCTCCAGGCCATCGAGGAAGAACGGGCGCTTCTCATCAAAGAAGAGGGCGTTGCGCGGGTCGTATTGAATCTGGCTGGTGTCCGACTCAACCTGGGAGAAGTCAGGATTGATCGTTCCGGTCAGCGAAAGATTGGGAGTGACGCCCCAGCGAACGTTGCCGCCCACTTCCGGGCGTTTCGCGTCGTAGCTCCAGCCCGAAGGCCCATCGGGCGCTCCATCGATACGACCGGTGAACTCGGGATTAAGGTCAAGCACGAGGCCTGGCTTGATTTCTCGCATGCCTTCGAGCACACCCGCCTGGGTCAGGAACGACGTTGCATCGCGGCGTGCCGGCGCCCACGAATCCTCGAAGCCGGTGTTCTGGCTCTTGCGAAGGATGTGAAGTCCCCAGTTCTGCGTGTCGGTCTTCTGGTAGCGCAGGCTCTTGAAGGGCACGCGCACTTCGATCTCGTAGCCCGTTTCCGTAAGACGGCCCTTGGAATAGAACACGAAGTCGGGAGCGAGATTCGGTGTCTCGCGTCCGGTGGCGAGGCCGGAGAAGCCGCCGCCGGTTGATCCGGAACTGAGGCCTTCGATCAAGGTGCCGTCTGCCTGAACTCCGAGCGGATTCACGGTGAGGGCGATCGCCTGACGTCCGTCATTAAAGGTTGAGAGAAAGAACGTGATCGAGTCTTCGGCATTGAGTTTGTCGCGTTGCGCGAGACTGGCGCGAACGCTGCCCGCGGGCGCCTCGGCGCGAACGCCGAAGTAGATCGAGGTGGGCGAATAGAAAACGAGCACCTCGGTCTTCTGCTCGGCGGGACGTCCGTCGTTCGGCGAGTACTGCGAAAAGTCGTTCAGCCGCGCGGCCTTGCTCCAGGCAGGATCATCGAGGCGCCCATCGACGTCGACGCTTTCTTCCAGGCGGGGAACCGCGACTTTGATCTGATTCTCCCGGCCCGAGAAGGTCAGAAGAGGGGCGGCCTGAGCCAGCGTGAGGGCGGAAAAGAATGCGAGAGAAATCATTGGACCAAGGTTTCGAGAATGGAGACGCGCTGTGCGCGCAGGGTCCGCAATGCTAGTTGTTCAGCGACTCCGAGAGCGCAAGAGACGCAGGCTTTCCCGCAGTTCAAGAAACTGAACAGCCCGATCGTTTTGCTACTCGGTGCGCAACACCTTCGTTGGATCCACCCGGAGCGCGCGCAGCGCGGGCATCAGGGTGCCGAGAAGGGTCATAACGATCACAACCACCGATGAGACAGCGAAGGTGGGTACATCCGCGGGACTCACTCCCGCAAGCAACGCCGCCATCCCGCGAGCCACCATGTAGGCGGTCAAGAGTCCGGCGCTCGCGCCAAGGGCCGCGAGCCGAATGCCATCGCGGGCGACAAGATTGAGAATGTCCTGGCGTCCCGCACCAAGCGCCATGCGCACGCCAATCTCCGGGAGCCGATTCGATACGGTGAAGGCGAGCAGGCCATGGATCCCGATGCCCGCAAGCAGCATCGCGATGGTGGCGAAGGCGACGAGGATCCGCAGCTGAGCCGCGCGAGGCGCGGTCTCGCCATTCACGATGGTCTGCAGGAGTTGCACATCAGACACCGGAACCTGCGGATCGGCGCGCTGAATGATGGCGCGCACCGCCGGAATCAAGATGGATGGATCGCCCGAGGCGCGGATGGCGAGATCCTTGGGCACGTAGTTCGGGACCCAGCGGTCCGGTACCTGCTGATCGGAGAGATAGACCTGAGGCTCGCTCTCCCGTTCCAGGCCGCGCACGCGCACGTCGCCCGCCACGCCGACCACGATCCGATCGTGGAACGTGATGTTGAAGACCTGACCGAGCGGATTCTGGTTGGGCCAGTGCTTCTGCGCGAAAGACGCGCTGACCACCGCTACGGCGGGAGCTTCCGCCGTGTCGAAGGAGTTCACATCGCGGCCCTGATGGATAGGGATGCCGAGGGTCTGGAAGAAGCCGGGAGTCACGTAGCGCATGCTGGCCTTGTCTTCCGAGTTGGCACTCGCGCGGCCGGGAAACGTCACGTCCCAGATTCCTCCGCGCATCACCATGGGCAGGAAGGACGCGTAGGCGGCGCTCTTCACCCCGGGAAGCGCTCTGACTTCGGACAGCACGGTTTCGTAGAACTGGCCGCGCGTCTTCACAATGCCGTAGCGCGACATTGGCAACGATGTGCGCAGGGTCACAACGCCTTCCGATTCGAAACCGGGATCGATCTGCTGAACGCGCCAGAGCGCACGAACCATCAGTCCCGACGAGACAAGCAGGACAACCGACGAGGCGATCTCCGCGAAAACGAGAAGGGAACGCAGCTTCCTCGGACCACCTACGGTGCCGCGACCGCCGTCACGCAGCCCCTTGATTTCTTTCTCTCCATTGACGCGGAGCGCGGGGACCACACCAAAGCCGATTCCGGTCAGGGTCGTGATCAGAGCGGCGAAGGCCAGCACACGCCCATCGACCTGAGAAACGTTGGCGAGCGGCAGATTCGACGGCGCGAGTTGCGCGAGCAGCGGCGTGACACCAATGGCGAGCAGGATTCCCAGACCTCCGCCGCACATTGCCAGAACCACGCTCTCCGTCATCAGCTGACGGATCAATCGTTCGCGTCCCGCGCCCAGGGCGGTGCGCACCGCGATCTCACGGCCGCGCTGCAACGATCGTGCGATGAGCAGACTCGCGAGGTTTGTGCAGGCGATCAAGAGGACGCACAGCGACGCGCCAAAGAGCGCGGTCAAAAGAAGGCGGGCCTGACTGGGCACTTCATCGCTGAGTGCCACCACGGTGACTCGGTGTTCGGCGTTGTCCTTGGGATACTGGCGCTCGAGCTGCTCCGCAATCACATTCATCTCCGAGCCGGCAGCTTGGAGAGTGACTCCCGGCCTGAGACGCGCGACGACGCGGAGGTAGGAGTTGTTGCGGTCCGCGTACGAGTCCTCGTCGAAGCGGATGGTCGTCCACATCTTCGTGGCCTTGTCGGGAAAGGTGAAGTCCTTCGGCATCACGCCGATGACCACATAAGGCGCCTCGTCCAAGGTGAGCGTCCGACCGAGGATGCCGGCGGCCGCGCCGAAGCTGTCGCGCCAAAGGCTGTAGCTGAGAATCACGGTTCCCGACGCATGGGGCGTGTCTTCCTGCGGCGTGAAGAATCGGCCGATGATCGGAGGTGTGCCGACGATGGAAAGCAGATTGGCGGTCACGGCCGCGCCCTGAATGCGCATCGGCTCAGGTCCGCCCAGAAGATTCATCGACATCGCCGCGTAGGCGCCCGGCATCTCCACCGTCTTCGCCATCCGAGCCCAGTCGCGAAACGTCGCGGGCGAAGGATCCATGCGTGAGTAGCCGGGGACGCGCTCCCAAATCTTCACCAGGCGATCCGAGTCTCTGAAAGGAAGCGGACGGACCAGCACGCGGTCCGTGACTGAGAAGGCGGCCGTCGTCGCACCCACACCGAGCGCCGCCACCAGAATCGCAGTGAAGGTGAAACCGGGCACGCGGCCCAGTGAACGGACGGTGAATTTCAAGTCTTGCGCCAGGATGTCCGCATGGACGCGAATCGCGTTCGGCACGACGTCCACGAGCGTCTCCAGCCAAAGGCCCGCGACATCGGAGATCGACCCGACCGCCGCGCGGCGGCGCGCGAAGATCGACTGCATCTCACCGGCGTATTCCGTGCGAAAAGACTTCGGGAAGAGATGAAGGAGAGCGTTGTAGAGATTCATCATTTCGTCTCAGGAGCAAGGCCCGCGGCTTGAGCGAAGCGGACGAGTTCGGTGAGGCGGCCGGCTTCGGCACGCACGGCGGCGCTGCCAAGTCGGGTGATGCGGTAATACCGTCGACGTTCGTCATCGAGTTCGGGGGCAGGACGCTCGCGCAACTCTTCGACGAGGCCGTCTTCGAGCATGCGTTGGATAGAGCGATACAGCGTGCCCGCGCTGAGACGGATCGCGCCGTTCGTGCGCGCCTCCACTTCCTGAATGATCGCGTAGCCGTGACGTCCTTCATCCGCGGTCGCCAGCAAAATATGGAAGGCGGCAAGAGGCAGGGGCAGGAACGGCGAAGGGTCGAGGGGCTCGGGACTCATGACTCAACTATATCCATGTTGGCTATAACGATTGTGGCCATAGAAAGGTTCATGCGATTCATAACTCTTGTAACTTCATTAGTTGCAGTTATCACAGGGTCGATAACAAAAAAACTCTTGACGTGGCCGAACATCGTGGCGATACTTAACGTCGTTAAGTTCAGCAACAGAGTTAATCGAAATGGGAATCGCCGAACGAAAAGAGCGTGAGAAGGAAGACGTCAGGCGCAAGATCCTCGACGCCGCCCACGATCTTTTCGAGACTCAGGGCTACGAGAACGTCACGATGCGCGCGGTCGCCGACGCGATCGAGTACTCGCCCACCACGATCTATCTGCACTTCGTAAGCAAAGACGCGCTGGTTCAAGCGCTCTGCTACGAAGACTTCGAACGGCTGTCGAGTGCCATGAATGTTGAGTTACCCGTGAATCCGATCGTGCGAATGCGCGCGCTCGGCCGTGCATACGCAGCGTTCGGGACCAGAAACCCCAATCACTATCGCTTCATGTTCATGGCTTCGGGCGATTGGAAGAGCCACGCGCGCGACCCCGAAGCGCCGCCTGCAAAGTCCTACGAAACGCTCCGCGTCGCGGTCACAGAAGCCATGGAGCAGGGCTACTTCAAGAAAAACGACATCGATCTCGTGTCGCAGATCGTCTGGGCGGGAATCCACGGCGTCGTTTCCCTGCTGATCACGTTTGAGCCCCATCAGTTCCCCCGCACCGAGCCGCATGAGGGGCTGGTCGACGGCCTCACGGAAACCATCCTCCATGGCCTGCTTGTCCCCGAGATGGTTGGAAAGGTCTAGTGATGGTTTCCCTCGCGCGCAAGATTCTCTTCCACGACCGCATCCGCTTTGCGATCACTCTCGCCGGCGTGGCCTTCGCCGTGACCCTCGTTCTGGTTCAGGTCGGTCTCTTCCTCGGCCTGCTGGACAAAGCGACGGTTACGATCCGACACTCGAATGCCGACATCTGGATCGCCGGGAAGAACACTCCAAACGTCGACTTCGGCCGCCCGATTCCGGAGACCCTGGTGCTTCGCGCCCGGGGTGTCGAAGGCGTCGAGCGGGCTGAGAACGCGATCGTTCAGTTCATGACAATCCAGCTTCCCAATGGGGCCGCGGAGAACTCGCTCGTCTACGGCGTTTCGGATGGCGCGTCGTGGAACCTGCCCTGGAAAATTGAAGAAGGCCACGGCGGCGATGATCTGGAGCGGGGCTTCAACGTAGTGATGGACCGCTCCGCCTCCGTCCGCTTCGGTGCGTTCGCCATGGACGAGTATCGCGAGATCGCCGGCCGCCGGTTTCGCATCATCGGCCGCAGCGCGGAAGCGGAGTCGTTCACAACGACGCCGATCGTCTTCATGGACTTCGCGAACGCCCAGAGTCTGCAGGAGCAGCTGCGAGGCGCAACCACCTATGTGTTGGTCAAGGTGGCGCCTGGTTCCGACGCCGCGGACGTCGCGAAGCGCCTGAAGCCCCTTTTTCCTTACAACGAAGTTCACACCCGCGACGAATGGGCGAAGGCCTCGCGCGACTATTGGATCAAGTCGACCGGCCTCGGCATGAGCATGGGCGTCACCGTCTTCCTCGGCATTCTGGTCGGCGTGGTGATCGTGGCGCAGACGCTATACACGTCGGCGGTCGAGAACATCCGTCAGTTCGGCACCGTGAAAGCGATCGGCGGATCGAACTGGGACATCTATCGCATCCTGGGCGAGCAGGCGCTGATCAACGCGATCCTCGGCTTTCTCCTCGGAGCCGCCGCGTCCTATGCCGCCCGGCCCGCGATGGCCACGCTCCATCTCAATGTTCTGCTGAGCCCGCAGTTTTCGGCGGTGGTCTTCATCGGTACCGTGGCCATGTGTCTGGCCGCGGCGCTGTTCTCCTTCCGTCGAGTGGCCTTGATCGATCCGGCCCTCGTCTTCCGAGGTTGATCGCCATGAAAGTTCTCGAAGCGAAAAACATCCGCAAGACCTTTGAAGAGGGTTCGCAGCGCGTCGAAGTGCTCCGCGGGGTCAGCCTTGACGTGAGCGCTGGCGAGATTGTTTCCCTCGAAGGCCCTTCGGGCTCGGGCAAGACCACGCTGCTCTCGATCATGGGCTGCATCCTGACCCCGAGCGTGGGCGAGATCCACATCGGTGGACGTCATATCAGCGGCAACGACAAGGCTCTGCGCGATGCCCGACGTAAGTCGATCGGTTTCGTCTTCCAACAGTTCAACCTCTTCCCTGCCCTGACCGCGCGGGAGAACATCATCTACGCCCTCGGCATCAAGAGGCACAAAGGAGCCGCGGCTCTCATCGAAGCGGATCGCGTGATCGATGCCGTGGGGCTGTCGGACCGAAAAGGGTTTCTGCCCCGCGATCTTTCTGGCGGCCAGAAGCAGCGTGTCGCCATCGCGCGCGCGCTCGCTGGTTCGCCCGACGTGATCCTGGCCGATGAACCCACCGCGAACCTCGACTCCGCGGCGGGCACGCAGATCCTCGATCTCTTCCGCGATCTCGCGAAGAGCGAAAACAAGGGCCTGATCATCGTGACCCACGATCCAAAGGTCCGTCGCGTCGCCGACCACGTCGTCGGAATCGCCGACGGCCTTCTGCTGCAAGAGGCCCATGCGCTTGGGCTGAGCAACGTCGAAGCGCCCGCGCTGAGCAACGTCGAAGCGGCCTGATCTGATTTCCTGAAAGGAATTCCCATGCGTTCAAGTCTTGTCCTGATTTCTCTTCTCGGAGTGGGAAGTGCCCTTCTCGCAAGCACCTTCGTCCAGTTGCGTCCGCCTCAAGCAGGCGACGCGGTGGCCTCAACTCAGCCCGCTCCTCGCCACGCGTTGACCGGTGTCGCGGCGGAGGGCCGCGTGGTGGCCTACCCAGGCTCCGAAGTGACGATCGGCGCCGATGCCATCGGCCGTCTCCTGCGGGTCACCGTCGAAGAAGGAGACCGCGTCCAGAAAGGGCAGATCCTCGCGGAGATCGACGCCAGCGACCTGATCGCGAGTCGCGACGAAGCAAAAGCGCACCTCGAAGAAGCGGTCGCAGAGCGTCATCTCGCGCAACTCAACGCCGATCGCAAGGCGGCGCTGTTCGCGGAAGGCGTCCTTCCCGCGTTCGATCGCGACGCCGCCGCCCGCGACGTGGAGATCACGCAGGCCCGCATTGAGACCGCCAACGCGTCGATCCGTCGTCTTGACGCGACCATCGCGAAGACCCGGATGATCTCGCCCATCAGCGGCACCGTGACGTCGCGCATCGTCAACGCTGGTCAGATGGTCGACCGTGGCGACGCCGCCTTCGTGATCGCTGACCTGAATCGTCTGCGCATCGAAGGTGAGGCGCACGAAGCCGACGCAAGCCGGGTGAAGATCGGCGCTGAAGTCGAAATCCGCGCCGATGGTTTTCCCGGTCAGGACTTCCGCGGTCGAGTGGAAGAAATTCCCGGCAGCGTTACCCTGCGTCGGATCAAGCCTCAAGACCCCGCGCGCCCCACCGACGTCCGCGTGCTTGCGCTCAAGGTCGCCTTCGACGGCAAGACGCCGCTCAAGCTCGGAACCACGGTGGACCTGGTCGTGAGTGCTTCAGCAAAGTAACCACCGCGGCGGGCTGGTAAATTCGACCAAATGTGCGCCGCTATGGCGCTCTTCGGTCGCAAGCCCGAAGCGGCGCCTTTGACCGAAGCCGACACCGCGTTTCTACGCGAATGGTCCACACCGTACGCGGCCATGACCGGCACGCTGATGGCCGAGTTCGAGGATCAGGTCGCCCACTTCGTCGTGGAACAGCGGATCACGGCAATCGGATTCGATGTGCCACTGACCCGCGAGGACTCGTTGCTCGTCGCCGCCTCAGCCTGCACGCTCTCCGCTGGCTGGCCCGGCTTCCGCTGGACGGACGTTACCGAAGTCCTTCTTTATGCTGACGACTTCGATCGCGACTACCGCGTTGGCGGCGAAGACGAAAGCACGCCGGAGCATTCGGGCCTCACCCATCCGTGGGGCACCATCCTCATCTCCCTTCCGTCGCTTGAGGAAAGCTTCGACGACCCGCATGACGGCTACCACGTCGGCTATCACGAGTTCGCGCACGTCCTCGACAAGGCGGACGCTTCCGCCGATGCGAGCGGCGGATACGGCGGCCTTCCTTTCAACATCGACGGCGCCTTCGCCGCTGCGATGCTGAAGGCTCTGGAGGAGGCGAGGGTCGCGATGGTGCGCGGCGAATCGCCACTCGATGAGTACGGCCTCGAATCACCCGCCGAGTTGTGGGCGGTGGCGGTAGAGGGCTTCTTCGAGATGCCAGGACCGATGCAGACGGCCCATCCTCAGCTCCGGGAACTGCTTGATCTCTACTTCAATCAGCGGCCCGCGAACTGACGCCGAGCAGCCGGGCGTTGCTGGAGCAAATCACGCGAAAGTCATCGGACAAACGCGCATCCTCGCCTGCCCGCCCCCAGAACTGACGGGCCGACTCGCGGGCGTCATCCCACACATCGAGAGTGTCTGATCGAACATTCGGCACGGTGAAGACACGTGGGGGCACCTGGCCATCGGAGGTGGGCGCATACATCATCGAAACCTGGTCGAACGCCGGCGCCAGTCGCAGCGTTCCCTGATGCGTGTCGGGAGCGAAGAAGAGGACGTTGTGCTGGTGCCGATCGGTGTTTCCGATCAGTGCGCCGAAAGCATCGAGCCAGCGCAGGTGTCGCGCATCGACGTCGAGGAGACGGCCGGCCTCTCTGAGCAGCGTCGCGGCCCGAGCCCAAGGGTCGGCGAGGTCGTCATGAATGGCGGCAAGACTCAAGACCCCACGACGCCCCCGAACTCCTACACGGTCAAAACGCTCGCTCTCAAGAAAACGGTGAGAGGGCGTATCGATGACTCTGGTGCGCGCAGCCGAAATCCCTCTGGAACCTACGATGTCGAGCGCGACACCTTCCAGGACGATGAGGTCGCACCAGCGCTGCGCGACCACGTCGGTCGCACCTCCTCGCGCGGCGAACTTGACCAGCATGTGCTGTCCTTCAACGCGCACGCCGAATTTTGGACGCTCGCCACCCGCCGACGAACCAGGCGGATGACCCGCGATCGTCGCTTCAGCCAGAGCGGGGTATTCATCGCGGGTTGCAGGGACGCTTTCCTGAGTTTGCCACCTTGTGAAAGATTCTTCGCCGACCATGAGGTTCCCCGGAAGATCCTCTCCCCGACGAGACATGGCGATCAGGATGTGATGATCAGACCAGTCGATGAGCCTCGCGGGCAGGCGCAAATCCGCGTGATTCGCCGCGAAGTGTCGTCCTAGGAAACCAGAGGGCTGAGCATCCGAAAGCTCAATCGGGAGACCATACGAGATCCTGCCGTCCGGCATCCAAAGGGATTGGCTCGCGGCCAACGTAGTGAGTTCGCCCGCAGATCTGGCCTCACCGGTTTCGGTGATCCGAAACATCGGAAAACGCGAGTCGTCGAGGCTCGGCCAGGGTTGGCGTAGCGCGTAGCGCGTGGCACGACCGCGGCCCGTGCGAACAACGGTTGGTCCCGCTTTCCGAACCATTCGCATGAGTGTCGCGGGAGAGATAGCCAAACTCTCACGAAGATCGGCAGCCGACAGAGCACCCCGGATCAATCCATCATGAAGGCTTTCCATTGAAACGATTATATAAAACTGTAAGTTGTTTAATTACAATTTAATAAATCATTTTTGAAACGATTCTTGAAATAATTTATCAGGAGAATGAGGGTAAACTAGGCCGCACTTTCAGCGTCTCTTCCTTCCGAACCTGAACCGTTCCAGGCTTCGCTCCGCGCGGTTTCGACACGTTGCGCGCCTGGGTGCAAGTGACCGGAACAACGCCGGCCGCGCGGGCCTTGCTGTGATACGCCGCAATGGCAGCCGCCTGTTTCAACAAATCGCGGGTGGGCTTCTCGCCATCGGGCCCTTGCAGGATGACATGCGATCCAGGCAAACCGTGGACATGGAACCAGTAGTCATCCGGCCGCGCAACCTGAAGGCTGAGACACTCGTTGTCTTCATCGGTCTTTCCGGCCCGCACAATCCATCCGCCCGGAAGCGTGTACTCAAAAAGACGAATCTGCGACTCAGGGATCATGGAGTCAACGCTATCGCAGGGAGCGCCCGACCAAACGCAGGCTCGGCCGGTCATGCCCGCCGCGGGCATGACGACAAATCCAGCCGACCTCTTCGAAGTCCCTATCGCGCCGGGCACCTGAGCGCAGGCCCGATTCACTCGGGCCGGAGCGAACCGGGGGTGCAGGGGGCTACCCTTCGACAGGCTCAGGGACCGCATGACGCGGGCCAAACGTCGGCCCCCCGCCTAGAGAAAATTGGTGGACCTGAGGGGGATCGAACCCCTGACCTCCTGAATGCCATTCAGGCGCGCTCCCAGCTGCGCCACAGGCCCACACGGTACGAAGGACAGGAACGATACCAGAACTCCGTGAACGATCCCATCCTGGGTTCCGGCCGGAACCCGAGCGCCGTGCAAGTCCCGTGTGATGATCGCTTTGGAGTAAAACAAACACGTGTTGAAGTCCATCTGCGTTTATTGCGGCTCTGCACCGGGAACGAATCCGGCGTATGCCGTCACCGCCCGTGAAATGGGCAGGCTGCTTGCCTCCTCTGGTCGCGTGGTGGTGTACGGCGGTGGCGGCGTCGGGCTGATGGGCGAAGTGGCACGCTCCGCGATGGAGGCGGGCGGCCACGTCATCGGCGTCATCCCCACTCATCTGAATACGCGCGAGCGCGCCTACGACGCCGTGGACCTTCGTGTCGTCAACTCGATGCACGAGCGAAAGCAGACGATGGCCGATCTCTCGGATGCTTTCGTGGCGATGCCGGGCGGTCTCGGTACGTTCGATGAACTCTTCGAGATTCTGACTTGGGGCCAGATCGGTCTGCACGTCAAGCCGGTAGGTGTCCTGAATGTCGCGGGCTACTTCGATGCGTTGCTTGCCATGATCGATCTGGCCGTGCGCGAAGGCTTCGCTCCCGCCGCAACGAGGGCGCGCATCGTGTCGGCAGACACCCCAGCCGTCCTCATCGACGCGCTGGAGCACTCTGCACGTTCAGCAACCTTGCCCTCGCTTTAAAGCCCCTTACCAGAGAGCCACTTGTCGACCTCGGGCAGGCTCTCGGTGCGAATCCGGATACGCGCGGAGATGGCATTCACCGCCGTATCCGCATCGCGCCTGGATCCCTCCGCGAGATATTTCTTCGCGTACGCATTGACCTTGCCGATCATGGCCGGGTCCGATGAGCCGTCGGCCAGGATCGCAAAGTAGCGCGTGCGGGAGCTCGCGTCCACTTTCGCATCGACGTCAGCGCGGTGCGCCAGCGCGAAGTCAAAGGCCAGATCCGGATGCAGGTTCGACACCGCGGCGATCATCCCCGCGCTGTTGGTGCTGCCCGGCTCGGACGTCAGCGCAAGTTCCAGAGCTCGTCGGGCGAGGGCCACATCTTCGGTCGATGCGAGCAGTTGATAAAGGCGATCCTTCACGAGCGGCGTTTTCTC
>JBDTQB010000071.1:0-16880 GCA_039932395.1 Vicinamibacteria bacterium | reverse complement strand
CCCTCACCAAACGTGCGTCGATACTGGACCTTGTTGAGAAAGGGGTCGTGCTCGGCGACGGCGCCATGGGGACCATGCTCTACAACCGGGGCATCTTCGTCAATCGCTGCTTCGACGAGCTGAACCTCTCCGCCGCGACCCTGGTCAAGCAGGTCCATCTTGAGTACGTCGACGCCGGCGCGCACTTCATTGAGACCAATACCTACGGCGCGAACCGCTACAAGCTCGGGCCACACGGGCTTGATGGACAGCTCGCCAAGATCAACCGGGAAGGCGTGCGGATCGCGCGCGAGGCCGCCGGCGACAGTGTCCTGGTCGCGGGGGCCATGGGTCCGCTCGGCAAACCGCTCGAGCCACTGGGCCACATCTCACTGGCCGACGCGGTCTCGGCGTTTGCAGATCAGGCTGCCGCTCTCAACGAAGGCGGGGTTGACTTCTTCCTGCTCGAGACCATGCCTTCGCTGGACATGGCGAGCGCCGCGCTGACCGCGGTCCGCACGGTCTCCGATCTGCCCGTCATCGTCTCTTTGACCTTCACCGACGAAGGCGCCACGGTGATCGGCGAATCGCCGGAAGCGGTGGTCGCGGCTTTGGAAGCCGAAGGCGTCCAGCTCATCGGCGCCAACTGCTCGCAGGGCCCGAACAAAATGCTGCACACCGTCGAACGGATGGTGGGTGCTTCGAAGACCGCGAAGATCCTGGCCATGCCGAACGCGGGCGCGCCTGCGTACGTCGACGGGCGCTACGTCTATCTCTGCACGCCCGAGTACATCGCTTCCTACGGTCGGCGCTTCATCGAAGCGGGCGCTCGCATGGTCGGCGGCTGCTGCGGCACGACACCCGCGCATATCAAGAATCTCGCGCGCTCGCTGCGCATGGTGGCGCCCGTCCGAGCCGCCTCTCACGTCATCACGGTGGCCGATCCGGCGAAGCCCACGCTGCCCCCGATTCCGAAGGATGACAAGAGCGCGCTGGCCCGCAAGCTCGGACGTAAGTTCGTGGTCTCGATCGAGCTCGATCCGCCCAAGGGTGTTGATCCTTCCCGCGTGATCGAGAAGGCGCACGAGTGCAAGGAGAACGAAGTCGACGCCATCAACGTCGCCGACGGACCTCGCGCTTCGGCTCGCATGAGCGCTCAGTCTTTGTGTCTGCTGACTCAGCAGCAGACCGGCCTCGACACCATCCTTCACTACACCTGCCGCGACCGCAATCTTCTCGGCATCCAGTCGGATGTGCTCGGCTGCTACGCCCTCGGTCTTCGCAACATCCTCTGTATCACCGGCGATCCGCCAAAACTGGGCGACTACCCTGATGCGACGGCGGTCTATGACGTTGATTCCATCGGTCTCATTCGGATCCTCAGCCATCTGAATCGCGGCTGTGATCTCGCCGGCAACCCCATTGGTCCTCCGCTCGGCATTCACATCGGCTGCGGCGCCGATCCGTCGAAGCCGGATTGGGATAAGGAACTCCGTCGCCTCGAAGAGAAGGTGAAGGCGGGGGCCGAGTACATCATGACCCAGCCGGTCTATGACCCGAGGCAAGTCGAGAAGTTCCTGAAGGCGATTCAGTACCTGAACACGCCGGTGCTGATCGGAAGCCTGCCGCTGTACTCGCACAAGAACTCGGAGTTCCTCCACAACGAAGTGCCGGGCATGATCATTCCCGACGACATCCGCGAGCGCATGCGTCTGGCGGGCACGGGCGAGAAGGCTCAAGCCGAAGGCGTCTCCATCGCGCAGGAAGCGCTGCGTGCCGGCCGGGATCTCGCTCAAGGCGTTTACGTCATGCCTCCGTTCAACCGCGTCGACCTCGCCTTGCGCGTGGTGGAGATCCTTCGCTAGGACGAAGCTCATCACCATGCTCACGGCCCTGATCCTCAGCCTCGCCCTTCCGGTACAAGTTCAGGCGCCGGCACAGGCTCCTCAGGATCCGCCGATCCGGCCTCGTGTGCCCCTCACCTTCGCCGCCGAAGCGCGCACGGTCAATCTCACCGTGACCGTCCGGGGTGTCGACGGCAAGCTCATCAAGGACCTGAGTGCTTCCGACTTCACGGTCTACGAAGACGACAAGCCGCAGCCGATTCAGTTTTTCGCCCGCGTGTTCGATCCGTCGCGAGCCAACGACGAAGGGCAGGAAGGCGCGCCCGATCCCACGGCGATCGACCTGGGCATGCTGTTCGATACCAGCAGCAGCATGGCGGAAGTGTTGCGGCTGTCCCAGGATGCGGCCGCCCAGTTTCTCGAGTCGATCCCACGCGCGCGTGAGCTGACGACCGTCTTCTTCGATTCAGACATCCGCCTGTCCCGCTTCAACAGTGAAGCGCAGCAAGGCCTGTTCGATCGGATTCAGAAGGCGAAGAGCGGCGGCGATACGCTGCTCTACGATTCGATCGCGGTCTACCTGTCGCGCATCTCCGACGACCCGGGTCGCAAGATCATGGTGATCTTCACCGACGGTGACGACCAGAAGAGCCTGATCCATTTCAGCGAGCTCAAAGATCTGATCCGCTCGAGCACCATCACCATCTATCCCATTCTGTTCAAGGGCGGATACGTGAACGCCAGCTCAGGCCTTCGCGCGAACGTACTCATGAAAGAGCTTGCGGAGATGACCGGCGGTGAGGTCTTCCGTCCGAGCACATTCAAAGACCTCGCACCGATCTACGATGGTCTGCTTGACGAACTCGCGGCCCAGTACGTCATCGGCTACGTGCCCCAGGACGATATGAAGCCGGGCGAACATCGGCTGCGCGTCGAAGTGAACCACAAAGGCGCCACGGTGCGTCACCGTCGCGGCTACCGGATCGCGCCCCCGGAGAAGAACTAGGTCGGACCGTCAATCCGGGAGCACAACCTCGCGGTTCCGTCATTGCTGAGGCCAGCGACTCTGGTGCCGTCACAGTCGAAGGCTCGTCGTGCCCGGTTACGGAGACCCTTTGCTCGGCCGCTCAGGAGCGCGTCGTGTGCAACGCTCCCAGCAACAAGTGAGCCGAAATTTTCTCGAACTAGTGAAATCTTGACGTCGAGGAGGTACTGCTGCTCGCCTACTTTGCGAGTGGCGTCGACACCCCGAACTTGAACCCGTCGAGATCGCTGAACTGGAACATCCGGACGCCCCAGGGACGGTCCGCCGGTTCATCGATCAGCTTCCCGCCCGCGGCCGTGATTCGCGCCGCCGCGGCATCGACGTCGGTCAGGCTCGCCACGTTGATCTGCAGATAGAAGCCCTGTCCTTTGATGCGGTCCCATCCCAGCTTTCCGTTGTCCTGGTTGAGGACGATGCGGCAATCGCCCGCCTCGACGACCGCCGCCGTGACTTTGCCTTCGTTCTCGAAGGTGTGGCCGACCGCGAAGCCGATGGCGTCGCGATAGAAGCGGATCGACGCCTCCACGTCCTTGCAGGTGAGCGAGCAGCCCAGGTTGGTTGCGTTGATGGCGGCCGTCGTATTGGTCATCGAAATCTCCAGAGAAGGTGTTGCTTGCGGGAGGATACAGGCCACGAATCGCCGGGACGCACCGCTGTCATAATCGGCGGCATGTTCCATCGGCCTTCGATCCTCGTCCGCCTTGCCGTTGCCGGTCTTGCCCTGAGCAGCCTCGGAGCACAGGAGGCGCTGCCCAAATCGGCGATCGATCCCCGCCTCTACGCGGGTCTCACCTGGCGCAACGTCGGCCCGTTCCGCGGCGGACGCGTGTCCGCGACGGCGGGGGCCGTGGGACAGCCGGGCGTCTTCTACGCGGGCTACCCGGGCGGAGGCGTGTGGAAGACGACCAGCGCGGGCGTGACGTGGACTCCGGTCTTCGACTCAGTGGACAACGTATCGTCCATCGGCGCCGTCGCGGTCGCGCCCTCGGACGCGGACGTCGTCTACGTCGGCACCGGCGACATGATCACCGCGGGCACGATTGAGCAGGGCAACGGCGTCTACAAGTCCACCGACGCGGGGAAGACGTGGCAGCACCTCGGCCTCGAGCATACGAAGCACATTCCCTCGATCAGCGTCGATCCGCGTTCCGCGGATGTTGTTCTGCTGGCAGCCGCAGGCGACCCGCATCGGAAGTCGGAGGAGCGCGGCATCTACCGCACGACGGACGGCGGTCGCACCTGGACGCGAGTGCTCTCTGCCGACGACGAAACCGGGGGACAGTTCGTGACGCGCGCGTATGACCTGCCCGACATCGTCTTCGCCACCACCGTGCGGTACTACGTGCCCGCGGACTATCCCATCGACAAGCTGCGCTCGTGGCAGTTCGGACAGGGGACTCAACCCGCGGGCGCTTCGGCCGGGACCGCGCTGCACAAATCCACCGACGGGGGCGTCACCTGGCGCGAGCTGTCCGGCAACGGCCTGCCTCGGCTCACGGGCCGGACGTCGGTGGCGGTCGCCATGAACACCGGAGCCCAGCGCGTCTTCCTCTATGGCGATCAGGGACTCTTTCGCTCCGACGATGGCGGAGCCAACTGGCATCGGATGGCCGCGGACGATCCACGTATTGTGAGCGGGGGCTACATGTGCGGTGTCTGGGTGGACCCGAAGAATCCCGACGTCGTGTACACCGTGCAGAGCTCGAGCTACAAGTCGGTGGACGGCGGCAAAACGTTCACCGGCTTCAAGGGCGCGCCGGGCGGCGACGATCCTCAGCAGATGTGGATCGACCCCACGAATGGCCAGCGCATCTTCCTGGGCCTCGACCAGGGCGCCACCATCTCTCTCGACGGCGGCGGGACATGGAGCTCCTGGTACAACCAGTCGACCGAGCAGATCTACCACGTCGCCGCGGACGACAGCTTCCCGTACTGGATCTACGCCACGCAGCAGGACGCGGGAGCCATCCGCACGCGCAGCCGCGGGAACTTCGGCGCGGTGACGATGTTCGACTGGAACAGCGTCAACGGATGGGAGTGGGGCACCATCAGACCCGATCCCCTGAATCGCGACATCGTGTACTCGAGCGGCAACGGCATCTCGAAGATCAGCTATCCGAGTGAGCAGTGGATCGACGTGAGTCCCTCGCTCGATCCGGCTTTCCCCTGGCGGGCCAGCACGGATTCCCCGATTGCCTTCGCACCCTGGGACCAAACGAAGCTCTTCGCGGCCTTCAACGCGGTGGTGGTGACGACGGATGGAGGCGCGCACTGGACGCGTCTCAGCCCCGATCTCGCCGTGCGCCCAGAGGCCGGACGTGCGACTCCGCCTCGGGCCCCCGGCGCGCGCGACGCCATCCTCAGCATGGCCCTTTCGCCCGTGGCCCCCGGCACCATCTGGGTGGGCACCAACAACGGCCTGATTCACCTCACAAGGGACGAGGGCAAAACATGGACGAACGTCAGCGTCGCCTCGCTCCCCCGGCCGGAGCGCGCCAACGTCTCGGGAATCGAAGCCTCGCCGTTCGACGCGGGCACCGCCTACGTCGCCATCGAATCCCTGCGTCTCGGGGATCATCGCCCGCATCTTTTCCGGACGCGCGACTTCGGAGCTTCGTGGACCGAGATCAACGAAGGCCTCCCGGTGGATGAAGTGAGCGGCAGCATCACCCGCGTCATCCGCGCCGATCCGAAGCGCCGCGGCCTGCTCTTTGCCGGCACCGAATCGGGCGTGCGCGTGTCCTTCGACGACGGGGATCATTGGCAGTCGCTGAAGCTCAACATGCCCGACACGCCGTGCTGGGATCTGACCATCAAGGGCAACGATCTCATCGTCGGCACGTACGGCCGCGGCATCTGGGTGCTCGACACCTATTCGCTGTTGCGGCAGTTGAATCCAGGCATGGAGACGTCGCCGGCGCGTCTGTTCGCGTCCGAAGAGGCGATTCGAGTCCGGCGCAACGTCAGTGACGACACGCCGCTCCCTCCCGAGATCCCGCACGCGAAGAACGCGCCCGATGGTGTGAGTATCGACTACTGGCTTGGCGAGCGACCGAAGAATGACATCACGCTCGATGTCGTCGACGCCTCCGGCCGCGTGGTGCGCCACCTGTCGAGCGCGCCGATTCCGCCGGTGGCGGAAATTCCGCGCGTGTCCTTCCCCGAATACTGGCTGGCCCGCCCGAAGGGAATGCCCACCGCGATCGGGACCAACCGCATCACTTGGGATATGCGCTACGACGCCCCGCGCGTGTTCCAGCATGAGTTCGAGATCAACGCCAATCCCGGATTGACGCCGGCCTCGCCGGAAGGGCCCCTGGCCCTGCCCGGCGTGTACACGGCGCGCCTCACCGTGGACGGTGCGCGCCACGAGCAGAAGGTTGTAGTGCGCAACGATCCGCGCTCACCCGCGACGGCTCCCGCTCTTCAGGCGCAGCATGCTCTGCTGATGGGTCTTTACGACGCGATCAACGCGGCGTGGGATTTGGAGCGTCGCGCGGACGCGCTTCGTGCCGCGGCCGATGAAGCCGCCTCGGGCGCGCCTTCCGAGGTGGGGACCGCCGCGGCCGCCTTCAAGACGACCCTCGACGCGGCGGCCCGAGCGGAACGGCCGGGCGCCCTGACCCTCCGTGGAGTCAGCGGGACCCTCGCACGACAACTCACGGCTCAGGACAAAGGGGACCACGCGCCGACCGCTCCGATGCTCGCCGCCTACGCCGCGACGTGCCGCGATCTGACGAGCGTGCAGACGCAGTGGTCGAAGGCTGTGGACAGCGGCGTGGGGGCGTTCAACGCGGTGTTGGCCCGCCTCGGAAGAAGGCCGGTCGCCGCCGGTGCGACGGCCACGGTGGCGTGTCGGGCGATGGGGGGTGCTGAGGGGACCCAAGCGCCGACAGTGCAGTACAAGTCGCCGGCGGGAGTCGAGTACAGGTCGCTTCCCGACACCGAGGCCGTCACCAAGGCGCGGGCGGCCCTCGCATCCGAACCTCGGAATGTCAGCCGCATCATTGACCTCGGCGTAGCTCTTTCCGGGGCGCGACAGTTTCGCGAGGCCATCGATGTCTTCACCCGGGGCCTCGAGATTCAGCCGGACAACGCCCTGCTCCTGCGCTGGCGCGGTCACCGATACATTTCCGTTCGTGAGTTCGAGCGCGCGCGTGTGGACCTGACCCGGGCGGCGAAGCTAGACCCGTCGATCTACGGCATCTGGTTCCACCTTGGCGTGGTGCAGTACCTGAGCGGAGAGTTCACCGACGCGGCTGCCTCCTTTACCCACGCCCAGCCGATGGCCCCGGATGCGAACGAACTCGCGGGCTCCACGGACTGGCTTTGGATGTCGCTCAGTCGCGCCGGTCGAAGCGCCGAGGCAAAGGCTGTGCTCGATCGCCGGTCGGACACACTGCCCAAGGACTATGCCTACACGCGAAGGCTTCAGCTCTACGCGGGCGCCGTGGCACCGGAAAATCTCCTGACCGCCGCCGACACCGACGACGTCCAGATCGCAACCCTCTCCTATGGCCTCGGAAACTGGTACCTGATTCGTGGCGACAAGACGCGGGCGCGTGCGTACTTCGAACGCGCGGTCGCGTCGGGCGGTTGGCCAGGCTTTGGCTTTATCCTGGCCGAAGTTGAACTGAAGCGGCTTCGCTGACCGCGCTCCCTTATGAAATCCGTCGCTTTTCTTCTCGCCATCCTTGCCACCGGATCCGCGGCGAAGCCAACGATCGAATTCAAGCCGCTCCGGCGTATCACGCAGCTCTCGGTGGGTCAGTGTGATGCCGAGGTTCTTTTCAGTCTGCGCGTCGCGGACGGCGGTGTCGAGGACTACTACTGCCCCAAGGTCGTCTTCGAATGGGAGGACGGCACGCGGTCCATCGAAGAGTCCGACTGTCCGCCCTTCGATCAGGCGGGGGCCGACGATCACAAGCGAAGCTGGACGCGGTCCCGGAAGTTTCAGGGCTCGGGCACGTTTACCGTGCAGGCGCACCTGTGCCACGGTGAACGCCGGATCAAGTCGGTGAAGACGACCGTCATCGTGGCGGGATGGGAAGGACAGAGCGAGGACACGCGCGGCAGCAGTGGGTGTTCCACCGGGCGCCCCATCGAGTCGGACGGCGGGGATGCGATCTTGTCCACAAGCCGTCGGACGAAGGACCCCTGCAGCGAGTGAGCGCCCAGACTCTCTGACCCACGCTGGTCTTCAGCGCTTGAGAGAGAGCGAAGACACGCTGTCCGCGATCCAGAATCGCTGCTTTTGCGGGTGGCGCAAGCCTTGAGGGAGGTCCTGGACCTCTAGGAATCTGCGCGGCAAAAGCCTTTCCGCGGGGTGGGCGATTAAGATCGGCTTCCGTGGCCACCTTTGATGAGTTCCTCAAGCTCGACCTCCGAGTGGGAACCATTTTGAAAGCCGAATCACTTCCCGGTGCGCTGAAGCCCGCCTATCGGATGGAAATCGACTTCGGTCCCGAGATTGGCATCAAGCATTCGTCCGGCCAGTACACCGTGAACTACAAAGCCGACGAAATGGTGGGCCGTCAGATCGTCGGAGTCGTCAACTTCCCGCCGCGGCGGATCGCCGGTTTCATGTCGGAAGTGCTGGTGCTGGCGGCACCCGATCCCACCGGCGCCCATGTCCTTCTCGCGGTCGAACGGCCCGTTCCAAACGGAGGTCGCATCTCATGACGAAGACCGCTACGCCAAAACGATCCAAGGCCGCCAAAGACACGCTGGTGCTGTCCGCGACTCAACTCACCACCGCGATCAAGACGATGGCCGCGAAGATGATGGCTGACCAGAAGGATGTCGCGAGCCTTGCCATTGTCGGGATTCAAAGCCGCGGTGTTCCGCTCGCTGCCCGGCTGGCCGCTGCGATCAAGGCGAAGACCGGCAAGAAGGTCGACGTCGGCTCGCTCGACATCACTCTCTACCGCGATGACCTCTCCACCATCGGCACACGACCCGTCCTCAAGTCGACCAACATTTCCTTCTCCATCGATGGCCGCGCCGTCGTCCTCGTTGATGACGTGCTCTTTACCGGCCGCACCATTCGGGCAGCACTCGACGAACTCGTCGATTTTGGCCGACCGTCACGCATCGCCCTGGCGGTGCTGATCGACCGCGGCCATCGTGAGCTTCCTATCCAGGCCGACTATGTCGGCAAGGTCATCAAGACCACCCGGAGTGACATGGTCGATGTGCGCCTCGCCGAAATAGACGGCAAAGACGAAGTGGTGCTGATCAAGCGATGACGCAGCCCGTGACACCCATCGAACCCATCGTCTGGAGGCGGAAACATCTGCTCGGCATCGAGCCTTTGAGCGCCGACGAGATCACGCTGATCCTCGACACCGCGGTCCAGATGCGCGAGATCATGGACCGTCCCATCAAGAAGGTTCCCACGCTGCGCGGCCGCACCGTGGTGAACCTCTTCATGGAAGCGTCGACGCGCACCCGCGCGTCCTTCGAGATGGCCGAGCGGATCCTGTCCGCCGATTCCCTGTCCGTACAAGCGGCCGGATCCAGCGTGTCAAAGGGCGAGAGCCTTCTCGACACGGTCAGGAACCTCGAAGCCATGACGCCCGACGTGATCGTGGTGCGTCATTCTTCGGCCGGCGCCGCCAACTTTCTCGCGCGCAACTGCAACTCCCGCATCGTGAATGCAGGCGACGGCGCGCACGAACATCCCACCCAGGCTTTGCTCGATGCCTTCACGCTGCGTCAGGCCAAGGGCCGCATCGCCGGGCTCAAGATCGCCATCGTGGGCGACGTTCTTCATTCCCGCGTGGCGCGATCCAACATTCATCTCTTGAGCAAGATGGGTGCGGAGGTCACGCTGTGCGCTCCGCCGACGTTGCTTCCGCAGGAGTTCTCGTCTCTCGCCAATCTCACCTGGCGTCTCGATGAAGCCATCGAAGGCGCCGACGTGATCATGATGCTCCGCCTGCAGCAGGAGCGCATGAACAGCGCGTTCATCTCCACCGCGCGCGAGTATCACGCGCACTACGGCCTCACCATGGATCGTCTCAAGAAGGCGAAGAAGGACACGGTCGTTCTTCATCCCGGTCCCATGAACCGCGGCGTTGAAATCTCCAGCGAAGTCGCCGACTCCAAGTCCTCGTTGATCCTTGATCAGGTCACGAACGGAGTCGCTGTTCGCATGGCCGTTCTCTACCTCTTGCTCGGCGGCGGCCGCGAGTAGCGGTCGCACCGCGAGCCCGCCCCCAAGGTCCAAACGAAATGTCCCAAGCTCTTCTGATTCGCGGCGGCCGGGTGATTGATCCTGCGTCACGCACCGACACGCGCGCCGATGTGCTCATCGAGAACGGACGCATCTCCGACGTCGACGACAACCTCAAGGCCAAGGGCGCGGAGGTCTTCGATGCCACGGGCTGCGTCGTGACGCCTGGCTTCATCGACCTTCATACCCATCTGCGTCAGCCGGGTCGCGAAGACAAGGAAACCATCGCCACGGGTGCCTCGGCCGCGGCGGCCGGAGGATTCACGGCGGTGTGCGCGATGCCAAACACCACGCCGGTGAACGACAACGCCTCGACCACACGCTTCATCGTGGAAACCGCTCAGCGCGAAGCGATCGTGCGGGTCTATCCCATCGGCGCGATCACCCGCGGCTCGAACGGAGAAGAGCTTTCCGAGTACGGTGACCTGAAGACGGCCGGTTGCATCGCGGTTTCGGACGATGGCCGTCCGGTTCAGAACGCGCGGGTGATGCGTCGCGCTTTGGAGTATGCGCGGACCTTTGGCCTGCCCGTCATCGATCATTGCGAGGATGTGAATCTCTCCAAGGGCGGGGCGATGAACGAAGGACCGGTCTCCGTCGCGATGGGCATTCCCAGCGCGCCCCACGTGTCTGAAACCATCATGGTCGAGCGCGACGTCCTGCTCGCCGAGTACACCGGATCGCACGTCCACATCGCCCACATCAGCACGGCGGGCGCCGTCGATGCCGTCCGCCGCGGCAAGGCGCGAGGCGTGCGTGTCACTGCGGAAGCGACTCCCCACCACCTCGTCCTCACCGACGAAGCCGTGCGCCTACACGACTACGATCCGGTCACGAAGATGAATCCGCCGCTTCGTTCCGAGGAAGACCGGCAGGCGGTGGTCGCGGGGCTGCTCGACGGGACCATCGACGCCATCGCGACCGACCATGCGCCGCACACCACCGAGGACAAGGTCTGCGAGTTCGATTGCGCGGCGTTCGGCATCGTCGGCCTCGAAACCGCCTTCGCGCTTTGCCACGACGGACTGGTCAAGACCGGGCTGCTCGACCTGCCGCGTTTGGTTCAGCTCCTCACCAGCGGGCCGGCGCGCGCCCTGGGACTTCCTGGTGGAACCCTGGAGCGAGGACAGGTTGCCGACGTCACCATCTTCGATCCCGCCGAAGTGCGCACCGTCAAGCCCGAATCGTTCCGAGGCAAGAGCCGCAATTCGCCCTTCGTGTCGCAGACTCTGACGGGCTGGCCGGTCGCCACCATCGTCGGCGGATCCATCGTCTACAAGTCGCGCTAGGAGTTGACCTACTCGGCGTTGAGCTGGGCCGGCGGCGGCGCATCCGACGACGACGCGCCGCGATAGAAATCGCTCCGCTTGTACGCTGCCATCAGGTCGTTCCAGAAAACCGACGCCACGGCGGTCGCGGGAACGGCAAGCAGCAGGCCCGCGAAACCAAAGTACTCGCCACCCAGAAGCAGCGCGAGGATCACGATGATGGAGTGAAGGCCAAGGCTGTCCCCCACGATCCGCGGCGAGAGCACGTAAATATCGCCGAACTTGCCGATGAGGAAGATCACCACGATCCAGAACAGCGTGTTGGAACTGCAGTCACCCGCCCAGGCCACGACCAGCGCCAGCGGCAATCCTGCGATGAAGGCCATGAACGGGACGAGGTTGAAGAAGCCGATAACGAAGCCCACGATCATCCCCAGAGGAACGCCGAGGGCGGACAAGCTGAAGGAGTAGAAGACGGCCAGGATGAAACAGACCGACACCTGACCGCGTACGAAAAGCGCCAGCAACGCCTCGGCCTCGTGAATGCGACCCACCAGCCAGGGACGAATGCGCGGCGGGATATATCCCTCTATCCCCTTCCGTATCCGGTTCATGTCGTAGAGCAGATAGGCCGCGAACACGGGCACCACGAAGAGGTGGATGAAGAGGCTGATGGAGTTAAACGTGCTGGCAAGGGCGAACTGGAGCAGATGACTCACCGGCGCCAGCATTTCGGGAGCCTTCTCCTTGAGTTTCGCCTCGATCACGGCACGCACCTGACTGCTCTCGTCGGGATACTTCACGTTCATCCGATCCAGGAACGGCTCGACGCGCGTGCGCACGTTCTGAATCATCTTCGGAAGACTGCGCGCCGCTTCCTCGGCCTGAGAGATCAACGCGGGAACCGCGAACAGAAGGAAGACCACGCAAATCGCCACCACGCTGGCAAGCGTCAACAGCACGCCTACGCCCCGGGCGCTGAGCTTCTTCCCGATGAAAGGCACGCGGGCGAGCGAGGGAGCCATGCGCGTTTGGAACGCGTTCAGGGAAGGATTCAGCGAATACGCGATCACGAAGGCCGCAATGAACGGAGCCAGACCAGGCAGCATCAGGAACAGCCCGTAAAACGCGAGGCAGACGAGCCCCAGCGCGAGCAGAGAGCGGACCCAGGAAGGGCTGTCTTTAAGCATCATGAGCGGGTTCCACGAACTTCCGCGACGAAGCGCGGTAGAGATAGTGCAACCCAGACCCTACGGTGAGAACTCCTGTCGATACAAAAAGAATCTGCAGAAGGTGCGCGGGCATCGAGGTCAGATTCGCCGCGAAGGTCAGCGCTACGCAGAGCATCTGGAGAGTCGTGTTCAGTTTGCCGAGCAGGGTCGGTGAGAAACCGCGTCGATTGGAGACCGCCGCGATGGCCAGGGCGCTCACCACGATGATCGCGTCACGAGAGAGAACCATGATGGTCAGCCACTTCGGAATGTGGACGGGGACCGAGTCGGCGAACGACAGAGCCACGAACGCCGACCCCAGTAGCATCTTGTCCGCCAGCGGATCGAGGATGGCGCCGAGCGCGGTCCGCTGCTTGAAGAAGCGCGCGATCAGGCCGTCGAACGCATCCGTGATCGCACCGAACACGAAGACCGCCACGGCAGCCCGCAACTGACCATCGATGGTCAGCGCGACGAACACGGGCGCGCAGATCATGCGCAGAATGGTGAGCTGGTTTGGGAATCCGAGCGCGGGTTCAGCCATCAGCCTGTGAACATCGTGCTGACAGTCTACTCAGTTCCCCCTTCGCGGATAATGCTCGTCACATGCCCGTCGACCCCAAGCGCATAGCCCGCCCCCCGAAACCAGAGGACCGCCGTCCCATGGTCGGATGGTTCGATCCGGGGCCTCTTCTTGTCACCGGCTTCGACGTCCTGATCTCGACCCTCTTCGGCCGCCACTCGGACTATCGGCTCCTCGAAGCCCCGGCCGCGGGCAGCAGCGATGAGTTGTACGACTACTCGCAGAGTGAAGGTGTCGCGCGGGACGAGCTTTGGCTCGACTACATCGCGGATACGGGCGATGGGTGGAACTCGACCTATGCGACCGCCTATTGGAGTTCGCGGCCCAGTCTCACCGTGGCCACGTCGTTCGGCGCGCGCCATGAAACCAGGTCGGGCGACATCATGCTCTTCGGCGGCGATGAGGTTTATCCGGCCGCGTCGCACGCCGACTACCACGATCGATTGGTGAAGCCGTTCGAAACCGCGCGCAACTACTCACAGGCGCCCGAGCCCGACGTCTTCGCGATTCCCGGCAATCACGACTGGTACGACTCGCTTGTTTCGTTCACGCGCATCTTCTGCAGCGGACGCTGGTTTCAGGGATGGCGCACCCGCCAAAAACGCAGCTACTTCGCGCTGAAGCTTCCCCAACGAGTCTGGCTCATTGGTGCCGACGTGCAACTGGGTTCCGACATCGATGCGCTGCAGATCCAGTACTTCAAGAAGGTCGCGGCACAGATGCAGATGGGCGATCGCATCATCATCTGCACCGCCGAGCCTCATTGGGTCTACGCGAACGCCTACGAAGATCTTGATCCCGAGTACAACGAAAACAACTTGCGCTACTTCGGGAAGGTGCTGCAGCGCAACGGCGCGTCGATCGTGGCCTACGTCGCGGGCGACCTTCATCACTACCGTCGTCATGCCAACGACGAAGGCACGCAGAAGATCACGGCGGGGGGAGGCGGCGCCTTCCTTCACCCCACGCACGCGCCCGATGCGTCAGAGTTGTCGGACGGGTTCAAACAACGCACTGCCTATCCCGCCGAGGCGGTTTCACGACGGCTGGCCTGGCGCAACCTGCTCTTCCCCTTCATCAATCCGAAGTTCGGCTACGCCATCGGATCACTGTACGGTCTGCTCGGCTATTTCTGGAATCAGGGTCAGGGGGTGCTGCTGGGACCGCTGATCCTGCTCCTCGGTTTCGTGTTATTCACCGACACGCATTCCATCTGGTACAAGCGGATCGCGGGAACTCTGCACGGCCTGTCGCATGTGGCGACCGCGTGGATGTTGTTCCACATGGGACGAACCCTGGCGTCGGCCCTTGGTCTGGCTCAACCCATCCTTGTGGAGGCGTTCAACGGCATCTTCATGTTCGCCGGCGGCGCGATGCTCGGATCGTTCCTGATGGGCGCCTATCTGCTGATCTCATTGAACATCTTCGGCCACCACTCGAATGAGGCGTTCTCGTCGTTGAGGATCGAGGACTTCAAGAACTTCCTTCGCTTTCACATCGCGAAGGATGGATCGCTCACGATCTATCCGATCGGAATCGAGCGCGTGCCGCGACGATGGAAGGCTGCGGTCAACGCCACTGAGTTCGACCCGCAGCTCGAACCCGATGATTCATCGGCGACCTCGCCCCACCTCATCGAGCCGCCGGTGGTGGTGCGGCGACCCGACCGTTCCTAGCGCGGACACACAGTTTCCAGACCGTCATCTGGAGCAAGCCCGCTGTGGCGGCAAACACCACCAGGCCGAAGGCTTGGGGCTCAAATCCGCCCGCGGTGGTCGTAAGAATCGGTGCGGGAAGACAGGCTAGAGCCAGCCATCCCACGAGGACGAGCAGTCCTCGCGGGTCACGGTCGGAGGTGAGCGTGGACGAGCGTCGAGCCGCGGCCGCGAGGAATAGGCCGAGCACCGCGGGGAAAACCATCGCGGGGATTTCGACCTCGGTTCCACCCACCGCGAAGGTGTCCGCCTGCGCGGTCATGCCCCAGTAAGAGTCCATGGCACCTTCATTCGACGTCGTGCTCGGCGCGAAGCCGGGCGCTCCGTTCGAGGCCATGGGCCAGATCTTTCGAAAGGTCACGGTGGCCAGCGCCCGCTGGGCCAGAATGCCCGCGTACCACGAAGGCTCGGAGCGAATACTGTCGATGACCAGGCCCTTCATGATGTTCTCGCTTTTCTCGCTGAGGCGTTCTCCTCCACCATGAGCGCGCACTGCTGCGTAACCCTCCTGGTCCAGAAACACATGACCGTGGGTGCGGTCGAAATCACCGAGACCCTGCCAATAAGTGATCCACACGTCATGAAACGCCGGTACGTGCTCTCCACCAAAGCGCGCCACCGCGTCTCCCGCGGCAGCGGCAAGGTGGCTTCGGAGAAGGGACGTGGGTGCGAGCAAGAGGGCCAGCGTGAGTACGACACCACCGGCCCGCTGGCCCACGCTACGGGGCAGGCGCGCCACGCACCGGAGAGCGGCCGCGACGATCACGGGGACCACGACGATGGACACGGATCGCGCGTTTACCGTGACGGCAAGACAAACGCCCGCCGCCGTGGAACGGAGGAGCAAGCCCCTAAGGCTCGTGCGTCGATTGAGAACACCTGCCGCGTACGCAGAGGCCAGCAGCAAGGCGACAACGTAGAAACCCGCCGCCGAATAGCCAAGCATCAAGACATCGCGGCAGAAGGCGGACACCGACACGAGCGCGCAGAAGCAAAATCCGAAAACGACCCGTCCGGCGCGCGCCGACTCTAGAACGATCCAGACCATCACGAGCGACGCCAACAGAGGCGCGATCCAGAAGATAAGTCCGGGCGACGTCTGACCAAGGGCGCGAAAGCCCCAGCCAAGAAGATAGGCGCGGCCCAGGTCGTCGAAGCGCTGCGCCACTCGCGGTCGTCGAGGAAAGAGTTCGCTGGACGGAAATCCCTGCCAGGGTCGGGACAGGCTCGTGCCGTAGGAGCGCTCAAGTCCGTCGAATGTGTCCTGAAAGTTGGTATAGGCCGCCTGCCCCTTCCTCGAAAACGAATTGGTGGCCAGATAGGGAGCGACGGGGAAATCCCGATACGCGGCGAAACCCGCTGCGATGGCAACGTCGTCCCACGCTCTCATCCAATCGCCCGAGAGGGCGCGAAAGTCAGCGCCTCGTGTCCGCGCCTGAACGTTCCAGAAGAGAAGCGCGACGGGAACGATCGCCAAGAGACCGATGGCGATTCGTCGCCCCAATCCACCGCGCGTCAAATGCGTGAGCGCCGCAACGGAAGCCGCTTACTTGACGTCGTATTCGGGCTTCGAGATACCCATCAGGTATTTGTCGAACCAGCCCACGATGTGCTGAAGGCGCGCGATGCGGTGCGTGGGCTTGCCCGAGCGGGACAGCTCATGCGTCTCACCCGGGAAGCGCACCATGACGGTGTCGACCTTCATGAACTTCAGTGCGCGGAACATCTGCTCGCCGCCGTCTGAGGGAGGCGTCCGCATGTCGTCTTCCCCTTCGATGAACATGGTCGGCGTCTTCACGTTGCCGACGAAGGTGATGGCCGAGCGAGCGGCGAAATCTTTGGGATCCTGCCAGGGCGCGGCCTTGAACCAGGTGGGCTGGAACAGAGTGAAGTCGGCGGTGTACCAGAAGCCCGCCCAGTCGGCGATGGAACGTTGCGAAGCGGCCGCCTTGAAGCGCTGATCCTGGGTGATGATCCAGTTCGTCAGCACGCCACCGC
>JBDTQB010000070.1:0-16954 GCA_039932395.1 Vicinamibacteria bacterium | reverse complement strand
GCCGTGCTCGCCGAGAGCGCCCGGTTCTGCCCGCTTTGCGGCTCCCCCGCTGCCGCCGTCGCGACTCCACCACCTTCCGATCCGGTCCGCGATGTTCTGAAGATCGCGCTCGGACGCCAGTACGAAATCCAACGCCTCCTCGGCAAGGGCGGGATGGGTGCCGTCTACCTTGCGACCGAAGCGGCCCTCGAGCGCGAAGTTGCCATCAAAGTCCTGCCGCCCGACCGTGGCGCCACCCAAGAAAGTCGTGATCGGTTCCGGCGCGAGGCCCGAACCGCCGCGAAGCTCTCTCATCCCAACATTGTCCCGCTCTACACGTTCGGTGATGTCGACGGCACCCTCTACTTCGTCATGGGTTACGTCAGGGGCGAATCCCTCGCCGCCCGTCTGAAGCGCGAAGGCCGACTGCCCGTCGAAGACGTGCGACGCATCCTGATCGAGATGGCGGACGCCCTCGACTACGCCCACAAGCTCGGGGTCATCCATCGAGACATCAAGCCCGACAACGTACTGCTCGAGGAGGGCACCGGTCGCGCGTTGCTCACTGACTTCGGGGTGGCCAAAGCCATCGGCGCCGGTCAGACGATGACTGAGGTGGGCAGTGTGCTTGGCACTCCGCAGTACATGTCTCCGGAGCAGGCGCAGGGCAAGGCGGACATCGACCACCGAAGCGATCTCTACTCGCTCGGCGTCATGGGGTACGCGATGCTCGCGGGTCGCCTGCCCTTCGAGGGCGCGACGGCAGGCGACTTCATGGTCCAGCACATCACGAAGGAAGCGCCGGCGCTCAAGTCGGTGGCGCCGGATGTCCCGACCGAAATGGCTACGGCGCTCACGCGTTGCCTTGCGAAGGATCCCAAGCAGCGTTGGCCCGATGCGACCGCGCTCACGGGGGCACTTTCCATCACGGCTGCCGACGACGAAGACCTACTGATTCCTGAACTCGGCGCGCTCAGGCGCCTTACCGAGGCCATGTCCTTGCTGTTGCCCCTGTCACTGCTTGTGGGGCTGAACACGTGGCTCCTGCCACGACCACGAAGCGTCCTATTCGGCAGAAGCCTGCCGGGAGCGTTTGCGGCCTTCCTGGTTCTGACGTCTCTCGGCATCCTCGTAAGCGCCGTATCACTTCGACGCCATGGCTACGGTTGGCGGGGCATAGGGTTTGAGGCCCTGCGCAAGCCTTCATGGTGGCCGCTCTACTATCCCAGGAAATTCCGTCCGCCTCACGACGTGTGGGAGCGGTTGCCACCCGACTTGCGGAGATCCCGGGAGTATCTTGCCGGAGCGCTCATTTACGGCTCGGCTATCCTGCCGTCGTTGCTCTTGGTTAAGATCCACGCTCGGCTAAGTGAGGGTAAGGAGAGCCCGGCGATTGCGGCCTTTGCCTTCGTGGAGCAATATCGGCTGGTCGAACCGCTCTTCTCGATTCCTTTCGTTCTCGCCGCTATCGCGGGGTGGCTCGAAATTCGGAATCGTCGCGCCCTTCGGGAGAAGGGCTTCGCAGCCGACATCCTTGGTCGCATCAACGGGAGAGACTCCGCCGATCGGGCCTTCTGGTCTCGTCCGGAATTTGCGGCGGTCCTTATTCCCGTAAGCGCAGTTCCCGCGCGCGGAAAGGTGGCCCCGACCTCGGCGCGTGATCTGGCCTCTGGTGTCTCAACTGCGGTGTCGCGTCTGGCCGGCGAATTCAGCATCGTGGGCGCGCGAGCCCGCGACGCGGCGTTCGATCTTGCCCGCGCGGTCGCAGCAATCGACGAGGAAGTCGCGTCGCTTGAGAGCGCGGCGGATCCGGCCGAGGCTGAACGCCTGGCTGCGAAGATCGTAGCCCTTGGGCCACCGTTAGACAGCGACGGTGAAGGAAAGCGTCAGATGCGGGATCTGTTCCAGAAACAGCTCGACCTCCTGCGCAGCTTCGATTCACGACTTGAAGGCCTGAAGGCCACGCGTGCGCGGCAACTCGAGTTGCTCCGCGCGCTCTGGCTTCAAGTCACCGATCTCAGGAGCGCGGCAGACAACGGCGGGACAACGACCGGCGCTACGGATCGCATCCGCGCCCTGTGCGCCGAGATCGCATTGCAGGCCGGGGCTTCAGCCGACACGCAGACAACCGAAGCAATCAGCGACGCGCCAACTATCGAGCGGCCTTGAGACCTGGGTTCGAATCGTCAGGCCTGGCGAGTGACCAGACTCAGCTTCGTCTTCCTTCGACGAGGCAGGCGCACCGCGAGGCCCTCCGGTGCAAGCCCAGCGAGATGGGACAGTTCGAGTGCTGGACGCGCCGTGCCAACGAGATAGCCCTGCACATGATGACAACCAGACGCGCCCAGAAAGCGCAGCTGAGCCATGTCTTCGACACCCTCCGCGGTGACCGACAATCCGCGGGCGCGACCAAGTGCGATGACCGCACGAAGGAGAAAACGATCTTTGGCGTCCGACTCAAGGTCGCGCACGAAACACTTGTCGATCTTCAACCGGTCAATCGGAAGCTCCTTGAGATAGCCGAGGGCCGAGTGCCCCGTGCCGAAGTCGTCAAGCGCCACGGAGACCCCCATTCCGCGGAGCTGTTCCAGGACGCGTCGCGCTTGCGGAATGTCGTACATGGCTGCCGTCTCGGTAACCTCGACTTCGAGCCCCGACGCGGGCAAGTTTGATTCACGCAACGCCCGGCGTACGTCGTCCACGACCTCAGGATCAGCGAGCTGCTGCGCCGACAGATTCACCGCGACCGTGAAGTCCGATCCCGATTGGAGCCGAGCTTCCTGCGCGTCAAGACAAGCCTGCATGAGCACGAAACGTCCGATCGGAACGACGAGCCCGGTCGACTCCGCGAGATCAATGAACGCTGCCGCGGCCAGCAGCCCTTCATTCGGATGGAGCCACCGCACGAGCGCTTCGAAGCCGTCGATCTTTCCGGTGAGGAGCGAGAGACGCGGCTGGTAGTAGACCCAGATCTCGCCCAGATTCAGCGCCCGCCGAAGACGCATCTCCATTGAAAGCTCGCGCCGCGAACGCCCGGTCATCTCGACGCTGTAGAGACGAGGGCGCCCCGGTCCTCGCTCCTTCGCCCAACGCGCCGCGGCATGAGCGTGATCGATCAACGTCGCGGCGTCGTCGCCATCCGCAGGGAAGAGACTCACCCCGGTCGTCGCGGTGACCAACACTTCCTGGCCGGTCACCTGCATCGGCGCTGCAACCACCGCCGCGAGATCGGCCGCCAGACGCAAGGCATCGGCTCCATCGACAACGCCCGGCCAGACCACCACGAATTCATCCCCGCCCACACGCGCCGCGGTCGCGCGCTTGGGCAACGCTTGGCGGAGGCGATCGCCGATCTGCCCGAGAACCTCATCACCAGCGCCGTGGCCCATCGATTCGTTGAGGGTGCGAAAACGGTCAAGGTCGAGAAAGAACAGGGCAGCCGTGTCCCCCTCGCCCCGGGCGCGGGAAAGGGTCGACTCGAGCAGGATTTCAAAAGGGGCGCGCCGAGGCAGGCCGGTGACGTCGTCGTGCTCCGCTTGAGCCTGCGACACCTGCCGCTCCGTCCGGGTTTCGAGCATGCGGGCGGCCATGGAGAGGGCCAGTACGGCCCAACAAAGCACCGCGATCGAGTCGACCCAAATCAAGAGCGTCGAACCTGTCCCGTTGCTGGTTCGGTCCAGCAGGAATGTGGCGGCCGACAGAAGGGCGAGAACGCCGAATGTCCACGAGGTGACCCGGCCGGCGAGGCTGAAGCCGCGCCTCGTGTGGCTCGTCAAGTGAAAGGCGAACACGCCCAGGACGAGAAGCCGGACCGTCCGGAAATCCGCCAGTTGCGCTTCCGGAGACGACCCCAGTTTCGTCAGCAGGAGTTGAATCGTGCAAGAGGCCGCGAAGAACGAAAGTGCGATCGTATCGCTGGATCGCTTCGCGTGTCGGCCTGGGGGGCCCGCCCCCGCGCCAATCAGAAAGAGAGCGCCCGCCGCGGCTCCGGCGACAGCGTCGAGGAAGACAAACACGGGATCGCCGCTTGCCGAGCCTGGACGCGAAATCAAGTGGATCGCGATGGCGGCCCAGGCTCCCGCGAATGCGCGAAGGCGGGAGTCGAGGCGCGCGGCACCCAGGGTCGCAGCCGTCCACGTCGCGGTGGCGATGCTGCCGAGAAGGTCGACGACGGAGTTGGCTGACGCGGTGATCACAAACAAACGGTCCCTTTAGAAAGATGATGGACATCAAGGCTGAAGTCGGAGGTTTTGCAATCCGGCAGACTTCGCGCCGAGGAGCTTCTCGAAACACCTGCCCTGCTCAGCCGACTCGATCGGAGGGCGCTCGAAAGTGATACGACGCATGCGGCCAATTGTTCCGAGGAGCAAAATCTTGTGCGCCGCACGCCGCTGACGCCGATCGACGCGCGACGCGCGACGCCGTTCGATGCCGGTAAGACCCCTCCGGTTACGGGCAGAACCCTGCAAATCGGATGTACGATCCCGTTCTTCGCTCCAGTCGCCTTTGGTCGTTCAGGTTTTCCCGTGAGGCTCCCCCAATGAAGAACTCTCTCGCCACCTTCGCGTTTTTCTCCGCGGTCAGTCTGGGCGCCACCTCGGCGGTTCCGGCGGACCAGTTCAAGGTCGAGAAGTTCGACATCAAGGGAGAAGGTGGCACCGACTACATTTCCGTCGAGCCCGATACCGGCCGTGTGTTTGTGTCCCGTTCCACTCACGTGATGGTGGTCGATGGCGCTACCGGCAAAGTCCTGGGTGACATCCCCAACACGCCGGGCGTGCACGGTGCTGGCTTCTCCACCAAGGCCGGCCACGGTTTCACCACCAACAGCGGCGATCAAACGGTCACCATGTTCGACCTCAAGACGCTGGACGTGCTCCGACAGATCAAAGTCGGCCCTGGCCTCGACGGCATAATGTACGACGCGGCCGACGACAAGATCATCCTCACCAATCACAGCCGTCCGATCGGCACACTGACCGCGATCGACCCGAAGAGCGGCGACATCGTGGCCACCGTGGAGCTCGAAGACACGGCCCCAGAGGGTGCGGCGGCCGACGTTAAGGGACACATCTTCGTCAACAACGAAAGCAAGAACACGATCCAGGTCATCGACGTGAAGACCTGGAGGGTGACCGCTTCGTGGCCCCTCGCACCCTGCGACGGACCCACCGGCATCGCCTACGACAAAGACTCGAACCGCATCTTCGCGGGCTGCAACAAGACGTCGGTCGTGGTCGACGCGAGTACCGGCAAAGTCGTCGCAACCATCGCCAACGGCACGCGAGTGGATGCTCTGGGATGGGACGCTTCGAAGAAGCTGATGTTCATTCCCAACGGAGGGGAGGGCAATGTCACGGTGGTCCATCAGGATTCGCCCGACAAGTACACGGTGGTCGAGACCGTACCCACCGTCGCGGGCGCGAAGACGATCTGCGTCGATCCGAAGACGCACAACGTCTACCTCTTCCAGCCCGAGCGCGGTCCGGTACCTCCCGGTGCGCCGACCCCGACACCGCCACCCGCGGGCGGCCGGGTTCGTCCGCCCCAAGGCCCGATCATTGCCGGCTGGTTCGTCGCCATCCGCCCCTGACTGCTACGTGTCGAGATTGACACCGACGCGGAAGAAATAGCCGCGACGCGCACACGCGCGGGCGCAGACGAGCGTACCCGGAGGAAAGTAGATGCTTGAGAGCCGCTTGTCGTACGCCGTGCTGTGTTCCAGCTTGCTGATCTTCTCGAATACGGCCGCGGGCACGACCGCCGCAGCGGCCGATCTCGACCCGATCATTTATCGCATCACGGTTCCCGCTCCCGAAACACACATGATCGAGATCGAAGCCACCGTGCCGACGGCTGGGTCGGAGTCGATCGAACTGCGGATGGCGCGCTGGTCGCCCGGCTTCTATCGGATCGAGGACTACGCCGGAGCGGTCCAGAGCCTGAGCGCGCGAACCGCGGGCGGAACTCCTCTGCCGGTCGAGAAGGAGGCGAACGGGAACCGCTGGCGCGTTCAGACGAACGGCGGTCGCAGCGTCATCGTCGCTTATCGGCTCTTGTGCGAGCAGCGCTCGGTGACCACGAACTGGGTCGGAAACGATCTCGGGGTTCTCAACGGAGCGGCCACGTTCGTGACCCTGGTCGAGACCACACGACGACCGCACGAAGTTCATCTCGATTTGCCGCTGGTCTGGAAAGAGGCCGCGACGGCACTCGACCCAGCACCCGACGGTCAGGCCCATCACTATCGCGCGGCCGACTACGACACTCTGGTCGATTCGCCCATCATCGCGGGCGATCTCGGCGTTCGTTCGTTCGAGGTGAATGGCAGCCGACACGTGCTCGCAGATGTGGGCGAGCGGGCGGGATGGGACGCGCGCCGCGCCGCCGGCGACCTCGAACGCATGGTCCACGGCGCGAGCCGGATCTGGGGCGGGCTGCCTTTCAAGAACTACGTGTTCCTGAATGTGTTCAGGCCGGGCGGCGGCGGCCTCGAACACCTGAACTCCACGCTCCTCACTTCGAACGCGGCGCGTGTTCAGACGCCAGACGGCTACGCGCGCTGGCTCTCGTTCGTCAGCCACGAATACATGCACGCGTGGAACGTCAAGCGCCTTCGACCCATCGAACTCGGCCCCTTCGACTACGAGAGTGAACCGCACACGGAAAGCCTGTGGATTTCGGAAGGGCTCACCAACTACTACGCCGAACTCGCGCTTTCGCGTGTGGCCCTTTGGAGCGCGGACGATTTCCTCGCTTCCCTGTCGGCGCAGATCGACAGTCTTCAGAAGCAGCCAGGCCGCGTGCTTCAAACCCTGGCGCAGTCGTCCCTCGATGTTTGGAGCAACTCTCTTTCCGGCGTCAATCCGACGGAGAAGACGGTGAGTTACTACATCAAGGGTCACGTGGCCGGTTTCCTCCTCGACGCAAAGATCCGTGCCGCCACCGGCGGTGCGAAATCGCTCGACGACGTGATGCGCCTCGCACTGAAGCGCTTCGGCGGCGAGCGCGGCTTCACTCCGCAGGAGTTCCAGGCCGTCGCGGAAGAGGTCGCGGGAACGAAGCTCGACGACTGGTTCAACCGTGTCGTGCGGTCGACGAACGAGCTCGACTACGACGCTGCTTTGGGCTGGTACGGCCTGCGCTTCGCCACCCACCGGTCCGGAACATCGGAGGAGTCCTCATGGTTCCTGACCCGCCGTGAGGACGCGACGGCCGAGCAGAAGGCGCGGTTGCGCGCTCTGGTGGAGCCGCCGATGCCGACGCCCGCGGGTTCGGCCGGGGTGGAGCAGCGAGCGCAGGGGACTCGCTCCCCCGCCGTGCTCGGCGAAAGCTTCGACGGTCTCGGCGAGGGCTTTGTCGGACCGCAGGGCACGACGAACGTTCGGCAACCCTCGGACAACACGCTCGCGGTCGGCCTCGATCACATCATGCAGATCGTCAACACTCGCATGGCAATCTTCACGAAGAAGGGCAAGGTGTTTGACACCACGGGCAAGGCGCTCTACGGGCCCGTGCCAACGAACAACGTCTTCCGCGGTTTCGGCGGGGCCTGCGAAACGCTGAACAACGGAGACGCGGTCGCTCGTTACGATCAACTCGCCGATCGCTGGTTGATCGTGATGCCGACGTTCACACGCGCGCCGGTGCGCGAGGATCAGCCCGCTGTCTGGACCGCTGCCGCGACCTCGTATTCGAGCCCGATCGGCCGATCCGGCCAGCCTGGTCCACCTGTGCCCCTCTTCCAGCCGCCTCCGCCTGACCCATCGCCTTCGCCCGCTCTGATCCCGACACGGCGAAGCGAACAGGGGCCTTACTCGATGTGTTACGCGGTGAGCGCAACTCCCGACCCCATGGGCCCGTACTACCGCTATGAGTTCCTTCGGCCGCTGTTCCCCGACTACCCACGTCCAGCGATCTGGCCCGATGGCTACTACGTCCCGACCAGCACGGGCGACGAAGTGATTCAGAAGCACGCCTGCGTCGCCGATCGAACGAAGATGATTCGGGGTGAGCCCGCGACCGAGCAGTGCGTGATCATCGACGACGTGAACTTCCTGAACAACGCCGACCTCGATGGCCGCAGGCCGCCCCCTCCGGGCGCTCCAAACATCATGCTGGCGGCGGGTGGAACGCAGCTGCGGAACGTCCTCGAATCCGACGCAATCTTCGCCTACGCGTTTCACGTCGACTGGAAGAATCCGGCGAACACCAAAGTCACCGGGCCGGATCGCATCGCGGTGGCTCCCTATCACTATCTTTGCGACGGCCAGCTCACCCACTGCGTCCCCCAGCCAGGAACCGAGCGCCGTCTCGACGCGCAGGGCGACAAGCTCATGGCGCGGGTCGTATACCGGAACCTAGGCGGGCGTGAGTCCATCGTAGCGACGCACTCGATCAACACCTCGGCGGGTGCCAGCGGAGTTCGCTTCTATGAATTTCAGATCGACCGGGCACGCCGTGTCACCCTCCGCCAGCAGGGAACCTACGCGCCTGATGAGTCCTATCGCTGGATGCCGAGCCCGGCGATGGACGGTCACGGGAACATCGGCATCGGGTACTCATTCGGTGGCTCAGCCAACTTCGCGGGCCAGCGCTTTGCTGCGCGCCTGGCCCAGGATCCGCTTGGCGCACTGACCTTGCGAGAAACCGCGCTGATCGAGGGCGAGGCTGCGCAAACCCTGATGCGGTGGGAGGACTACACCCAGACCGCGATCGATCCAAGCGACGACTGCACCATCTGGTATGTCGGCGACTACGTCAAAAAGGGAGCTGCGAGCTACTCGACCCGCATCGGTGCCTTCCGGTTGCCCGGCTGCACCGGTCGTCGCGTTTCACCTGGGAGATGACTCCCGACGGAGGCGTCGTTTGTGAGCGAGCGCGGGCGTCTCTGCGCGGGCTATTCAACGCAGCCGTAGTGCGCGGGTCCTCGCTCGGTGATCTGGACGGTGGAGCCAGGAACGATCATGCGGCCGCAAACAACGCATGAGTCCGAGCCGGTGGTCGAAGAAGGCACAAGAGTCGCGTCGGCCTTCGCGGGCTGTTCCCTCGGCACGGCGGGCTCCTGGGAAAAATTGACCGTCTCGCCGGACGCGAGTTTGACCCCGCCGCTGAGCAGCAGTGTGGTGGTCCACCGCCAGGCGCTCGAGCCATCGCTCAAATCGTATGTGTTCATGTTGGTGAGATAGCGACAGGCGCCACCGTCAAACCATTCGTCGTACGGCCCTTCGAGATCCCCGGATTCAGGCCGGCGGCGCCGTCGCGGCATTTCAGCCACGAGCCGCATGATCCGCGCGACCTCCAGAAGCGACGCCGGGGGTATCAAAGGAACCATTACCATGTCGAAAGCCTCATGCGATGACTCTATCGGTCATCACCGCGCTGGTCTTCAGATGTCCACGCCAAGTCAGGTATAACCTCCCGATATGAAGAGATCGGAAGCTACCTTCGGCATTTTTGGCGTGTTCCTGTTCGCAGTCGTAGCTGTATCCGCGCAGACGCCGCCGGTTGCGACGCCCCCAGCGAGTCTGGTCGCCCGAGGCGAATACCTGACCACGCGGGTGGCCATGTGCGTGCAATGCCACTCGCCGCGCGATGAGAAGGGCGTGATCATCGAAGCCCTCCGATTCACCGGGGCGCCGATTCCCTTCCAGTCGCCGTATGCCAACGGACACTGGGCTGCCGCGGCGCCTAATATCCGTTCGCTCCGAGGCTTCACCGACGAACAGGCGTTGATGCTGCTCACCGAAGGCCACGCCGGCGAACGCCCAGCACCTCAACTTCCCATGCCCCCGTTTCGCATGAGCCAGGACGACGCGCGCGCGGTCATCGCCTTCCTTCGCGCACAGTAGCCCATCGTCCGCCCGGGCTGACCATCGAGCCACAGACCTTGCCCGTGATGGCGCGTCGCATATCGAGTCTATGAACGGCACCAGTTTCCTTCAGGACATTCGGATGGCCGTCCGCTCGATGGTTCGCGAAAGGGGATTCACCGCCGCGGCGTTGATGTCTCTGGCCCTCGGCATCGGTGCCAACACCGCGCTCTTTTCCGTCGTCTACGGCGTTTTGTTGCGGCCCCTGCCCTATCCCAAGTCCGATCAATTGATTCGGCTCTCCGAGTTCCATCCGGGAGCCAACGCGGGCGTGCCCGCGCCGCTCTTTACGAACTTCACTTACCACGCGTGGTCGGCTCCGCGCGCGATCGAAGGCGTCGCTGCCTTCAGCGCGGATGACTTCACCGACACGACCGGGAAGACGCCGGTCAAGCTCGCCGGCACCTCGATGACTCCGTCGGCTTTCATTCTTCTGGGCATTCATCCCGCTCTCGGCCGGCTGTTCGTGGAGGCGGATGGCAAGGAGGGGGCTCCGGAGGTCGTGGTTCTCTCCGATGGCTTCTGGAAGGAGCGTTTCGGCTCCGACCCTTCGGCCGTCGGCCGGACGCTCACCATCGACGGCAAGGTGCACACCATCGTCGGCGTCGCTCCCCCGGGCTTTTACTTCCCGGAGCGGGAGGGCCGCGTCTTCCTGCCCATGCGGGTCTCCTACGGCTCGGCCGACCCCAACAATCAGTCGATCATGGTCTTCAGCGCGATCGCCCGGCTGAAATCGCGCTTCTCTCCCGAACAGGCGGCCGAGGAGGGCACGCTGGTCGCACGCAGTGTGGCCCGGCCGCCCGTCGCTGATGCTCTCTTCGGCAAAGGCGGCCCGGTCACGATTCGGGCCGAGCCGATTCTCTCTGAGATGACGGGGCGGGTCAGGCCCGCTCTCATCCTCTTCGCGGTGGGCGTGGGCTTCATTCTGCTCATCGCCTGCTCGAATGTGGCGAGTCTCCAGCTGACCCGAGGTGTCTCCCGTCAGCGAGAGATCGCGGTTCGCACGGCGCTCGGCGCAAGTCGGGGCCGCCTGGTTCGGCAGCTCGTAACCGAGAGTCTGGTCCTGGCTCTGCTGGGCGGCGTTCTTGGGCTAGGACTCGGTTACGGATTGCTCAAGGCTCTTCCAGCGCTCGCACCCGTGAGCTTTCCGCGCCTCGACGACATCGCACTCGATCGCATGGCCATCGCCTTTGCAGCACTCATCTCGATGTTCGCTGGACTCGTGTCCGGGGTTCTCCCAGCCCTCCGCGCGTCGCAGGTGGGTCTCACCACCGCCCTTCGTGACGGCTCCGGCGCCTCGTCGAGCGCGGCCACGCAGAGAACGCGCGCCGCTCTGGTGGTGATCGAGGCGGCCCTGGCGGTGATGCTTCTCATCGGCGCCGGCCTTCTGGCCCGGAGTTTCGCCGCGTTGATCCACGTCGACCCGGGGTATGAGAGCCGCAACGTTCTTGTCGCCACTCTCGATCTCGGACCCGCCGAACGAACCCCGGAAGAAACCCAAGCGATCTCGGACCAGGTGCTCGGCCGAGTGCGCGCGTTGCCCGGAGTGCTTTTCGCCGGCGCCTCCAACATGACGCCGCTGGGAATCCGCACGGCGGTCGCGAGCTTCGACTTGCCCACCACGAACGCTCTCGATGGAAGGGTGAAGGCACGCGCCACCTCCTATGCGATGACTCCGGGCTTCGCGGAAGCACTCTCCCTTCGCTTGAAGGAGGGACGGTTCCTCGGGCCGCAGGACGCGACGTCGGCCACCGACTCGATCCTGGTGAACGAAGAATTCGTCCGCGTCTACCTCAACGACGGCAAGCCCGTGGTCGGCCGGCGGTTCGACGGACTGTTCAAGAGCCAGCCTGGCCTCACGACGGAGATTGTCGGCGTGGTCTCAAACATCCTCAAAAACGGTCTCGACCAAAAGCCGCTCACCGAGATGTTTGCACTTCCCAGGTTCGGCCGGCAATTCCCGGACTCATTCCAGATCGCGATCCGCACCCAGGGAGATCCCGCAGCTCTCGCACCGTCGGTGCGATCTCTGGTGCGCGAAATCAACCCATCCATCATCCTTGACACCGTGACCCTCGCGAGCCGTGTCTCCTCCTCCGTGGCCCAGCCGCGTTTCGCCGCGGTGACCTTGACTGCGTTCGCGCTGCTGGCTCTGACCCTGGCCGCGGTCGGGCTCTACGGCGCCCTGTCCTACAGCGTGAGTCAGCGACGGCGCGAACTCGGAGTTCGTTCCGCGCTGGGCGCGTCGAGGCGGGACATCGTTGGACTCATCCTCCGCCAGGGGATGACGGTTGCGATCCTCGGCGTGGCTCTTGGCGTCGTCGCGTCGATGAGCCTTTCGAAGTTGCTCGAGAAGCTTCTCTTTGGCGTGACGCCGCAGGATCCGATGGCGTTCGTCTTAGCGCCCTGCCTGCTCCTCATGGGCGCGTCGGTCGCGTGTCTCGTGCCCGCCTGGCGCGGAGCCGCCGTGTCCCCGGCCGAGGCCCTTCGCTGCGAATAGGACCTGGGATTTCGTAGACAAGCGAAATCGCGAGCAGGCGCCCGAATCAAGGATTTCCGGCGGCCCGCTGAATCAGGCGCCCGAGCGCCACTCCCAGAAGGCCGGAAACGAGCCCAAAGAAGCCCGCAATGGCGACCTCAATCGGCCAGAGATTGTGCGACGTCGGATCTTTGGCTGTCTCAACCGCGACCCGGCCCAGCACGGCGATGCCGAATCCCATGGCGACCGCCCCCCACGGCAGCAACCATCCGGGACGAAGGACATAAGCCGCGATCAATCCCGCGAAGGTGCCGAGCAGCAGCCAGATCACGGGCGACGGATTTCCCGGCATGCTCACGAGCTTGTAAGGAATCGGCCACAACGGAACGCCACACGCAAGCGTCCCCAGGGTCATCGAAAAGATGACGCCCGGTATTTTTGTCGCAAGGCTAGGCGCGAATTTCAACTTCGCCCTCGATTTCGACCGGCATGCGGAACGGAAGCTCGGCCATGCCGACGGCACTGCGCGAATGCGCGCCGATCTCCGGTCCATACAACTCGAGAATCAAATCTGAGAAACCGTTGATCACACTCGGCTGTTGAACGAAGCCATCGGCGGAGTTGACCATGCCGAAGATGCGTCCCCAGGCCGTGATGCGATCGAGGTCACCTAGCGCGCGGCTCAGGCTGCCAAGGATCGAAAGGCCGGTCAGACGCGCCGCCACGTATCCCTGCTCGACGGTGAGCTCGCGTCCGAGCTTGCCCAACGGTTCGGCGAACGAACCGTCCAGCGCCTGCGGCCCATGGCCGGAAATCAATGCCCGCTTGCCGAGGATCCGGACGAACTGAAATGGAATGAGAACCCCAGGCGGCGGCGTCATCGGCGGCGGCAGCACCAGTCCAAGTTCTGCAAGTCGAGCCTCAATCTTTGCCATGGGCGAACCTCTTTTCGACACGATAGTACGCGCCCGTCACGAACGTGAGTTGGGCAGAGCGGGCGAGGTTCATGCCGCCGACGGTTCCACCAGGCTCTAGACTTCCGAGCCATGTCAAGCGTGACCGTTCGAGTGGCCCTTCTCATCCTCATTTGCGTCACCGGCCTGGTCTTCGCGGCGCTGTGGGCGCGGCGCGTTCGACGAGCGGCGGCGGTTGATTCCAAGGCAGCCCGGCACCCCAGTCTCGTTCAGGTGACGATCGGTTTCGTCACCAACTTCTTCGATACGCTGGGCATCGGCTCCTTCGCCACGACGACCACCGCCTTCAAGGCGCTCCGCCTGGTGCCGGACGAAGACATCCCCGGAACCATGATCGTGGGTCACGGACTCCCCGTGGTGATGCAGGCCCTCATCTTTCTCGCCGTGGTGAAGGTCGACTCAACGACTCTGCTGACCCTGATCACCGCGACGGTTCTCGGCGGCTGGCTGGGAGCGGGTGTCGTCACCAGACTTCCCCGTCGATCCATTCAGATCGGCATGGGCATCGGACTGCTGCTGGCGGCGGTGTTCATGGCCATGAGTCAGCTTGAACTCTTTCCCGGCGGAGGCTTGGCCGTCGGCCTCTCGGGCGGCAAGTTGCTGATCGCCATCGCCATTATTTTCGTGCTCGGAGCCTTGCTGATGGTCGGCATCGGCCACTACGCCCCGTGTCTCATCATGCTCAGCCTGCTTGGAATGGATCCGCGCGTCGCCTTCCCCATCATGATGGGCGCCGGCGCCATGGTGGCGATGATCGGCGGACTCCGCTTCATCGACAAGGGTCGCTACAACGTGCGAGCAGCACTCGGATTGACGCTCGGCGGAATTCCCGGCGTCCTCATCGCCGGCCTCGCTGTGAAATCACTGCCGCTGGATGTGCTGCGCTGGGTCGTCGTGTTGGTTGTCACCTACGCCGCGCTCACGATGCTGAAGTCGGGCCTTTCCGCTCCAAACGTGAGTTCGGAGCCGGACATGCGCCCCCGGAACTAGCTTTGGGCCTCGATTTATCGAGGACGACGGTTAAGTGCGGGAAGCCGGATCTCCCGCCCACTTCGCGGCCAGGTTGCCGATCACCGGCAGCTTGAACTCGTGGTTGCTGTTCGCCCTCACCATCAGAACAATGAGAAGGGCGAGAAAGGCCACGACCGCGCCGAACGCGAGAAGTCCCACCAGACGCCAAAGGTTGTAGAGACTCCACGGAAGAAACGCGTAGAGGATCGCACTGGCCACCTGATACCCAAACCCCAGGGCAAACGCCACAGCGTGGAGCAGGAGACTCTGGAAGGCGTGGAATCTGACGAAACGGTTTTCCGTCTCGACCAGTGCGGCAACGACGGAAAAGACTCCCCCGATACCGCAAGGCACGTAGCACAGCAACCCCGCGACGTTAGGTGCAACCCCCAGCTTTGTTTCCTGGCTCATGGCGGGATGCTAGCAGTCAGTGGTGAAAGTCCGCCGAGCTCCGGGAGACGTGCGATGCGCCCGATATTCGCGGGGGGGGGCGAGAGACCCACTTGCGACCCGCCGTAGATTCTCGAGGCGGCAGGGTCGATTCAGGGCGCGTCTGCCGCTCGCGAATTGAGTGGAAAACCGCGCTTATTTCACCTACGCTCTAGACGTGACGATGCCAACCGGGTCGAGAAGTTTTGTCACCCGCGAATTGACCGCCCGAGAGAATATTTTGCAGGCGGGCTGGGCCAAGTCGGCTTCGAGCCTGCTTGACCGGCTTGACGTGAAGGGCTCGCATCTCACCATCCGCCGGCGCGACGGTGCGGTCGATGAACTGGAGCAGGGCGCGTTTCGCTGCACCTCCTACCGCACGGGATCGGGCCGGCGTCTGTTCGTCATTCGCGCGAGCGATGGCCGCACCATCCGCTTCCTGGAGATGGAGGGCGTGCTCTCTGTCGAGGAGTGGGATGCCATCGCCGACGAGGTCTTGGGGGCCACGCCGTTGAATCTGAACGCCCTGTTCCTGCGCGGTGCGGTGGCGATTGTGCCCGGGATGCTCGCGGCTGTGATGTCGGTAGGGATCGTCGGCGCCATATTCCGACTGGAACCTGAGCAACTTGTATTTTCCGCGCCGCTGTCGCTGGGCCTGATGGCGGGCTGGATCGCGGCCCTGTGGTACGGACTAACCCGGCTGAACTGGCCGCTCTGACATAAGCCTCGAAGAGGCGACAACCTGAAGCACGTGTCTTCGGCAAGGTCAACGCAGATATTCGCGGACGCACTTGATTCAAGGAACTCGGCCATGAAACGACTTCTGCTGTTCGCTGTTCTGATCTGCGCGTTCATCCCGCCCCCCGCCGGTGCCCAAGGCAAGGACGGCGGGTCCTTCCCCGACATGCGGTGGCGACTGATCGGCCCGCATCGCGCGGGTCGGGTGTGGACAGTCACCGGAGTTCCGGGGAATGCGGCGGTGTACTACATCGGAACGCCCGCTGGCTCGGCGTGGAAGACGACAAACGGTGGCTTGACCTGGTCGTCGATGACCGATGCGATCGGCGCCACCGGCATCGGCATGGTGGCGGTGGCACCTTCGAATCCGAACATCCTCTATCTCGGCACGGGAAGCAATCAGCTTGGAAGCGGCGTGTACCGATCCAGCGACGCCGGCGCCACCTGGCAAAACGTCGGACTGGCCGACACGAAATTCATCACAGGACTGCTCGTCGATCCGACGAATCCCGATGTGGTGCTTGCGAGCGCGGGCGACGGCGGCAACTTCGGCTCGATGGTGTTCTACAACAACAATCCATCACCGGCTCGCGGCGTGTATCGCACGACGGACGGCGGACGCACGTGGGCGCACACCCTCTTCATCGACGCTCAGAGCAGCGTGGTCGACCTCGTATCGGACGGCACCCAGGGACGCGTGATTTTCGCGACCTTCACGGCGCGCTCGCCCAATCTGCAGACGGGACCGCCGATCTATCGGTCGGATGATGGCGGCGTCTCGTGGCAGCGTGTGGCTGCGAAAGGTCTTCCCGCAAACGCGTCCTCCGCGAACGTGGCGGTTGCCGCGGGAACGAACCAGCAGCGCGTGTATGCGCTGACCGGCGGTCGCGGCGGAAGCGGTCTCTATCGATCCGATGATGGTGGAACGTCGTTCACGCTGATGACGACACGTCTCGCCAGCGCGGGCGGCCGCCTGTATGTGGACCCAAAGAACCCCGATGTGCTCTACACCATGGGCACCTCGATGTACCGCTCGATCGATGGCGGGAAGACGCTGAACGCCTACAAGGGCGCTCCTGGAGGCGATGACGCCCACGCGCTCTGGATCGATCCCACCAACACGGAACGCATGATCCTCGGCGCCGATCAAGGCCCTGCGGTCTCGCTCGACCGCGGCAAGAGTTGGTCGCCCTGGTACACGATCCCGAACGGCGAGTTGTACTTCGTCTCCACGGACCAGCAGTTCCCCTATCGCGTCTACGCGGCACAACAGGACAGCGGCACGGTGTCGATCGAAAGCCGCAGCGACTTCGGCGCGATTCGGCCCAATGACTGGTATCCGGTGAGCGGCTACGAGCAGGGCCACATCTTCAACGATCTTCTCAATCCGCGGTACGTCTACTCGCATGGCGGCGGTCACACCATCGTGCGCTTCGATCGAGAGACGGGGCAGTCGGGCCCGGTGTACACTC
>JBDTQB010000069.1:0-17049 GCA_039932395.1 Vicinamibacteria bacterium | reverse complement strand
CGCCGACCAGCGCATGGCCGTCGCCGCCGATGAGGCAGTGCGGAGGCCAGAGATAAAGCGTGTACTTGCCCGCCATCGCCAGCGACTCGGCGTAGTGAAGAACCTGTCGGTTCAGCCACTCAAGATCAGGAGCACCCGCGGCCCTCACTCCATCCGGGTTCGGACGCACCGCACCGGAGCGGATCTCCTCGACGGAAATCGTGCGATGCGCGGTCAGCGGCTGGCCCGAGGCGTCGAGCCAGAAGGGGGCGAAGAAAATTTGATACGGCAGATGGGTGTCCAGCGTGCAGGTGATCTCGCTGATGTCCGCCAGGTTCTCGTAGATGAAGCGGGCGAGTCGATCCGTGTCTTCGATGGCTCCCTGACCACTCCGCCCGCCCACGTAAAGCGTGCCTTCCGGGAAACAGAAGTCGCGCTGCACGTCGATCAGGATCAGATGGTTCCGACGCAGATCGGACGCGGCGGGAAGGATGTGATGCTCGCGCCGGAAAAGCGTCGCGGCATCAAAGACGACCTGCGCATCGGGGTTGTAGCCGAAGAGCCGTCCATTCGCGGCGTTGTAGTGAGGAGGAATCGCGGTCATGAAGTTCCTGATGGGATAGCGCGCGGATAAAGGCTCAGATCAATCGAACAAGCCGCTCGGCGGCATATTGCGCAAACGCAGCATGAGGTCGGAGCGCATCTTGAAGAGCGTTTCTTCCAGACCCACCGCGTAAACGTGAGGATTGACGAAACGCTTGATGCCGGCATGCACCATCGACAGGTCTTGCACGAGGCGCGCGCGGGAGTCGGCGAGCGTATCGGGTGGAGCGACCAGAGCGCCGTTGCGGAAGATCGGCTTCAGCAGGTCTTCCCAGGCGACGTCGGCGGAGAAGGAACGTCGGCGCGTCATGTCGAGCGGGTCGATCATGAGCATCGAAGGCGGCGCCTCCGTGCCGGGCTCCTGATGCCAGATCATGTCGCCCACAAACTCCGAGTTGGTGGAGAAACGACGGACCTGTTGAATGCCGGGATTCGAAACCTTCACCGCCTGCTCGGACAGCTTCATGCGGGATTTCCACGGCCCGCCCGGGTCCTTCACCGCGGAGAGCTTGTAGACGCCACCCATCGCGGACTGATCATGGCCCGTGATGAGACGAGTGCCGACGCCCCAGACGGAAACCCGCGCGCCCTGCTCACGCAGGCTGTTGATGATGTTCTCGTCGAGCTCGTTGCTGGCCACGATGGCCGCGTCCTGGAAGCCAGCCTCGTCGAGCATGCGTCGCGCTTCGATGGAGAGATAGGCAAGGTCGCCAGAGTCGAGGCGGATGCCCCCGAGCCGGTGACCGGCTTTCGCCAGAGTGCGCCCAACTTCGATGGCGTGCGCGACGCCGTCAAGCGAATGGAACGTATCGACGAGGAAGACGCAATTACCGGGACTCGCCAGGGCGAACTGCTCGAAGGATTCGAGCTCACTGCCAAACGCCATCACCCACGAGTGCGAATGCGTTCCCTTGACGGGAATGCCGAAGAGCTTCCCCGCAAGAACGTTGGAGGTTGCGCTGCATCCGCCGATATACGCGGCTCGACTCGCGGCGAGCGAACCGTCAATACCTTGAGCGCGCCGCAGACCAAATTCCATCACCGGTTCGCCCTTCGCCGCGAGGGCGATGCGCGCGGCTTTGGTCGCGATCAGGGTCTCGAAGTTGATGGTGTTGAGCAGCGGGGTTTCGAGAAGCTGGGCCGCGATGATGGGCCCTCGCACACGCAGCAACGGTGCTGAAGGGAAGACGATGCGCCCTTCTTCCACTGCGTCGATGTCGCACTCCAGTTTGAACTCGCGCAGGTACTCGAGGAAGCCTTCCTCGAAGAGCCGCGTCCCATCCTCGCCCGTCACTGTGCGCAGGTAGTCGAGGTCGTCGGGCGCGAATCGGAAATCCGAAATGAACTCCTTGGCCCGGGCCAGACCGCAGGCCACGGTGAATCCACCGCCGAACGGATGGTTGCGGAAGTAGAGGTGGAAGACCGCTTCCTTGCGGTACGAACCGGTCTTCCAGTGCGCGTGCGCCATGGTGAGCTGATAGAGGTCCGTGAGGAGCGCCAGCGAGGGCCGATAGAGCGACGAGAGGGTGTTCATATCGTGGGAGCCAGTTTAGGGGCGAGACGGCGAAAGTCACGGGCGCTAGAATCCCTTCAAGCCCATGCCGCGCATCGTCGCCCTCCTCACCGACTACGGAACGAAGGACCACTACGCTGGATCCTTGCGCGGCGCCGTGCTGGCCGCGTGCCCCGACGCCACGGTCGTGGACATCACCCATGAGATTTCCGCGCATGCGATTCGTGAGGCCGCCTTCGTCCTTCGCGCGTCGGTGACTGCGTTTCCGGCCGGCAGCGTTTTCGTCGCGGTGGTCGATCCTGGTGTGGGCACGGCCCGCCGCTGCATCGCCATCAAGGCCGGCGGCTACTTCTTCGTGGGGCCGGACAACGGAATCTTCAGCCTGATTCTTGCGGACCATTCAGAAGCGGAAGTTCGCGAACTCACAAACGCAGGACTCTTTCGCAAGGATGTGTCGTCGACTTTTCACGGCCGCGACATCTTTGCTCCCGTGGGCGGAGCGCTCGCGCGCGGCACGGCTTTCGAGGACGTCGGCCGACCGATCGACAACGCCTTCCGCTACGAGTTCCTCGCTCCGCGCGTTCTCGAAAGCGGCGCGCTTGAAGGCAAGGTCATCTACATCGACACCTTCGGCAATCTCGTGACCTCGATCGGTGGGGCTTCGTGGAGGACGTTTCTGGAGAGTGCCTCCGCCGATCTCACCGAGATGGTGGCGGAGATCAGTCGCGTGATCCTTCCCGTGGTCACCACCTTCGGCGATGTGCCCGAAGACGACGCGTGCGCGTACATCGGCTCGTCGGGACGACTGGAGGTGGCGGTCAACCGCGGTTCGGCTGCCGAACGGTTCGAGGCTTCCATCGGCACGCCGGTAAAATTGAAGCTGGTGAGACAGGAAACCTAACTGTCTTTCTGGAGCATGGACGGCGGCTCCTTCTCACGGAAACGATCAAGGAGCTTCATGTCCGTCTATCTGGTTTCGCCTTTGCGCACGCCCATTGGTCGCTACGGTGGCGGTCTGGCTTCACTCTCGGCGGCGGATCTTGGCGTCCATGCGGTGAAGGCGGTGCTGGATCAGACGGGAGTTGATCCAAACGACGTGACCGAGGCCATCATCGGTTGCGCGCGTCAGGCGGGCGGCGGTCCAAACGTCGCGCGTCAGATTTCGTATCGCGCCGGTCTTGGTGAAGCCATTCCGGCGATGACCGTCAACATGGCCTGCGGCAGTGGACTGCGTGCGATCGACCTCGCCTTCCGCGCCGTGCGTGACGGCGATGCCGATGCGATGATCGTGGGCGGCACCGAGTCGATGAGCCGCGTGCCCTATCTGCTGACCAGCGCGCGCTGGGGCTCGAAGATGGGGAATCAGGACGTCACCGACAGCATGTACAAAGATGGCTTCTTCTGTCCGATCGCCGACATGCTGATGGGTGAAACCGCCGAACGGCTCGCCGAGATCCATTCCATCTCGCGCGACGAGCAGGACGAGTTCGCCCTTCGTTCCCAGCAGCGTGCCACCAGGGCTCAAGCTGAAGGCTGGTTCGACTCCCAGATCATCCCGATCGAAGTCCGCCAGGGGAAGAACGTGGCGACCATCGCGAAGGACGAGCATCCCCGTGCCGATTCGTCGATGGAAGGGTTGCGCAAGCTCCCTCCCGTCTTCAAGAAGAAGGACGGGACGGTCACCGCGGGCAATTCATCTGGGATCACCGACGGCGCTGCTGCGGCCCTTGTCTGTTCCGAGGCCAAGCTGAAGGATCTCAAGGTCAAGCCCATGGCGCGCATTCTGGGTGTCGCTGCCGCCGGCGTGGATCCAAAGATCATGGGGATCGGCGTGGTTCCGTCGACGCGCGCGCTGCTGAAGCGTCTCAACATGAAGCTGGACGACTTCGGCCTCATTGAAGCGAATGAAGCGTTCGCCGCGCAGGTCCTGGCTTGTGATCGGGAGCTTCATTTCGATCCGGCGAGGCTCAACGTCAACGGCGGTTCCATAGCACTTGGACATCCCATCGGCGCCACCGGCATGCGGATCTCCGTCACTCTGGTTCACGAGATGAAGCGCCGCGATGTGCGCTACGGCCTCGCCACGCTGTGCATCAGTGGCGGTATGGGGCTCGCTGCGGCGTTCGAGCTGGTTTAGTTTTCGCGCCTCGACGCGTCAGAGCGTGGCCTCACCTCTGAGCACGGACACGCAGAATCCACCCACGGTCGCCCGGATTCCATCCGCCGCGCGATACGCGGTTGTGTGGAGCAGGCTGGGTCGACCCATCTGAACGCCTTGATGAATGTCGAACGACGCCCGATCTCCGCCGGAGAGGGAGAGCAGGAGCGCCGCCAAGGGAGTGGCCGCGCTGCCGGTTGCCGGATCTTCATAGGTTCCGGCGAGCGGCGCGAACATGCGGGCGTTGATTCTGTCTTCGTTGCGGGCATACAGGTATAACGAGAACCGGCCGTTCAGACCGGGGAACGCGTCTCGGGTTCGGCGGAACGCGGCCATGTCGGGGACTGCCCGGCTGAGTCCTTCCGATGTCACTTCGGCGATCACGTACGTATTGCCGACCGATGCCAGCGTCGGGGGGTGATTTGAGAGGACGACGTCAGCTTCGCCGATGCCCGCGGAGGCCGCGATGTCGAAACCAGGGATCTGGAGGCCGAGAGTCAGAGACTGAGGAGCATCGATGTCGGCGCCGTGAACGCCCGCGCCATCGCGCTTCAGCCGAACCTTGACGATTCCTGCCGGCACTTCGAAGCGGAAGGCATCGGGCGCGTCTCTTATCCAGCGTGCCAGAACGAAGGCGGTGCCGACCATGGGATGGCCGGCGAAAGGCATTTCATGGCTGCGGTTGAAGATCCGCACGCGAGCTGTGTTGGCAGCGTCCCGTGGAGGCAGAACGAACGTGGTCTCGCTGAGATTGAGTTCCGCCGCGAGTCGTTGCATGTCCGTGTCTGAAATCCCGACGGCGCCCGGGAAGACCGCCAGAGGATTGCCGCCGAAACGTTGAGACGTGAAGACATCGACGGTCTCGAAGGGATGCTGCGACATGGTTCTCCCGGCGCTTGACAAGAGATTCGTTAATTAGCAAACTGACTATATGCTAGGCGCCCAAACCCTCCAAGCACTCGCGAACGACAGGCGTTTGCAGATCCTCGCCTGGTTGAAGGAGCCCGCATCGCACTTCCGACCGCAGGTGGACGGTGACCTGGCCAAAGATGGCGTGTGCGCCGCTCTGCTTGCCGAGAAGCTGGGCGTGAGCCAGCCGACCTTGAGCGAACACATGCGTGTCCTCAGCGCCGCGGGCCTGGTCCAGTCCAAACGGATCAAACAATGGATCTTCTACAAGCGGAACGAAGTCGAGATCAAGAAGATCAAGCGTGCTTTCTCATCCGGCCTTTAGCCGCGCCGAACCGAGGCAACTATGTACACCACCGCAGTCAACGCAGAAAATCGTCGGCCTGTTCTGTTGCAGATGATGGCGAATCATCCGCTTGCCGCACTGATCACGCTGGGCGAGAGCGGCCTGAACGCTTCGCACATTCCCATGGTTCATGAGGAAGACGGGTCGGAGTTCGGCGTGCTGAAGGGCCATGTCTCCCGGGCAAATGGACAATGGAAGGAGGTATCCGATCGCGTGGATGCGCTTGCCATTTTCTCGGGACCCGAGCACTACATCTCGCCTGGCTGGTACCCGGGCAAGCAGGAGGACGGCCACGTCGTTCCGACATGGAACTACGTGGTGGTTCATGCGTCCGGTCCGCTGCGCATCGTACGTGATGAGGCGTGGCTGATGAGTCACCTGGAATCGCTCACTCAGCAGCAGGAGGCGTCGTTCTCTCCGCCGTGGAAGGTGAGCGATGCGCCCACCGACTACATTGCCGGGATGCTGAAGGCGATCGTTGGATTCGAACTGCCGATTCGAAAGCTCGAAGGCAAATGGAAACTCAGCCAGAATCGGAATGAACGAGATCGCGCGGGGGTCATTGGGGGTCTGGGCCAGCTTGGAACATCTTCGGCCGAGGTGATGAAGGCTCTCGTCGAGAAGGTGTAGTCCCCGTCATCCTGGTCTTTTTTTGAATTACTATTCCAGCGTGCCTGGAATGAGCTGGTCGTCGTGGATGGTTATCGGTCTCGGACTTCTTGTCTTCGAAGTCCTGACGCCGGGCGGTTTTTTTACGGTCTTCTTTGGTGTGGCCGCGTTCCTCGTCGGGTTGTTGGTTTGGATGGGACTTCTGGGGTCCGGCGCCGCTCAATGGCTGGTTTTCGCCGTCATGGGAACGGTCCTCATCGTCGCGCTTCGGCCGCTCGTCCGCAAGAGTTTTGAGACGAACACGCCGAAAGTCGATCAGCTGGTCGGACAGACCGCGATCGCCATGGAAACCCTGGATGCCAATGGTCGCGGCAAGGTCGAACTGCGCGGAACGACCTGGAGCGCGCTCTACGCGGGCGCAGGCAGCATTCTCAAAGGCGATCGACTTCGGGTGACCCGGGTCGACGGTCTCAGTCTCATCGTCGAAAAGGAATAGGAGCAGGACAATGGGTAGTTTCCTCGTACTGGTGTTCGTGATCTTCATCTTCGTTCTGTTTCTGAGGACCGCCATCGTGGTGCCTCAACAGAGCGCCTTCATCGTGGAGCGTCTGGGCCGCTACAGCAAGACGCTGGATGCCGGCTTCCACATCCTGATGCCCTTTATCGAGACGATCCGCTACCGCCATACGCTGAAGGAGCAGGCGATCGACATCCCTGAACAGGAATGCATCACGCGCGACAACGTCATGGTCGGCGTCGACGGCATTCTCTACATGAAGGTCATGGACCCAGAGCGCGCCTCCTACGGAATCTCCAACTATCTCTTCGCGATCTCTCAGCTCGCCCAGACGACCCTCCGCAGCGAGATGGGACAGATCGAACTCGATCGCACCTTCGAAGCGCGAGGCCACATCAACCAGCAGGTGGTCCAGGAAGTCGACAAGGCCTCTGAAGCGTGGGGCGTGAAGGTTCTGCGCTACGAGATCAAGAACATCAAGCCGCCGACCGACATCATCGCGGCCATGGAAAAGCAGATGCGCGCCGAGCGCGAAAAGCGCTCCGTCATCCTGACGTCAGAGGGCGAGCGCGACGCGGCGGTCAACACGGCCGAAGGTCAGAAGCAGCAGGTCATCAAGTCGTCCGAAGCGAGCCGTCAACGCCAGATGAACGAAGCCGAAGGACAGGCGTCCGCCATCCGCGCCGTCGCGAACGCTCAGGCCGAAGCCATTTCCGCGGTCGCGAACGCGGTCAAGCAGCCCGGCGGCTACGAGGCGATTCAGTTGCGTCTGGCCGAGCAGTACATCGCGCAGTTCGGCAACATCGCGAAGACGTCGACGACGCTGGTGGTTCCCACCAACATCGGCGATGTTGCGGGAACTCTGGCGACGGCCATGGCTGCGGTGAAGAAGCTTCAGTAACTTCCGCGCATGGAAGCAGCCGAGCGAAGGATCCCTGCCTCCGGGCAGCGCGGAGCCTGGCCTCGGGCCACGGCGTCCCTGTTCAAAGTGGACTTGCGCTGACTTTCGTCAGCGCAGTGTCTGCGGGCGGCACTAAAATCGTGTGCCGACCTTAGCCGCCTCATCGCTCGGAATGTCGCAGACGGACAGAGCGACTCCTACGCGAAGGCCCGGACGCAGATCCTTCGCTCGGCTGCGCGCCGCGCCAGCCGAGCCTTGGCCCTCGATGTGACCGATTATCGCGGCGAGATCGCGGCTACGTGGATGGGGCGAGAGACTCGGAAGCCGAGCTTCTCGTAAAGAGACTTGGCGGTGTTCTCGGTCTTGACGTGAAGGATGGGCAGCCTGCCTTCGGCATGGATTCGGGCGGCGAGATAGGTGACCAGAGTTCCGCTGTATCCCTTGCCGCGAAACTCGGCATCGGTGCACACCGCACTCACTTCGACGAAGGTGTTCGCACAAAGCCGTTGACCGGCCATCGCTACCAGTCGTCCCGACGGTGTGCGCACACCGACGTAGTGGCCCATGTCGCTGGTGCGGCCGAGGAACGGGCCCGGCTGGGTGGCTGCGGTCAGGGCCAGCATGTCGGGAATGTCGGCATCTCCAAGCACCAGGGGTTCTGGCCCTGAAAATGCTCGGACGTCCTCACACACCATTTGATCGATGACTCGAGCCACTCGGACCGTCCAACCATCGGGGATGGTCAACGGAGTCGCGGTGAAGAGGCCGACGGTTTCGTCCGCTGCGACGAGCGCGCGGAGATCCGCGAAGGCTTCGGGTGTTCCGTCGCGTATCCCCACGAGAGATGAGACATCGGGCGCATAGCGAGCGGCGCGGCCGTTCATCCGAGCCATGCTCCGGTGCGCGGACGACAACGCGCTCCATATCGGATTGTGCAGATCGGTTGAGTCGAGCGTGGTCGCGGCCATTGTGGAACGCTAGCAGCCGTTTCTGTAGACGCCGTACCACGGCGCGTTCGGATCCACCGGCGGGCAGTCTTCGAACTGAATCGCGATTTCACCGACCCGATCGCGCAGTTTTCTCAAGTATTTTGAAGGGTGGCTGCGAATCAGCAGCGTGTTGGCGTCCGTCCATCGAATCTCCGCGGGAACGTCCTGGTAGGTGCTGAAAACAGGCGTCCAATCCCACTTGACCAGTCCAGGCTGCGCAACCTCGACCGTGAGCGCCCAGGATGTCGTCGCACCACCATCCCGCATGATCGTCCGAGCTCGGAACGCATTCTGAGGCGATGACAGTTCGACCACCGCTACTCGCGCGATGCACGCGGATTGCCAGAGCATCCATGCGGTTGCGAGAAGAAGCGGGGCGGTCGCCAGCGCGCATCCAGCGGCCTTGATTCGTCTGAGGAAAAGGAGAGCGATGGCGGCGATCAAGGCCAACGCCGATAGTGGGATCAACGCCATCGACAAGAGAAGGAGCAGGGGTGCGATGCGCCCGCTAACTATCTCCCAGTCGATCAATGATCAGATGCTTTCATGACACCGCCGCCACAATGTGGTGCGGCCGACCCGGTACCGACAACTAAGGATTCTGGGAACGGTTTCAGACCAGCAACAACACCGGGGTCTGGAGCAAACGCTTCACTTCGGCGAGGAAGGTGGCCGAAACCGAGCCGTCGATCACGCGGTGATCGGAACCGAGCGTGATCTTCATGCGGTGGCCGACCTTGATCTGATCGTTCGCACCGACCACGGCTTCCTTGCGGACGCCGCCGACGGAAAGGATCGCGGCTCCCGGAGGGTTGATGATGGCGGTGAACTCGTGGACGTCCATCATTCCCAGGTTGGAGATGGTGAACGTGGCGCCCGTGTATTCCTCGGGCTTGAGCTTCTTGCTCTTCGCGCGATCGGCGAGTTCGCGAATTTCGGCTGCGATGTTCGCCACCGTCTTCTGGTCGGCGAACTGAACCACCGGAGTGATCAGACCGTCGGGAAGGGCGACCGCGATGCCGACGTGGACATCGCCATTGAGGATGACCGACTCGGCCGAGCCATCCGCCGCGGGAGCCCAGGTTGCGTTGACCTGTGGGACCGCGCGAAGGGCCAGGGCGCAGGCGCGGACGATAAAATCGTTGACGCTGATCTTTTCGCCTGCTTCCTTTAACTGAGCGCGCATCTCGACCGCGCGGTCCATGTCGATGTCGACCGTGACGTAGAAGTGCGGCGAGCTGAACATGCTCTCGGACAAGCGGCGCGCGATGGTCTTGCGCATGCTCGACAAAGGAAGGGTCTGCGAGACACCGGGGGTGACCTGAACCGAGGGAACCGGACGAGCCGCAGTCGCCGGCGCTGAGGACGCGGTGGCCGCGATGCGCGCGGGTGCGGCCGCGGCGGGAACAAACGCCTCGACGTCCCGCTTCACGATGCGCCCACCGGGACCAGAGCCCGGAATGGCTTCGAGCTGGAGATGCTTCTCGGCCGCGACTTTTTTCGCGAGGGGAGATGCTTTGACGCGTGCGCCGGAGGCCGCGTGTGCGACCGCGGCAGGAGCCGGCGCTGTCGCGACAGGAGCGGGTTGGGGTGCGGGCGCGGGAGTGGCGGCAGCCTTCGGAGCCGCGGCAGGTGCAGCACTTGGAGCCGCGGCCGCTGCTGGCGCAGGCGAAGCGGCGGGAGCGGGAGCCGGAGCAGCGGGCGGTGCTGAGCCTGCCGAAGCGGGCGGAGCTGAGCCTCCCGAAGCGGGCCCCGCTGAGCTTGCCGAAGCGTTCGCGGCCTGAGCTTCAAACGCCGAGATGTCCTCGTCTTTCCCGGCAATCACCGCGATCAGAGCGGCGACGGGCACCTTCTGACCAGCAGGCACGAAGATCTTACGGAGCACGCCCGCGGCGAGCGCCTCCATCTCCATGTTGGCCTTGTCGGTTTCGACTTCGGCAAGAACGTCGCCCACCTTGATGGTGTCGCCTTCGTTCTTGCTCCATTTGACGATGAGGCCCTCCTCCATCGTGGGGGAGAGCTTTGAGAGGACAACCTTCGTGGCCATGAGTCTTCGTTACCTAGAGAGCGACTACGCCAGAACCTGTTTGACCATATCGACGATCTTCTCGGGCTGCGGAACGTACAGCTTTTCGAGGACCTTCGAATACGGCATGGGCACGTCGGGCGCGTTCACGCGCATGACCGGCGCATCGAGATCGTCGAAGCACTCGCGCTGCACCCGATCGGAGATATACGCGCCGACGCTTGCCTGCGGCCAGGCTTCTTCCACGATGACGCAGTGATTGGTCTTGCGGACCGATTCAAAGATAGGCGCCTCGTCGAGGGGACGGATGGTGCGCGGATCGACGACCTCGCACTCGATGCCTTCCTTCGCGAGCATGTCGGCCGCAAGGAGGGCGTGATAGCACATGCGGCTCCACGCGACGATGGTCACGTGATGTCCGGTACGCTTCACTTCAGAGAGACCGAGAGGAATGATGTAGTCCTCGTCGGGCACTTCGCCCTTGAGGTTGTAGAGAACTTCGTTCTCCATGAAGATCACCGGGTTGTCGTCACGGATGGCCGCCTTGAGGAGGCCCTTGGCGTCGCGAGCGTTCGACGGCATCACAACGATGAGGCCGGGGACGTGGGCGAAGTAGCTCTCGAAGGACTGCGAGTGCTGGGCGGCCACCTGGGCGGCCGCACCCGAAGGCCCGCGAAGAACCATGGGGCACCGGATCTGTCCGCCGGACATGTAGCGGTACTTCGCGGCGTGATTGACGATCTGGTCCATCGCGAGCAGGGCGAAGTTGAACGTCATCATCTCGGCGACGGGACGCATGCCGACCCAGGCGGCGCCGACTGCTACGCCCGCGATCATTTCTTCCGCGATGGGCGTGTCGCGCACGCGCCAGTCGCCGAATTCCTGAACGAGGTTCTGGGTGATCTTGTAAGCACCCTGGTAGTGAGCGACTTCTTCGCCGATCAGAAAGACGTTCGGGTCGCGCTTCATCTCTTCGCGAATGGCCTGGTTCAGGGCTTCGCGCATGGTGATCATGGCCATGGTTACTTGACCTCCTTGACGCTGGGGGCCGCAGTTGCTCTGCCCCCAGACCCCATCGCTGCGCCCGAGTGAATCGGGCTGCGCTCAGACTGACCCCACGGGGGATAGACGACGGGCACACGATCATCGGGATGCGAGCGTTCCCACGCCGGATCTTTTTCGACGGCGCGCCAGTTGAGCTGAGGAGTCTTCACGTAGATGTCGTCGTACATGTATTCGGGAGGGGGCCAGGCACTTTCTTCGCTGAACTTGATGCACTCATCAACCTGCAGCATGACGTCCTTGTCGGTGGCTTCGAGGTCGGCGGTCTTCGCGAACTTCTGATTCAGCAGGAACAGGCCGAAGCGGGCGATCGGATCCTGCTCGTGCCACTTTTCGACTTCTTCCTTGCTGCGGTACTTGCCGGGATCCGACATCGAGTGACCGCGGTAGCGGTACGTCTTGACCTCGACGAACGTCGGTTTCTTTTCCTTGCGGGCGCGGGCGAAAGCGTCGGCGAAGGTATCGCGCACCTTGTGGATGTCCATGCCGTCGACGGGCAGGTGAACCATGTTGTACGCCGCGCCACGCTCGTGAAGCTCGGTGACCGCGGAGGCGCGCTCGACCGAGGTGCCCATGCCGTACATGTTGTTTTCCACAACAAAGACGACGGGAAGCTCCCACAAAGAGGCGACGTTCATCGCTTCATGGAAGGCGCCTTCGTTGATAGCGCCGTCGCCGAAGAAGCACACGACGACCTGTTCAGAACCGCGCATGCGAATCGCGTAACCCATGCCGGCGGCGATCGGGATGTGTCCGCCGACAATGCCGTCACCACCGAAGTTTCCGTTCGGGATGTCGTAGAAATGCATCGAACCGCCCTTGCCGCGCGAGATGCCGGTGGCGCGACCCATGAGCTCGGCCATCAGCGGCTTCGGATCGGCGCCGCGGGCCAGCGAGTAGCCGTGATCGCGGTATGCGCCGAGAAAGTAGTCGTCCTTCTTCAGAAGGCTCATGATGCCGCAGGCGATCGCTTCCTGCCCGATGTACAGGTGGAGGAAGCCGCCAATCTTGCCTTCGACGTAGACCTGCTGCGCCCGTTCCTCGAAGCGACGGATCAGAAGCATCTGTCGGTAGATGTGAAGCGCTTCCGCCTTGTCGAGCGTGGGCGCGCCTCCCGCGGATCGTGGCTTCACCGAAGTCGCTGGCGCTTTTGGCTTGGAGGCCTTCGCGGAGGCCTTGGAGGCAGGTGCGGTTTTCGCTGCGACAGTGCGGGCGCGCGACTTCTGGACGACAGGTTTCTTAGGCATTGGCAAACGTCCTGTTATAACCGTCAGGCGGCGCTCCCGTCAATTTAGGCAGGCTGGCGCAGGACGGCGCTCAGAGCGGCAGAGGGGCTGGAATGTAGATCCGGGCCAGTGAGGCGGCCACGATCAGGGCGATGACGGCCATCGCTCCCGCGAGGCCAATCACCACCGCGAAAAACGAATCGGTGTCGGGATGGTCCTCTCCGCGGAGCTGGTAGGCGAAGCCGATCACCGCGAACGGCGCCAGCAAACAGGTGAGGGCCCACAGAGTGAAGATCAAGTAGTGCAGCGTGCGGGCCCACCAGAAGCGCCACAAAAGCCCGACTCCGGCAAGGATGGATACGCCGCCAAGGATCGGCAGCAGATAGGCGGCCGGCGTGCCCAGTGCTGTCCCGAGACCCAGAGACGTGACGATCAAAGCGGTTCCCACCGCGATGGAGGACCCGGCGAGCGCGCGGGATGCCATCCGCGGCGCGCGGGCGATCGTCATCCGCATCGAAAGGTCGGACCGGGAAATGGAGGGAGGCAGCGGACGTCGCGGGGGCTCGATGGGCGGGGAACTCTGCCGCATGGTCTTGTCGTCGTTGGCCATCGCGAGGGTCGCCGGCATGTCTTCGGGGAGCACGCGCACGAAGACGTCGCCCATCGAGAAGACGTCGCCTTCGCTGATGATGGCGTCGTCCACCTTCTGGCCAAGCACGTAGACGCCGTTCGAGCTTCCCATGTCGAGGAGATGGAACCCGCCGGGGACGATGCGGATCGACGCGTGACGTCTGGAGCAACGCGGATTCTTGATCACGACATCGCACGAGGGATCGCGCCCGAACACGACGAAGTCGCTGTCGGACGAAATCTCCTCACGGTGGGAGGGATGGCGGATCTCGAATCGCAAGGTAGAGGGGCTCTCGAACACACGCACGGACCGACTCTCACGGATGGGCGAGAACAGCATCTTACTGAAGCGCCAATTTCCACAGAACTGCGGGTTCGGTGCCGGCATTTCGGAATATGCTCACTCTGGACTCACTTCCATGTTGAATCGCCTTCCTTCCGAACTTAAAAACCTCAAGACGTTCCAAGAGTCATAGGCGAATCGCTTGTCTCCAAAATGTCCTCGCTGCGGCGCTCCGGTCACCGGTACAGCGGATGATCTTGGCTTTCTGAGTTGCGGAGGCTGTGGCGCACGTCTTCGTAAGGCGCCTACGGTCAAGGTCACGATCCAGTCTCCGACCCAAACGTCTTCTTCGTCGCCCGTTCCAGCGGCGGCCGCTCCGCCTCCCATTCCCACGGGGAATCGCGATACCGACTCCACCGACTCCCTTCTGGCGCGCATCGAGAGGGTCGACGCGTCGGCGACCCTCCCTCCCGGGATGCAGAGCGCACAGGTGCTGAAGGCCGCCGGTTTCGGACCGCAGTCGACTCAGCCTCCCAAGAGTGAGGCGATCGACAGTCTGAAAACCATCCTGCAGGCCATCCAGAAAGACATGGCGACGCTCAAGCAGAGCCATCAGAGTCTGGCTGCGGCCGTGGCCAAGCTGGAGACCAAGTCCGCGGCCGCGGTGCCGGCAGCCACATCCTCCACGTCCGCCGCGGCCGGGGCGCGTCCCAAAACCGCGCCGTCCGCCATGCGTCCGGTTCTCATTGTCGATGACGACGTGGCCGGGGCAGAAGCCATTCGCGCCGTTTGCGAGAAAATGGGCTTCGCGCCCACCGTCGTCACCGCCGTACGCGCCGCCCTTGACGTGATGGGCCGGGAACGCCCCGCGCTTCTGATTCTCGAGCCGATGCTCACTCTCGAAGGTGAACTGTCGGGACGTGACTTCGTGAACTACGTGAAGTCGACGATGGAGTGGATCGAGATTCCGATCCTGATTCACACCCGCGCCGAGATCGCCAATCACGAACAGGCCCGCACCGACTTCGGCGCCGACGACTACGTCCTGAAAGCCGATGGCTCCGTCGACCTGCTCGCGAAAAAGGTCGCGCGTCTCACCGCGTAGTCTCGGCCGTCCTTTGCCTGCCGGCCGCCTGATCCTCGCGAGCGCATCTCCGCGCCGCGCCCGCATCCTGGAATCGCTGGGGCTGAAGTTCGTGGTGAGCCCCTCCGACATTGACGAGTCCCCCCTTCGTGGAGAGACGCCGCGTGTCCTCGTTCAGCGGCTGGCCCGAGGAAAGGCGCTCGCGGCGAAGCATCAACCGCGGGACTGTGTGCTGGCTGCCGACACCGTCGTGGTTCTGGGCTCGCGGATTCTGGGCAAGCCGAAAAATCCTGCCGAGGCGCGGTCGATGCTTCGGAGCCTGTCCGGCCGCACCCATACGGTGGCAACCGGTGTCGCGGTGAGCCTGGGCGCGCGGATCTTTGTGGCTCTCGATCTGACTGATGTGAAATTCCGCCGGATCGATGCGGCCGAGATCTCACGCTATGTCCGCACCGGTGAGCCGATGGACAAGGCCGGGGCGTATCACATCGAAGGGGGAGGGGCGGCGTTCATCGAAGCCATCCACGGTTCGCCCTCGAACGTCGCCGGCCTCTCGGTCACCACGGCTCGACGTCTGCTGAAGCGCGTCGGCTGGGCGTAATCGGTCTTCGCTTCGGACCTTACCGACCGATGGAGAGACGCTCAGCCAGGGGAACCGGAAGTCCCGCGGCCAGGATGTTTTCCTGGGTGGTCTTGATGTCGTAGCGGACGCGATGGATGCCGAGCATGCGGGTCTCGCTGTTGTAGGTCGCGAATGAAGACAGGGGGCAACGATCGCGCGGCTGGCCCACGCTTCCCGGGTTGATCAGGTAGCGCTTGTTCGGGTCGAGCTTCAGCCGGAATTCCGGCGGCTGCGCCATCTGCATCTCCACGTCATGTCCATCCCAGGAAAAAATCACCGGGAAGTGAGAGTGGCCGATGAAGCAGATAGGGAAGTCGGTGCTGCGGAAGACCCGGAGAGCATCGAGGTCGCTGAAGATGTAGGCGTCTTCATCAAGGGGCGAGCCGTGGGCGATGGCGAACGCGTCGTCGACCATGCGAGGGCCCTGGGGCAGTCGCGCAAGGTACTGACGATTCGCACGGGTCAGTTTCTTCGCGGTCCATTCCGCGGCGACCCGGGCGAAGCGGGAGAACTTGGCGAGCCTTTCGTCGCCCTCGACCCCGGAACACACCTTGTCGTGATTTCCGCGAATCGCCACGAGGGGCTTGATGGAGCGCAGGCGATCGACGGTTTGGTTCACTTCCGCGGCGTAGCCGACGATGTCTCCCAGGCAGACCGCCTTATCCCAGCGCTTTCGCTTGGTGGAATTCATCACCGCGGCGAAGGCCTCGCCATTGGCATGAATGTCCGAGAGGATCAGGTAGCGCATGGTTTAGATCTGGTTCGCGGCATGGTGCTGACGGACGCCTTCTAAGATATCGGCCGCGACCTGATCGGGCGAACGTCTCGTGGTGTCGACAGTCACGTGGCTGCGAGCGTACTTGGCTTTGCGCTCGGTATAAAGGGCCTCGGCCTCAACGATCCCTCTTTCCACCAGGGGACGGCCGCCTTGATCAGCCACCCGGGCAAATGCCTCCGCGAAATCGCAGCTCAAGTGCACGGTCACCGCGCGCGCAAGGAGGTCTTCCGCGCAGGCGGATTGAGCAAACGTCCCTCCTCCCGTGGCGATCACCATGGCCTCAAGGCTCAGCAAACGATGAATGGTTTCAGCTTCCATGGCTCGGAAGGCGGCTTCGCCCTGAATCCGGAAAATGTCGCCGATCTTCGCCTTCTGGCGGGCTTCGATTTCTTCGTCGGTGTCGACGAAGGCGTAGCCGGCTTGTGCGGCCAGCAAACGTCCCACCGTCGATTTGCCCGATCCCATGAAACCGACGAGAGCGATGCGCGACGGCAGGCTCAACGAACGGCTCCGCGGTCGAGTTCAGGGAAGAACTGTGGCAGCGAGATCGACACCACGTCGGCCCCTTCGATTTCCGTGGACGAGCCCCGTGCTCCGAGGGCGGCGACCGCGAGGGACATCGCGATACGGTGGTCGCCCTGGCTCTTGACGGAGGCGCCGCGCAGAGGTGCGCCTCCTTCCACGACGTACCCATCTTCGAGTTCTTCGATGGAGGCGCCCATGGCCTTCAAACCCTCGACCATGGCCTTGATTCGGTCCGACTCCTTCACCCGCAGTTCGTTCGCGCCGCGGACTTCGAATCGGCCGCTGGCGA
>JBDTQB010000068.1:0-17138 GCA_039932395.1 Vicinamibacteria bacterium | reverse complement strand
TACCCCGGTTCCGAGGCGGCCATCCTGCTCGCCATCGCCAGCTACATCATCGGCAAGAAGCGGCACAACGCAGAGTTCATGCGGAAGTTCTGGAACTGGGACGTCTATATGGCGGCCGAACGTCCTGATTCGCCGCGCACGTTTGAAGCGTTCGAAGCGGCGCTGGCGGAGGAATACGCGTCATACACCTTCGAGTTCGCCGAGAAGGAATCGGGCATTCCCGTCGACAAGCTGCGCGAGATCGCCGAGATCGTTTCGAAGGCCGGCACCAAGCTCGCCGCGCATAACTGGCGCTCCGCTGCAGCGGGTGCGGAAGGTGGATGGCAGGTCGCTCGCTGCCTCTTCTTCCTCAACTGCTTGCTGGGCGCGGTCGCCTGCGAAGGTGGCACGTATCCGAACACCTGGAACAAGTTTGTTCCCAAACCGATCTACCTGCCCCCGCATCCCAAGACCTGGAATGAACTCACCTGGCCCAAAGAGTTCCCCATGTCGATGTACGAGATGTCGATTCTGCTTCCGCATTTTCTCCGCGAGGGCCGCGGCAAACTCGACGTTTACTTCACCCGCGTCTACAACGCGCTGTGGACGAATCCCGACGGCTTCTCGTGGATCGATCAGCTCACGAAGGAAGACTCGCCGATCGGACTTCACGTGGCGCTCTCGCCGTCGTGGAGTGAGACGGCCTATTTCGCCGACTACGTTTTGCCGATGGGGGTGGGCAGCGAACGTCACGACCTTCATTCCTACGAAACCCAGGACGCGCAGTGGATCGGCTTCCGTCAGCCGGTTCTGAAGGAAGCGAAGCGTCGGATGGGGAAGAACGTCGCGGGGACCGACACGCGCGCCGACAATCCCGGCGAAGTCTGGGAAGAGAACGAGATGTGGATCGAGCTGTCGTGGCGCATCGATCCCGATGGCTCGCTCGGCATCCGCAAGTTTTTCGAATCGAAGAAGGCGGCGGGCGAGAAGCTCTCCATCGAGGAGTACTACAACCACATCTTCGAGAACTCCGTGCCGGGTCTGCCTGCGAAGGCAGCGGAGGAAGATCTGTCAGCGGGTGACTTCATGCGACGTTACGGGGCGTATGAAATCCGTAGCGGCATTGGTCCGTTGTTCGCCGAGGAAGTTCCGGCGGCTGAGCTGACCGATGTGGCGCGTGATGAGTTTGGTCGCGTGTACGCGTCGTCGCCCAAGCCTGACTCCCTGAACGTGGCGCCTCAGCCCGTGCCTGATGCGGATGCTTCAGGACGTCGCGCCGTAGGCATCGACGTCGATGGCCGCGTTCTGCGTGGTTTTCCGACGCCGTCCGGCAAGCTGGAGTTCTATTCACCTACGCTGAAGGCGTGGGGTTATCCCGAAGCCGCGATCCCGGTCTATCTGAAGAGCCACGTGCATCCGGAGAATCTGCGCGCCGAAGAGATGCCGCTGATTCCGACCTTCCGTCTGCCCATTCAGATTCACACGCGCAGCGGCAATTCGAAGTGGCTTTCGGAGATCGCTCACTCCAATCCCCTCTGGATGCATACGTCGCATGCCGCGCGGCTCGGTGTGGAAACGGGGGATCTCGTTCGCGTCTCCACCCGCATCGGATATTTCGTCGTGAAGGCGTGGGTCACTGAGGGCATTCGTCCCGGCGTGGTCGCGTGCTCGCATCACATGGGCCGATGGAAGCTTGAGTCGGGCGAGGGCCAACGTCAGTCGATGGCCACCGTGTCGATGGAACGGACGGCTTCAACCTATCTGCTGCGACGTCTTGTGGGCGTGCAGCCTCATGACGATCCACGCGAGCCCGATTTGTCGCGTGTGTGGTGGTCCGATGCCGGAGTGCATCAGAACCTCACCTTCCCGGTTCAGCCGGATCCGTTGTCGGGCATGCATTGCTGGCATCAGGCCGTGCGGGTCGAGAAGGCGCATCCGGGGGATCAGTACGCCGACATCTCCGTTGATCTGGAGAAGTCCAAAGAGCACTACGAAGCGTGGATGGCGAAGACCCGTTCCGCCACGAAGTTCTCCCCAGACGGAACGCGCCGGCCGCACTGGCTTCAGCGTCCGTTGCGACCGTCGAAGGACGCGTACAAGCTCTAAGCGCAGGAGCGCGAGAACGCGTGTTTCGCGGGAGGTAAACGGACCTGCGCGCTAGGCCCCGGCTTTCGCCGGGGTGACGGGCGAACGGACCTAGGGACCCCCTCGAAACGCTAGGTAGTCGAATGGAAGCGGTCCTTCCACTCTGCATTGCCCCCCTCCACCGAAACTGCTCCGATCTGCGTTGCCGCGCTCCACCGAAACTGCTCCGATCTGCATTGCCCCGCTCCACCGAACTCGCCCCAAACTGTCCGTCTCCCCGTCACCCCGGCGAACACCCCGTTCTCAAAACTTCGGATGGGCGCAGGCGCCGGGGCCTAGCGTGAAAGTCCGTCTGCGTACCGCGAAACACGCGAAACACGCGAAACGCGCGAAACGCGCGAAACGCGCGAAACGCGCGAAACGCGCGAAACGCTAGGTAATCGAAGAGAACAGGTCCTTCCACTCTGCATTGCTCCGCTCGATCAGATCCAGCTTCCAGGCCCGCTTCCATTCCTTGATGGCCTTCTCTCGTCGAATGGCTGATTCCATCGTGGAGTGCGCCTCAAACCAGACGAGGCGATCCACCAAGTGCCACCGCGTGAAGCCTGGAATGGCGTGGCTCTTGTGCTGGCCCACGCGCTTCACGAGGTCGGAGGTGACGCCGGTGTACAGCGTTCCATTCCGCGCGCTCGCAAGCATGTAGACAGCAGGATGCGTCATCGCAGGAAGTTAGCGGTGGCGCGTGTCGAATCGGGTCCGAGATCAGGAATCTTTCGTATGCTTTATCCAGGCGTTCGCACATAGCGTCGACGCCAATGGAGCACTTATGTTGATGACCATTTCACTCGGACGGCGACGTCAGATCGAGCTGTGCGTGGTGCCGGTTCGATGAAGGCCGCGGCTTCGTCTGCAGGCGTTGTTGTGATGGTAGCCACCCGCAAAGGCGCGTGGCTGTATCACGGTGATGCGGCGCGTAGAACGTGGCGCACCAACGGTCCGCACTTGCTGGGGCATATGGTGCACCACGTCGTTCTCGATCCGCGTGATGGCCGAACGATGCTGGCCGCGGCGAAGACCGGGCACCTGGGTCCCACGGTGTTCCGCTCGACGAACTTCGGCAAGACTTGGAAGGAAGCGGCGAAGCCACCTCGCTTCGCCAAGGTTGATCCGGGCGTCGAGGGCCGCGCTCCGGCGCGTTCGGTCGATCACACCTTCTGGCTGACGCCCGCTCACGCGAACGAGCCGAACGTCTGGTACGCGGGCACGTCGCCCCAGGGTCTCTTCCGATCGGAAGACGGGGGAGTGACGTGGGAGCCGTTCTCCATCATTAACGACGATCCGCAGTACCGCACCTGGATGGGCGCGCAGCAGGACGGCACGCCCGATGGTCCGAAGATGCATTCGATCATCGTCGATCCACGCGATCCGAAGCACTTGTACTTCGCGATGTCGAGCGGCGGCGTTCACGAATCCAATGATGGCGGCGCGAGCTTCCATCCCCTGATCGACGGCATGGAGGTCGTGGACGGTCTGGATTCCAAAAACATCACGTATCACGATCCTCACAACGTCCAAATGTGTCCCAGCAATCCGGATCGGCTATATCAGCAGAACCACTGCGGAATCTATCGGCTCGATCGTCCTTCGACGACCTGGGTGCGAGTCGGGAAGTCGATGCCGAAGAAGGTGGGCGACATTGGCTTTCCGATGGTCGTTCATCCCCGCGACGCCAACACCGCCTGGGTGTTTCCGATGGATGGCACGTCGGTCTGGCCCCGCACCTCTCCAGGCGGTCAGCCTGCGGCCTACATGACGAAGAACGCGGGGAAGTCGTGGACGCGTCAGGACCAAGGCATGCCGGGCGATCAGGCGTGGTGGACGGTCAAGCGTCAGGCGATGGCGGCCGACATGCGTGATCCCGTGGGTCTGTACTTCGGCACGACCAGCGGTGAAGTGTGGATGAGCCGCAACGAAGGCGACAAGTGGTCGCGACTCACCCAGCATCTGCCGCACATCTACGCGGTGTCAACCGGCCTGACGAAGTGAAGGTTCTGATTCCGAGTCCGCTCGTCTCCTACACGAAGACAACGGCGGTGGACGCGGTCGGGAGCACGATGGCCGAGTTGCTCGCCGATCTTGATCGCCAGTATCCAGGCCTCAGGTTCCGCATCGTCGACGAGCAGGACAAGATGCGTCCGCACATGCGCTTCTTCGTGAACAGCGTTCAGGTCTTCGATCTCGATCTGGATCTGAATCCGACGGACGACGTACACATAGTCCAAGCGTTGAGCGGCGGTTAGAACTGGCGCAATAAAAAAGGCGCCCGATTTCTCGAGCGCCTGTAACGCGGAGTCTTATGACCGCGAACGGCTAGCGCAGGCGGAATTCATTTCCGCCGGAGCGCGGGGGTTGCGCGCAGCCCTCGCCAGAGGGCGTAGCCTGGCCTCGGGCCATGGGGGGCAAAGCACGCTGCGGCCCCCCAACTCAAGAATCAATGCTGCGCCGGCTTCGCCTTGCGGGGGTAGTCCTTGACGTCTTCCTGAGCCCACTTGATGAAGCTGCGAAGGTCGTCGTTCGCGTTCTTCAGGTCGGGCTTGCGGAGGTACATCATGTGGCCGGACTCGTACCACGCGAAGCGGTAACGATTCTTGAACTCGCCGCCCGGCTGCAGATGCTGCACGGTGTACATCGCGTTGAAGTAGTCGCAGGCCGCGTCGTAGTAGCCGCCGGTGACCATGAGCTTGAGGTACGGGTTGTCGCGCATCGCGGTGCGGAGCATCTCGGACACGTTGACATTGTCGTCCTGCGCCCACGGACGCACGTTGCCCCAGATGTTGTACTGAATGTCGGGGTTGTACTTCAGCTCAGAGCGAAGGTACTTGTTGATCGCGGATCCGAAAGGGCCGTTCCAGTCGGCGAGTTCAGGCGAGTACTCGGGACGTTCACCGGCCGCATCCTTGTCGATGCCCGTGTAGCGGGTGTCAAGACGGCCAACCGTGTAACGCTGATCGCGCAGCAGTTCCTTCCAGAAACGGTCGAAGCTGATGCGGAGGTTCGCTTCAAGCACGTACTTCTTGCTGAGGCCGGTGTAACGCGCCACCTTGCCGGCAAGCGCGTCGCGCTCGGTGTCGCTGAGCTGATCGCCTTTGCCGAGACCCACGAGGAGTTCGCCCATCGCGAACTTTTCGGATTCGGCCAGGACTTCGCGGAGGGGCTTCGACTGAAGGTCGGCGGGGAGCTGGTGGTGATACCACGCGGTCGCCGTCTTCGTCGGAAGGCCGGTCGCGGCATTGATTTCGGGGCCGCGGTCCATGTCGAGATCGGTCGAGGAGACGAGGATCACGCCATTGATGTACATCTGAAAGCGCTGCTGCACCGACGCGACGAGACCGGAGGCGCGGGTGGTGCCGTAGCTCTCACCGATGATGAACTTCGGGGACATCCAGCGGTCCTTTTTGTTCACGAAGGTGTAGATGAAGTCGCCGACGGACTGGATGTCGGAAACCTTGCCATGGAACTTGTGGAGGTCTTCACCTTCGACCATGCGGCTGAAGCCGGTGCCGATGGGATCGAGATAGACGATGTCCGCGGCGTCGAGGATCGACTGCGGATTGTCTTCGATGCCCGCGGGCGGCTTCTGCTGGAAGCCGTCGTCGTCATAGACCACGCGACGCGGACCGGTGAAGCCCATGTGCATCCACACGGACGCGGTGCCGGGGCCGCCGTTGAAGGAGATGATCAACGGGCGCTTGGTGGAGTCGGTGACGCCATTCTTCGAGTAGTAGACGTAGAACATCTTCGCGACCACCTTGCCGTCGTCGCGGATCGGAATCCAGCCGGCTTCCGTGGTGTAGGAAACGGTGGTTCCGTTGAAGGTTCCGCTGTGCTGCGAGATCGAGGGTTCGGCGGGAAGAAGATCGGCTTCCTTGCCGGCCTTCTGGCCTCCGGCCATTGCCGGTGCAGCGCCGCCTGGACGCCCTCCGGCCGGCTGCGCAAGCGCGCTGGTGGTGGCGCCGAGCAACAAAGCAAGGCTGAGGGTTGAGAAAACGTGGTTTGCTCTCATCAAAGGTTGGCTCCTGGGGCTCGGCGCGAAACGCGCCAAGCGTCGATAAAGGACTCTATTCGCGGCCGGAATAGGGGTCAACGCGATGGGCCTATCGCGCACGCACTTTGCAAGTGGAGGAACGCAGCTTCAGTTTTGAGTGTCCGGGATCGGCCGCGGTACGAGATGAAGCGCCGGGGCTTTGATGACGGCACTGACCTGTGAACCTTCGCGAAGTTCGAGGTCACGCAGGGCGGCGCGCGTGATGAACGCGGTTAAGGGAAAACCGCAGTCGAGCTCGACCCGGACCAACGCGCTTTCAAGGTGGATCGCGCGGACGCTGGCCGGCAGGCGATTGCGAGCGCTGCTCGGCGCTGAGCCAGGCTCGATGATCACTTCGCTTGCGCGGACGCAGGCGTAGACGAAGTCGATGCCGGGTCCGGGATCGAGAGCGGTCAGGGTGACGCCGTCCGCCTCCAGCGTGGCCAGGCCGTCGTTGCTGCGCGAAAGCACCCGAGCTGCGATGACGGTTTCCACTCCGACGATGCGTGCCGCTTCGAGAGAGTCCGGCTTCGAGAACACCTCGGCGACGTTCCCCTGTTGAAGGACGCGACCGTTCCCGATAAGCGCGACCCGCGTGCCGAGCGTGAGCGCCTCGTCACGATCATGGGTAACCAGCACCGTGGGCATCGCCACGGCCTGAAGGAAGCGCCCGAGATCCCTTCTCAAGGCATCGCGAGCCGCGGCATCGAGAGCAGAGAGCGGTTCATCCAGAAGAAGCAGGAGCGGCCGAGGTGCGACTGCTCGCGCGAGGGCGACGCGTTGCTTCTGGCCGCCGGACAGCTCGTGAGGAAGGCGTTCAGCCACGTCCGCGGTACTCGTCAGGCGCAGCATCTCGTCAACCCGCGCGCTGCGCTCGGGCCTGGGCACGCCAAAACCGATGTTGTCGCGCACGTTGAGATGAGGGAAGAGGGCTGCATCCTGGGTGACGTAGCCGATGTGACGCCGCTGGGTTGTGAGATCGCTTCCAGTAGCAGAATCGAACCAGACCGCGCCGCCAAACGCGATGCGCCCGCGGCCAGGCGAGTCGAGGCCTGCGAGGAGGCGCAGAAGGGTGGTCTTGCCCGAGCCCGAAGGCCCGAACAGCACCGTGGTTCCCGTCGTCGGCAGGTCCATCGTGAATTGGAAGGACGGGCCGTCAACGAACGATCGCGTGACGTCGATCATCGCCGTCGCGCTCCCTGGAAAACCAGACCGCCGAGGAGGTAAGAGGTGGTGGCGAGAATGGCGACGGAAACCGCCACCAGAACCATCGATGTCTGGAACGCCGAGGCGTAGTCGAGTGCTTGAACACTGTCATAGATCGCGACCGATGCCGTTCGAGTGACGCCGGGAATGTTGCCGCCGACCATCAAGACCACGCCAAACTCTCCCAGCGTGTGGGCGAAACTCAGGATGAATCCGGCGACCACGCCACGTCGCGACAAAGGAAGGATGACCGCGAAGAACGTCCTTGTACGCGAAGCGCCGAGGCTCCAGGCGGCTTCATGAAGACGTCGATCCACGGCGGCGAACGCCGTTGCGAAAGGCTGGACCGCGGACGGAAGGCTGTAGAGGATGGAAGCGACGAGCAGTCCTTCAAAGGTGAACACGAAGGAATGGCCGGTCAGCCCTTCGATCGCGCGCCCAAGAGGTGAACGGGGACCGAGGGCCAGCAGCACGCATAAGCCGAGGACCGTGGGCGGCAACAGCAATGGCAGCGCGACGAGGGGTTCGATCAGCAGGCGCGCTCGTGAGCGAGTGAAGGCCAGCCAGTACGCGATCGGAATTCCAATGATCAGCAACGACAACGATGTCGCGGCGGCAAGCAGAGCACTGACGCGGAGAGCGGTGAAGTCCAATCCGGGACTTACCGTTGCGGCAGCCCGAAGCCGTAGCGTGTGAGGATGGCGCGGCCCGCTTCGCTGGTCAGATACTTCTGAAACGTGCGCGCGGATTCCAGGACGCCGGATCGCTTGATCACGACGCCTGCCTGATCAATGGGGGGGTAAGCGGTCTCCGGAACTTCCGCGAAGGCGAAGGCCGAGCCCTTCGCCTTGACCAGTGAAAGGGCCACCAGGCCCGCCTGAGCAGCGCCCGTATCGACGAACTGCGCGGCCTGCGACACGCTGTCGCCCAGGACCAGCTTGCTGGAGACGGCGTCGTAGATCTTCCAGGTCTTAAGCGCCGCTTCCGCCGCTCGTCCATAGGGCGCGTGGGCCGGGTTGGCGATGGCAATTCTGCGGATCGAGGCCGCCTTCAGTAGGTCGCCGAACCCCTTGGGATCCAGACCGGTGTCTTTGCGGACGACCAGTGCGAGCCGGCCGATCGCGTAGGGAAACGGCGTCTCGGTCATGCCCTCGGCGAACAGACGTCGTGTGTAGTCCGAGTCGGCGGAGAGAAAGACGTCGAACGGTCCGCCTTGGCCGATCTGGGCGAAGAAGTTGCCGGAGGAACCATAAGTTGCGTCGATGTTCACCTCGGGATGAAGCGCCCGAAAGCTGGTCATCACTTCGTCCAGCGCGTACCGGAGGTCGGATGCGGCGGCGATACGGAGAGTGACTGGCACGGCGGGTGCCGTGGTCTGCGCCGAGCCAGAGTGGGCCGAACCGATGGACAGGATCGCGGCCGCTGCGACGCTCAGGAGCTTTGACATGATGCTTCGAGTCTCGCAGATTCAGCTTGCGGGATGGGGTGCTGCGAGCCTCATCAATTCCGGCGAGGGAATCCGGGTTCCGTGGAAACTCGGGATCTCACCGAAGCGTTGCCGCGTCTCCCAGTCGGTGCGGGCGTCGCGGATCTCGTCCGGAGTTCGCGCCACAAAGTTCCACCACATCAGGATGGTTTCTGGAAACGGAACTCCGCCGACCAGCAGCAGGCGTGCCCCCTGCGCGGTTTTGAGCCTCCCCTCTGAACGCCCCGCCCCCAGGTAGTACAGAACGTTCTCGGCGAGCGGCTGACCCTCGAACGCGCAGTCGCCGCTCAGCAGAAGCAGGCCGTGCTCGAAATCCTTGCGGAGTGGCAGCGTGGTGGATTCACCGGCGTGGACCGAGACATCCGCGCCCACGATGGGCGAGAAGTGCTCGGCCGCCGACGTCACGGAATCGAGGCCGCCCGAGAAGACGCGTGTCTCGCTGCCTGGCAGGCTAAGAGTGGGTGCCTGAACGATGTTGTGGAAGGATGCGCCGCGATGACGGTCGGTCTCGGGAAGTGCGGTCCAGAGCTGAACGCCATTCAGGCGACCGGTGTTCGGCCGCGGCGTCTGTTCGGCGTGCGCGATGCCCCTGCCCGTGGTCATGATGTTGACGCCGCCGGGCCGAAGCAAAGCTTCGTTGCCCAGGCTGTCGTGATGAACGATCTCGCCTTCCAGCAGCCAGCTGACGGTCTGCAACCCGATATGCGGATGCGCGCCGACGTCCATCGGCTTCCCCTCGGTGAAACTCACCGGACCGAAGCGATCCAGGAAACACCACGGCCCGATCAGACGACGGCCTCGAACGGGGAGCGCACGATAGACGCTCAAACCGCCGAGCTTGATCTCATGACTCTGGTACGACTCGATCAGAGGCTCGGCCGCGCCCAGGGCAGTGCATTGTTCGGCGGCCACATCGGAGGTCATCAGACGCCGATATTCCCACACTTGGGTTTGTCCGAATCGGTCGTGCGGACCTCCTATAGTTGGAAGGTCAGAGAAAGGAGAGTCCGAATGAGTGACGGGACAACCGCGACGCCTCAAGAAGTCCGCGAGGTCGTCGTGCAGGGAAGTGCCCTCGGTCTGGCGCAAACGATTGAAGTCGCGGGCCGGCACACGTTGGTGGGAGATGAGCCTGTGTCGGCGGGCGGCGCTGATTCGGGTCCTGATCCTTACGACTTCCTCCTCACCGCCCTCGGCTGTTGCACTTCAATGACCATCTCGCTCTACGCGCGTCACAAGCAATGGCCGCTCGAGTCGGTGCGCGTCACGCTGCGTCACGCGAAAGTGAAGGCATCGGAACTCGAAGGGATCCGCACCAAGGAAGGTCTGGTGGATCGCATTGAGCGTGATGTCCAGCTCTTTGGATCCCTCGATGGCGATCAGCGCGAGCGCCTGCTCCAGATCGCGAACAAATGTCCCGTCCACAAGACTCTGACCTCAGAGATCGTCATTCGGACGGCTCTGCTGTAGGGCGGCGTGCGGCCTGCCGTTCCGCGCTCAGTAGTCGTAGATGTGTTCGACCTCGGAGCGCTCGGTGGTGAGTTGCTTCACCACCGCTGAGAGCTGGGCCACCGGCACGACGAGGGCCAGCCGGACCCGACCGGGCCTCGTGATGATGGGCTGAGAGAACAACAGCGTTCCCAACGCTTGCGTCGTCGCGGTCTCGCTGCGGATCGTGGTGACCAGGATGACGTCTCGATTGCCTGCGATTTCTTCGAACGCAATGTCCTTGTCCGCCAGGGCCGTGACCGCCTGTGTGAACGCCTGGTACCTGGGAAATGAAGAGAGGATCGAGCCGTCGGCCATGGTGTCCACGAGCCTTACGTCCTTCAGTCGCGGATCGGTGAGGTCGGGCAGGCTGCGCGTGACCACGAACGTTTCGGACACTGCGGCTTCGTAGCTTGCGTGGGTGCCTCCGCCGATGAGCCGGCCGTAGATGGCTTTCACGATGAACTCGGTGGTGAGGATGTACTTCCGCTCCCAGCGGCGGATCATTCCCCGCCCGGTCAGCGGCGTTTCCGCCCACAGACGCGTCAACTCCGCATCGAAGTTGTATTCGTACCAGGGTCGGACGCGGATGAAGTCCACGTAGTCCTGGGCGAAGCGGGCAGCGAACCGATCCTCGTCCACCGGTTCGAAGTGCGTGGCTCGCGCGACGCGCCCGATCACCGTCTCGTAGGCCGACTTGATCAGGTACTCCACCGTGGTGCTGGTTCCGATCACCACGATCATGGCGTGATAGCCGAAGTTGAAGGGATGTCCGTCGTTCGCCGCATTCGCGACACTCCCGTAGCTTGACCAGAACTGACGGATATGTCCGAGGAAGGGGAAGTGGTCGGGCGCCTCCGTCTTCACCAGGGCGGCGTACTCGGCCGGGCTGAAGACCAGGAACCATTCGGGAAAGGTCAGGAATGTCTGCTCTGTGCCGCGCCGACTCGCTTCCGGCGTGAGGGGACCCCGCACCTGAGCGATCGACGACGCCGTGAGCGCCATCGTCATGGCCATCACGACGAAGGTCCGAGTTCGCGTTGACTTCATGGACCTACTGCCGAACGAACGACATCAGAGTGTTGTCTGTCGGATCGTGCGCCTGAAGGATGCGCTTGCCGGTGTCCATCAGGCCCGCGGTGGCGAGATGGCGCGTCCAGTGGCTCAGCGGGGCGAAGAATCGCAGCTCATCGCGATTCACCGACCAGGGTGCCATCAACCCTGCGTTGAAGACGGTGTGGGCGAGTGCCACGAAGTGATTCATGGCCGGCGTGGTGACGTCGTGGTCTCGCAGGACAAACGAGCCGCCGGGACGCTGACCCGTCGCAGGGACGCGATGAACGGCGCAAGGCGATCGGGAGGAATGTGATGGAGTCCGATGAGGCAGGTGACCAGATCGACGCTGGCGTCGGGGATGGAGGCCGGCAGCGGCGCGTAGTTGTCGAGTGGAGCGAAGGTGCCGAGCGCGCTCAGTTGGCCGCGTTCTACGATGTCCACGGGTGACATGGACGGACGAAGATCGTTGACGATGAAGAGTGGACCGCTCATCTTCATCATCCCCTGCAGGGTGCGGACGTAGCGGCCCGGAGTTCCGATTTCGACGTAACCATTGATGGCGCGCGGCCCGTCCAGGATTTCGACGACCTGACGGGAGATCTCCTGCTTCTGCTTTCGAAGCGAGGGGAGGGCGTAGGTCAGATCGGCAAGAGCGGGCTTGATCTTTGGAAGTTCGGCCTGGAGATGTCGGTAGATCTCCTGCTCAGCATCGTTGGAGAATCGCGCCACCGCGTCCTTGATGAGCGTATGAAATCGATCTTCCGGATAGAGGCGGTAGACGTTCTGCAGGAAGAGGTAGAAGCGATCGGCCCACTCGACGGAGCCGTACACCGCATGAAAGTCGGACACGCCGCTTGTGGGCGCGGGTTTGGCCGCGGCGGTGGCGGGAAGTGTCGGCGCGTAGTACTTGTCCCAAAGGACGTTGCGGAAACGGAAGTCAGGATCGAGGCGTCGCTTGAGCGCGAAGAGCTCGTTCGCACGGGGATACGCGCGATGGAACTGTTCGGGAGTCGCGTGAGCCTGATAGGGAAGGTAGTACGTCCCGCCGCAGGCGATCACCGCATCGATCAGTTCGCGCGTCCACACTCCCACGCGTTCTCTCGCATTCCGGCGCGTCCGCTGTTTGTAGTACACGACGAAGGCAAAGACTTCCTCACGCGCCCACGCGAGAAGAGAACCGGGGTCGGCATAGGCGTGGCGGATGGAAACGTTGAGCACGTTCACGCGATGCCGATTGAAGATCTCCGTCATGTGCGGCCTGAATTCGTTGAACCGATCAACCGGAACGAAGTACTCCTGCAACACATAGGTCCGTTGCTTGCGCGAGGGTGGTTCGAGTTCGGCGACGCTGTATCCGGCTTCGTAGTTGCGCCAATGCACCTTGTCTCCGCGCAGCAGGAACGGGTCCATCAGCCACTCGCGGCGCCACTTGCCGAAAGGCGTCTCGCTGATCGCCCACAGGAAATAGCTCTCCAGCGGATAGCGATCACGATGCGGCTGAAGCCGCTGTGGTGTGGTGACCGCCTTCTTCGTCTCGGCCCAGGTGACGGAGCGGACGGTGTCGTAGTGCGGCGCGTACAAATCACCGTCGTGGAAGATCGACCCTGCTGCGTTTCGGACGTTCTGCTTGAAGTCGTCCGGATAGTCGGCGCTCTTTAGCTTCGAGTGCAGGCGTTCCACCCGAACGTTGTCCGACAGCCGCAGCTCAGCCTCCACGATGACGCCGAGTGCGCCGTATCCACCAACCGCGCCGTAGAACACTTCAGTGTTCTCAGAAGGACTGGCGCGGACGATGTCGCCATTGGCTAGAACGAGCGTGATGTTGAGAACGGACAGAATCAGCGGCCCTTGACCGATGTAGCGGCCATGGACGTTCACCGATAACGACCCTCCCACGGTGAAGTTCGCGTACGTCTGCATGATCGAAATTGATAGGTCATGCAGGTCGATGAATTTCTGGATGTCGCACCAGCGGATGCCGGACTGAACTCGGACCGTCTTCTCGGTAGGGGAGAAGGACAGAAGCCGATTCATCCGCCGCATGTCGAGATGCAGGCTGTCGGGGCTGGCGGTTTGTCCGCCCATGCTGAAGTGTCCACCGCCCACCGAGACGGGACCGGTCGCGCGGCGCAGCGCGTCCTGAACTTCATCGATTGAAGTGGGAGTGGCCACCGCCCAAACCGCCACTGGGTTGAGCTGGGTGACATCGTTGACGATGGTGGACGAGGAACTCATGCGGCGGGATCCGGTCCGGGTTGGTGAATGTTGACCTGCAGGTAGTCCCGTCCATCCTCACGAGGATCGAGGCCGAACTGGTTCTCGCCCGCCGAGCCGCCGCGCAGGAAGAGCGTGACCACGAGCCAAAGCGGGCCGAGAACTGGAATGACCGCAGCCAGAAGCCACCACGCGGACGTGGCGCGATCCTTGAGGCGGCGAATCGAGAGGGAAAAGGCGGCGAGGAAAAGCGGCGGATAAAGAATCCACGTCGCGGATCGGCTCAGCATGGTCTCGATGAAGACGAAGAAAACGAGAAAGCTGAGGCCGACGAAGAGGGCGCGGCCGACGAACGCACCGCGGGACAGCCGTCCCATGAAGGCGAAGAAGGATGAGATGAATCGGCTGATCATGCGGAGGGCACTTTACTGATTCGTGAGATGCATTCGACGCCTCGGCGGAGGAGAACCTGTTGTTCGCGGGTATTGCGGGTCATGGAGGCCGCGATCTCGAACTCATGGCGCGCTTCTTCGAACCGGCCGAGCTTGAAGAGCAGGTCTCCGCGAACGGCCGGCATGAGGTGATAGGCCTTCAACGAGCCTTCCTCAGCCAGAGCGTCGATGATGACCAGTCCCGCGGCCGGCCCTTGCGCCATGCCCACCGCGACTGCTCGATTCAGGTCCACGACGGGCGAGGGAGAGATCTGAGCGAGCGAAGCGTAGAGGCTGGCGATGGCACGCCAATCGGTGGCTGCCGCGGTCGTCGCCCGCGCATGACAGGCGGCGATCGCGCCTTGCAGGACATAGGGGCCGAGCGGGAGGTTCAGGCGTTGGGCGCGTTCAAGAGCCGCGAAACCTCGGCGGATGAGCAACTGATCCCAGCGCGCGCGGTTCTGGTCCAGGAGGAGAATCGGCTCTCCACCGGGGCCGACGCGGGCCTTTGAGCGCGACGCCTGAATCTCCATCAACGCGATGAGGCCATGCACTTCGGGTTCGCGTGGAATCAGTTCGGCCAGGATTCGCCCCAGCCGGGTGGCCTCTTCGCACAGCGTGGGGCGCATCCAATCGTCGCCCGCGGTGGCCGAGTAGCCCTCGTTAAAGATGAGGTACAGGACTTCGAGGACGGAGGCGAGACGATCTGTCAGTTCATCGCCGCGCGGCACTTCGAACGGGACGTGAGCGGCGGTCAGGGCCTTCTTGGCGCGGACGATGCGCTGAGCGATGGTGGGTTCGGGCACAAGAAACGCCCGCGCGATCTCATCCGTGCTTAATCCACCCAGCAGTCTGAGGGTCAGGGCTACCCGTGCTTCGGGAGCCAGAACCGGATGGCACGACGTGAAGATCAGGCGCAGCACATCGTCGCCCACGTGATCGTCGGCGGCCGCTTCCATATTTGTCGCGGCCAGTCCTTGAAGCTCTCCGAGCTCGCGCGCGATCTCTCCGTGCTTCCGTTCGAGCATCTTGCCGCGCCGCAAAAGGTCGAGCGCGCGTCGCTTGGCGGTGGCGGTGAGCCACGCGCCGGGGTTGTCGGGAATTCCCGTTGACGGCCACTTCTCGAGGGCGGTGACTAAGGCATCCTGAGCGAGTTCTTCAGCGAGACCGATATCGCGGACCATGCGCGCCAGTGCGCCGATGATCTTCGCGGATTCCATCCGCCAGACCGCGTCAATCGTGCGATGAATCTCATCGGGGAGCACGACCCCCGATGATAGTGAAGGATTGGGTCCGCCCAGGGCCCCGCGCGGGGGCCGGGACGCTTTTGGACTTCTACGCTTCGGACAGCCGCTTGATCGCGGCCAGGCCCTTCTCGAAGTCCGGTCCGACCAGTTTGTCCATGTTCATGAAGACACTCATCAGCTTGTTCATGAAGGGCTGCGGCCCATGCATCGCCCACACCACGCGCGTGCTGCCTCCTTCCGGAGTGAGTGCGAAGTCCGCGATGTTATGCGCTTCAAAGGGCGCGATGAAGTCCAGCCTGATCTCCACGCGGGACGGAGCAACAGCTTCCAGGATCTCCATGTGGCCGGTGCCGGCCTTGGAGTTTCCCTTCCAGTCGTACATCGCACCCGGACCGCTCTGTGCGCCGCTGTACGTGCGCTCGAGGTTCGGATCGAGCTGTTCCCAGGGCGACCACTCAGTCCAGCGATGGAAGTCCTGGATCAAGGCGAACGGTTTGTCAGGCGATGCGTTGATCGTGATCTGTCGTTCGATCCGGAAGGAATCCGGACGAGTCGAGGCCACGATCAGAACGATGGCGATGACCGCCACGATGACGGCGAGGATGGTCAGTAGCATTTCATTTCTCCAGGGGACGGATGTCGACTTCAACCTCATCAAACAGCGCGCCGAAAGGATCGGCCCACCCGACGGCTTCGTCGATGGAGGCTAGCTCGAAGACCGAGTACCCGGCGATCAATTCCTTCGACTCGGCGAACGGGCCGTCGGTCACGGAGACACGCTTGCCTTTCTTGTACCGCAGACGTTTCGCTTTTGAACTCGGCTGAAGTCCTTCGGCCGCGATGAAGACGCCGGCCTTCTGCATGTCTCCGATGAGCGCGCCCATTTGCGAAATCATTTCCGCCGAGGGCTGCGCGCCGCTTTCGGAGAGCGCGTCCGACTTGTGCAACATCAGGTAGCGGGTGGGCAGCGGACCTTCCGGTTTGGGCATGAAGCCCAGATCCCAGGCTTCGCACACTTCACCGACCTCCACTTCACCATCGCCGATCACCCTCGCGAAGCGGCTCGCCCAGTCGACCGCTTCGTCCAATGACTTCACTTTGACCAGGGCGAAGCCGGCGATCAGTTCATTGTCACCGGCATACGGCCCCTTCGTGATCGTCCGCTCATCTCCCTTGATGTTGAGGCGGACGCGGTGATGGCTCGACTTCAGTCCTTCGCCGCCCAGGAAAACTCCGGCCTCGGTCGCGTCGGTCATCAGTTTGCCCATCCCTGCCATGAACTCCGGAGTGGGATGGATGCCGGCTTCTTCGTCGGCGCTTTGTTTGTGCATCAACACGAATTGCATAGGTCTCTCCCTGGCTACTTCTTGCGCCCGCCGCCGACCGCCATGACGACGCAGCCAACGATCCAGCCCACCAGGGTTCCGGCCCATGACCCCAGGAAGATATGAGCGAGCGCATGGGTCATGGGGGTCACCTGCGAGGTGTCGCCGGGACCCCGGAACTCCGGCGCGTCGAACACGTTGGGGTGGCCATTCGCCGAAAGCGCGATCCCGATGACCGCGATGATGTGCGCGATCATGCCCTGGTTGAAGATCATCGGAATCATGTGTTTGTAGGTTCCGAACCCGCTGCGCCGCACGGTGAGGGCGTAGTAGAAAATTCCGATGAATCCGACGACCGTCATCGAAAAGTACTTGACGACCGAGTTGGGCTGGCCGCCGAGCGACAGACCGAGGCGGGCGAGGCCGATCACGGTGGTGGCGATGAGAAACGGCATCTGATAGCGAACGTATTCCGAGTAGGGCTTTCCGAACATGGGATCTCCTGGGCTGGCTTTGGTGAATGGATGCTTTCGGCTA
>JBDTQB010000067.1:0-17242 GCA_039932395.1 Vicinamibacteria bacterium | reverse complement strand
ACGGGAATTAGAAGGGAATGCTAGGCGATGGCCTCTGAGACTGTCAAGGAAACGGGCGGAACGCTCTTTGTGGTCGCAACCCCCCTGGGCAACCTGGACGATCTGACCTTCAGGGCGGTTAAGTGTTTGAAAGAGGTGGACTTGATTGCCTGTGAGGACACTCGCCGGACCTCCAAACTGCTCAATCATCTGGGAATCAAGAAGCCGCTCATTTCCTGTTTCGAGCACAATGAACTGGCGCGGGTGGACGAACTTCTGGGCAAATTAACCCAGGGAGTGAACATCGCGCTGGTCAGCGACGCGGGGACGCCGACGATCTCCGATCCGGGTTTTGCGCTGATCCGGGCGGCCCACGAACGAGGTCTCGCGGTCAGTCCCATCCCCGGTCCATCCGCTTTGGTCGCGGCACTCTCGGTCAGCGGCCTTCCGACAGATGCCTTCTACTTCGCGGGCTTCCTTCCGCGAACGGGGTCAGCCCGGCGCGAGCGCCTGCTCGAACTGAAGACGCAGCGTGCGACGCTCATCTTCTATGAGTCGCCTCATCGCGTGATCGACATGATCGACGACGTCATTGCAACACTCGGGGACCGTAGCGCCTTCCTGTGTCGTGAGGTCACGAAGCTTCACGAAGAGCTGAAGCGCGCTCTGCTCAGTGATATCGCGAAAGAGCTTCAGTCGCGCGCGGAGGTCCTGGGCGAGATCGTTCTGGTGGTCGCGGGAGCCCCCGCAGACGCCCCGAAGTCTGGGTCCATGGAGGAGGCGCTCGACCGATTCGATGCGGAAGTCTCCATGGGAGCCACCCCGCGACAAGCTGCGAAGGAGGCGGGGCAGGCGACCGGGCTACCCGTGCGTGACATCTATGCCCGCGCCGCGGCCCGAAAGTGATTCAGGGGCTTGGGTTGACAAAGTCCAGCCTTTGAACCGACCATAAGGGGAATCGAATGAAGATTCTCGTCGTCGGAAACGGAGCCCGCGAACACGCCATCGTGGCCAAGCTTCGCGAAAGCAGCATTGGTGCGGTGGATGACATCTACTGCGCCCCCGGCAATGCGGGCATCGCGAAGCACGCCCGGCTCGTCCCGATCGAAGCGTCCAACACGGTCGAGCTTGCCGACTTCGCCCAGACGATCCATGCCGATCTGACCATTGTCGGTCCTGAGCTTCCGCTGATGCTCGGCATTGTCGATGAGTTCAAGAAGCGCGGTCTTCGGATTTTCGGACCGACGCGTGCGGCGGCCGAGATCGAAGGATCCAAGGCGTTCGCGCGCGAGTTCCTGACCCGCCACAACGTTCCTTCGCCTCGCTATGCCGTGGTGGGTTCGTTTGACGAAGCCCAGCGCATTCTCAAAGAAGGTTCCTTCGGCTTTCCGTGCGTGGTCAAGGCCGACGGCCTGACCGCGGGCAAGGGCGCCATCGTGTGCGAAACCTACGAAGACGCGGTGTCTGCGGCCGCATCGATGCTGAAAGACAAGCGTTTCGGCAAGGCGGGCGAGCGTGTGGTCATCGAAGAGTTCATCGCGGGGGAAGAGGTGTCGTTCCTCGTCCTGTGCGATGGCACGCGCGCCGTTCCCCTCGCGAGCGTCCAGGACCACAAGCGCCTGAAGGATGGCGACAAGGGTCCCAACACCGGCGGCATGGGAACCATCTCTCCCGCCTTGAACCTCAAGCTCGAACTCCACAAGGAGATCATGAGTTCCATCGTCATCCCGACCATTGCGGGACTCGCCAAAGAAGGCCGCACGTTCGCCGGCGTTCTGTACGCGGGACTGATGATCGGCACGGATGGCAGGCCCAAGGTCCTTGAGTACAACGCGCGCTTCGGCGACCCGGAATGTCAGGTCATCCTGGCGCGCCTGAAGAGCGACCTGGCTTCGCTTCTGGTGGCCGTGGCCGATGGCGCCTTGGCCGACGTCAAGGTCGAATGGGCCAAGGAACCGGCGGCCTGCGTCGTGGTCGCAAGCGAGGGTTATCCCGACAACGTCGCCCAGGGCCGCGAGATCCGTCGCGTCCCGGATTCAGACGAAGGTCTGCAGATCCTCCACGGCGCGACCGTGATGGAGAACGGGAAGCTCATGACCGCTGGCGGCCGTGTGTTCGCGGTGACGGCTCTCGGCGCCTCACTGCCGCAGGCGCTTAATCGCGCGTACGAAGCGGTCGAGCAGATCGACTTTGATGGGTCGCAGTACCGTCGCGATATCGGCGCGAGCGCGCTCAAGCGTCTCGGCGTCGCCTGACCGGGCGGCGGGCTACTCCTTAAATCGGAGCATTTCGGCGACGTCTTTTTCGGCGGGCTTGCCATCGCGCCGGGCAAGGGGTTGGCCGTCGATATCGACAATGCCCGTGAGCAGCACGAGGTCCAGGATGCGTCCTCGAAGGATGGGCGACCCAGGGTCCACCACGAGAGCCTTGTTGCCGCCGTCGTAGGTGACGCGCATCGCCTCAAAGCCCGGATCGCCCGGCACCGGGGGGCCTTCGTAACGCAGGCCGACGCGCCCCTTGAAGCTGTCCTCGTCCATGTCGTTGTTGAACTGGACCATGATGCGACCGGAGAAGTCGAAGTCGCTCTCGCCATCCAGGGGCAGGGAAAAGACGATGGATGGCGGGACCTTGGGACGTTCGGGCGGAGGAGGCGCGGGCGCCGCATCGGCCTTGGGCGTGGGCGGCTGAGTGAGGGCCACCTGTGCGGCGTCGATGATGATGACGCCATTGCGGGTGGTGGGCCGACCGATCACTTCGATCCAGCGATTTGTGTCGCGCCGGATCGAAGGATCCAGCTCGAAGCCATCGCCTTTGGGCTTCTTATTGGTGACCCAGATGGCGAAAAGCGAATCCTTGATCACCCAGTCGTTGACCGTGCGCATTGATTTGCCGGGAAGGTCGGCGAACAGATTGCGTCCGCGAAACTTGCCGACGACGCGGACGAGCTGGCCATCCATCTTTCCGGCTCGGGTGACGAGCTGCTCGAGGGACACGACCGCTGCCTTTGTCTTGTCGACTTTCTCAGGCGGCCCGGCCCAACTCCAGAACTGAATGTAGCCACCGCTTCCGCTGACCTGGTCGGTCCCGCCGCTCTGGCCCGCGCTGGACGTGAACAGCCCGGTGACCTCGATGATCTGTCCGGCGAGCGTGGTCAGCTTGTCCTCGTTCATTCCCTGGCGGATGGGGATGATGGTGACGCGTGAACCGGTGTCGTTCAGTTCCCAACTGGTTCCGGAAATCCCTTGAACGCCCACCCGGCCCTTCACGCGGATCGCTTTGCCCGAGTAGGACTCGGGGCTGAAGAGCAGATCGTTCAGGCTGACATCACGCACGGGGCCATAAAGATTCTCCAGGTATTGCGGGTCGTACTGCCCAAGGCCCCCAACCTGCGCGAAGGACCGCGACGAAAACGCGAGCAAAGCGAGGACGAGAAGGAGACGGAGTTTCATGACGTGGCGAAAGTATAGGAACGGGAAACCGTCCCGCGCAAAACGCCCATCCGGCGGTTTTCGGCGTAGGCTCAAGGAAAGCCCGTTCAGCTAGCTTCAAAGCAGATCAAAACCCCAGGAGGTCGCATGGCGGAAGTTGTCTCTGAGCCGAAAGCGTTCAAGCCTTATGTACCGGATGACGCAATCGTTCCGGAACTGACGTTCCGCGCCATCGGCTTTGGAATGTTGTTCGGGGTCATCTTCGGCGCGGTCACGGTTTACGTCGGCCTGCGCGCCGGGCTCACCGTCAGCGCTTCCATTCCGATTGCGGTGCTGTCGATTTCCGTGTTGCGCGCGCTGGGCAAGGCGTCGATCCTCGAGAACAACATCGTGCAGACCACCGGGTCGGCGGGTGAGTCGGTCGCGGGAGGCGTCATCTTCACCTTGCCGGCGCTGATCTTCCTGGGCTTCGGGCTCGACTACATGCGCATCCTGGTCTTGTCGCTGATTGGTGGATTCATCGGCGTTCTCTTCATGATTCCGCTGCGAAGGCAACTCATCGTGCAGGAACACGGCAAATTGCTCTACCCCGAGGGCGCTGCGTGCGCCGATGTTCTAATCGCGGGTGAGAAGGGCGGTTCGTTCGCGAGCCGTGTCTTCTACGGTCTGGGACTGGGTGGTCTTTACACGCTCATCCAGAACAGCAACGCGTTCGCGATGGTCAACGAGCTTCCAACCTATGCACCGAAGTTCTTTCCGGGCGCCATGCTTCGCATCTCCACCACCGCGGAGTACCTGGGGGTCGGCTACATCATCGGACCGCGCATCGCCGGCGTGATCTTCGCGGGTGGTCTGGCCTCCTGGTGCGTGCTGATGCCGATGATCAAGTTTTTCGGCTCATCCATCCAAGCCCCGCTTTTCCCGGGCACGATTCCCATCGCCGATATGACCTCGCCGGAGCTGTACACCTCCTATGTCCGCTACATCGGTGCCGGTGCAGTGGCGGCCGCAGGCCTGATAACGCTGCTCCGCACCATTCCCACCGTGATCTCTGCGCTGACGTCGAGCCTGGTCGAAATCCGAAAGTCGCGTGGCCGCGGCGCCGCGGGTTCGGTCGCGGTGGGGCGAACATCCGACGACCTCCCCATCACCGTCGTGCTCGGTGGCTCGCTGGTCATCATCGTCGCCATGTGGAGCATGCTGACCTTCATGCCCATTCCAGGCGCACCCACCGGCATGCTGGCGAACCTCATTGCTTCACTGCTTGTGCTGGTCTTTGGCTTCCTGTTCGTCACCGTGTCTTCACGCATTTGCGGCTTGATCGGAACGTCGTCGAATCCGATTTCCGGGATGACCATTGCGACGTTGATGGCAACGTGTGGCTTGTTCCTGATTGTCGGCTGGACCGCGGCGCCTTACGGAGCGCTCGCGTTGATGATCGGCGGCAGCGTCTGTATCGCAGCGGCCAACGGGGGGAACACGTCCCAGGACCTGAAAACCGGATTCCTGGTTGGCGCCACGCCGCGCGCGCAGCAGATCGGATTAATGGCCGGCGTGCTCGCGTCCTGCTTCGCTATCGGCGCGACCCTGATCGTCATGAACAAAGGGCTGGAGAAATTTGTCGATACAAAGATCGCGGTCGATCTGTCCTCGAATCCGGAAGGCGTCAAGATTGAGACGGAGTCGTTCGACCACGATGGCCGGGCCTACACGCTGCTGAACGTCATCGGCTCGCCGACCATCCCCGAAGGCAAGTACCTGTTCGATCGCTCGACCGGGCAGGTTGAGAAGCAGTGGATTCAGGGCATCGGTTCGGATCAGGCCGCCGCACCTCAGGCTCGATTGATGTCGGTCGTCATCAACGGCATCCTCACCCAGAAGCTGCCGTGGGGCCTCGTGCTGATCGGCGCGTTCCTGGTTCTTGTGGTCGAGCTGCTCGGCGTGCGGTCGCTCTCCTTCGCGGTCGGCGCGTATCTGCCCATCGGCACCTCGGTGGCGTTGTTTCTCGGTGGTGTGGTGCGGTGGCTCGCGGAACGCGGTCAGGAGAACGCTGCGGGTGACGATGAGACATCCCCGGGTGCTCTTTATGCCTCTGGGCTGATTGCGGCCGGCGGCATCATCGGACTCCTCGCAGTTGCCGTGAAAGCGCTCGAAACCACGAAGAAATTTCCAGAGAACATGCTTCATATCGGCAGCCCGTTTGAGGCGAGCGACGCGGTCGGTGTGCTCGCCTTCGCCATCCTCGCCTTCTCGCTTTACTACTTCGCCCGTAAGCCTCTTCCGAAATCCGACAAGCCGTAGCTCCTCCGCGTAGGGTCTGCATTCTGCCGCTTGAGACAATAGGGCGTGCGCAGCGCTCTGGCGGATCTTTGTCTTCTGGTCTTCGTGATCTCTGGTCCGTCCGTGTTCGGTCAAACGGGCCCGACGAACGGAGCCACGCGCATCCTCGAAAGGGCGCAGGCCGCGGTCCTCGGCGAGACCGCGTCCTACACGCTGCGCATGACCGTGAACCGCTCCGGCAAGCCCGCGCGCGTCGTCACGATGGACGGCTTTAAAGCAGGCGATGATCGTGGCCTTGTCCGCTACACCGATCCGCCGAAGGAGAAAGGCACGGTCTATCTCCGTCGCGACGACAACACCTACATCTATCTTCCGGCGGCTGAGAAAGTCGCGCGCGTGGGCCCCAAGCAGACCTTCGGTGGCGGCGACTTCAACAATGGCGACATCTTTCGCCTTTCCCTGACCAAAGACTATGAGGCGACCCTGGCCGGTGAAGAGAAGGTCGACGGCGTCACGTGCGACATTCTCGAGCTGAAGGCGCGCAATCGCGGCGTCGCCTATGACCGCGTGCGCTACCTCGTTCGCAAGGACGGGACGTTCTTTCCCTGTATCGCGGAATACTTCACGATTTCCGGCAAGAAGCTCAAGATTCTGAGGTCCGATGAAGTCGAGCTGATCGGCGGACGGAAGCGCCCGACCCGTCTTCTCATGGAGAGTGCCTTGGAAACCGGCGCGTCCACCGAGCTGAAGTTTCTGAAGATCGACGACCATCCCAAACTGGATGAGCGGATGTTCTCGCCCGCATCGCTCGAACGCGAGCGTTGAGGTCGTGAGGTTTTCCCGCCCGTGCGCGCTGATGCTGGCGCTTTTTCTCGGCTCGGTCACCACGCAGGCGGATGACTATCAGCTGGGCGCCGAGAATTTCCTGTATCGCTCCACGTCGACTCTGCTGAATCGAGACAACGTCTTCGGCCTGGCACCCACCGAGAATCTTTTCCGGCTCACCGGTTCTCTGACGAAGACGCGGGGTTCGTTCAGCGCGAAGGTCTCAGCGTTCGGCGAGCAGCAAACGGGGAAGACCGACGAGGCGCGTCTGACCTTCCGGCAGGCGTTTGTCGAGTACAAGACCGACGATGGCTTTCTAGTGCGGGTTGGAAAGCAGAAGACGGCTTGGGGCTCGGGGTTCGTGTGGAATCCAACCTCCCGGCTTGAGCCGCCGAAGTCGCCCGCCAATCCGGGGACGGAACAGCCGGGCATCGATGCCGCGCGACTCGACATCTCGCCGTCAGGATGGGCGTCGATCACCATGATCGCCGGTCGCGCTCAGACGGCACTGACCGATCTTCCTGGCTCGCTCGCTCGCGAGACGGATCCTGAGTGGACGGGCGCGTTGCGCGCGCGTCTCCTGGTGCGCGATACCGACATCGCGCTCACGTATGTCGCGGGCACGACGCGACAGGGTCTATTCGGTGTCGATCTTGGCCGGGCGCTGGGTCCCGTAGCACTTCACATGGAGAGTGCCATCTACAAGGGCTCAGAGATCGATCGAGCGAGACCGGATGATCGGTTTGTGCGGGTCGTAGCGGGAGCCCTCTGGAGTCCGGGAGATTTCACGGTGTCGGCGGAGTACTTCTTCAATGGCGAGGGGATGAACGGCGCTCAGTTCGGCGACTACACCGCGCGTCTCGATCACAATCTGACCGCCGCGAACGACGCGCGTCTGCCTCCGCAAGCCCGTGCGGCCTCGCTCGCTGCGTGGAGCGTCGACGCGGCGATTCCTTTCTCCAGCAATCTCGGTCTTCGGCGTCACTACGCGTCCGTAGCGCTGACGCGCAGCGAGGTGCTGACCAATCTGACCGCCAATCTGCGCGCGGTGGCCGGTCTCTCAGACCGTGGAGTCATCCTCACTCCCGGAGTCGCCTATGCTCCGACCGGTCACGTGCAGATGAATCTGGATGTCGTTCTTCTCTTCGGACCCGAGAGCGCCGAGTACAAACTCGCTCCCATCAAGCGCGCGGTCCAGGCGCGGATGAAGTACAGCTTCTAGGCCGTCCGCTACCACATGGGTTCCGTCAGCGTTCGAAACGTCAGCAAGGACTACATCCTGGGCCGCACCGTCGTGCGGGCGCTCCACGATGTTTCGCTCGAAGTGGAGCGATCCGAGTTCATCGCGATCGCCGGGCCATCGGGTTCGGGCAAGTCGACGCTGTTGAACCTCGTCAGTGCCATCGATTCACCCACGACGGGCGAGGTCTTCATCGATGGCGTCGCGCTCAAGACGCTCGACGACAACGCTCTCTCCGATCTGCGCGCCAACAAGATCGGCTTCATCTTCCAGACCTTCAATCTCATTCCCGTGCTCTCCGCCTACGAGAACGTGGAGTTCCCGCTGTTGTTCAAGCGGCAGGGAAGCGTCTCGAAGACACGGGTCAAGGAGGTGCTGGCGCGGGTCGGCCTCGGTGACTTCATGCATCACCGGCCTGACGAATTGTCCGGAGGTCAGAGGCAGCGTGTGGCCGTGGCTCGCGCCCTCGTCACCGACCCTCTGATCGTCCTTGCCGACGAGCCCACCGCGAACCTTGATTCCGAGACGGGCCAGGCTGTGATCGACCTGATGCTTGAGATCAATCGCGACGCCGGAACGACCTTTATTTTTTCAACCCACGATCCAAGCGTGATGGCGCATGCACGCCGTGTGGTGAAGCTGGTGGACGGACGCATCGTCACCTCGTAACCTCGCGTCTCCCATGCCCCCAGTGAAACTCCGAGTCGTTCAGGACGCGCCGAATCCGGCCCGCGTCTCGTGTCTTCAATGCGCCAAGTGCTGCACCTACGTCGCGGTTGGAATCAACGGGCCGACCACCCAGAAATCCGCGACGGAGATTCTGTGGCATCTGTATCACCAGGGGGTCGGCGTCTGCCGTGACGAGGCGGGCGAGTGGTATGTGCAGTTCGAGGCACGCTGCAAGAACCTGGGCGAGGGCAATATGTGCTCCGTCTATCTCAATCGTCCTCACATCTGCCGCGCGTATGACGATGCTGCCTGCGAAGTGAATGCACCACAGGTCGGATTGATCGAGTTCAAGGAGCCCCAGCAGTTCCTTGAATACCTGCATGCGAAGAAACCAAAGATTTACCACGCGATCGCGCCCAAGTTCGTGCCGCCTCAGCACGAGCCGGAATCGGCCAAGGGGCGCACGCCTCCCGTGAAGCCGAAGCGCGCAAGTCGAGCCAAGGTTCACTGAGAGAATCGGCGCGATGAAAGAGACGATCAGTACGCCCTTCACTATTCGCGGAAAAACCTTCACCTCGAGACTGATCGTGGGGACGGGGAAGTACCCGACCTTCGAAGTGATGCGCGATGCGCACGAGACCTCGGGCGCCGACATGGTGACGGTGGCGGTGCGCCGCGTGGATCTGACGGCACCCAAGGGTGCGGGCACGCTGCTCGACTTCATCGACCCGAAGAAGATGTTCATTCTTCCCAACACCGCCGCCTGCTTCACCGCGGATGAAGCGGTGCGCACCGCGCGTCTGGGGCGCGAGGCCGGCCTGTCGGAGTGGGTGAAACTCGAGGTCATCGGCGATCCGAAGACCCTCTATCCCGACGTGATCGGCCTGCTCGAAGCCACAAAGATTCTGGTTGCCGAAGGATTCATCGTTCTTCCCTACACGACCGACGACGTCGTCATGGCGAAGAAGCTCGAAGACGCAGGTGCCGCCGCCGTGATGCCTCTGGGCGCGCCGATCGGCAGCGGGCTCGGGATCCAGAATCCCATCAACATCGAACTCATCCGCGAAGCCATCTCCTGCCCGCTCATCGTGGACGCAGGGGTGGGGACGGCGTCGGATGCGGCGATCGCGATGGAGTTGGGCGCCGATGGCGTCCTCATGAACACCGCCATCGCCGAAGCCAACGACCCGGTCCTCATGGCGAGTGCGATGCGCCACGCGGTGCTCGCCGGCCGTGAGGCGTTCCTGGCCGGCCGCATGCCGCGTCGCAAGTATGCGTCGGCCAGTTCGCCGCTTCAGGGAGTGGTCGGAAAGTAGTTTGATGTCGCTCCTCGATCGAACTCCGCCCGAGGACGGCCCGCTCGCGAAACTGAAGGCGCGCCAGACGGAAGAAGACGCGGCCTATGAAGCAGCACTTGCGGCCCTTGATCGCCTCGCCTCGTTCCCGCTTCCCGCGGAAGAGCTCAAGGATCTGCCGGCGCAGCTTGAGGCGATCAATCAACTCTGGTCGTCCCCCGAAATCGCGGCGGGCGGCTTTCTTGATCGCAAGGCCATCGACGCCTTCAAGCCGATCATCGCGCGTCAGCAGGAATGGAACGCCAACGTGGTGCGCCTGCTCAACGGCTTCATAGCCGAAGAGGGCAAGGCGCTCGCGCATCTCAGGCAGACGTCAGCCGCTTTGATCGCGTACGCGCAGCGACTCCTGCCCACGACCGATGCGCGAGACCGCGTCGCCTCGGGCTACGCGACGCTCCGTTCCGAGCTGATTCTGGAGGCCTTCGATCGTCGTCTCGAATCCCTCCATCGCCGCATCGATGGACTGAAGGGTTTGATCGACCGGGTTGAGGTGATCGGCGCGGAAGTTCGGTCCGTCCGCGAGACCCTCGAAAGCAAGTCGCTTTCACCGGAGATCGCACGCGCCGCCGTGGACGCCGCGGAAAGCAGCGCCTACGTCGCGTTTGAAAACAGCTTCCGTCGCAGCGATGCAGCGCTCGTCGCCCGCTTCTCGAAATACGCCGCCGATTTCTTGGAACGACCCGCAGGTTCCACGGTTCTGGATCTTGGCTGTGGGCGCGGAGAGTTTCTGCAGTCTCTTGCGCACGCTGGAATCAAGGGCCGAGGCGTCGAGAGCAACGCCTCTGCGGTGGCGGTGTGTCAGGCCGCGGGCCTCGATGTCGCGCGCGGAGATCTCATTGCCTTCCTCCGATCGGTGGACGGCGGTTCCGTGGGCGGTGTTTTCGCCGCGCAGGTGGCCGAGCACTTGCCGCCTCCGGTTCTCCAGGCGCTCCTCGTCGAATCGCATCGCGTGCTGAAGCCGGGCGGTCTGCTCATTCTGGAGACCGTCAATCCGCGCAGCGTCACGGGCCTGCTTGAAGTGTTCAATCGGGATCTCACCCACGAGAAGCCGCTTCATCCGGAGACCCTGTCGTTCCTGGCGTCGGCTGCGGGCTTCATGGATGTGCGTGTCACGATGCTTTCTCCGATCGAGCCGCTGTCGCAGCTCCGCCGGCTTGAGGCGGCGGCGACGATTCCAGAACCCGTGGTCGAGGCATTCAACGAGAACGTGGATCGCCTGAACGGCCTGCTGTACGGCGCGCTGGAGTACGCGCTCTACGCGCGTCGCTGAAAAGGCAACATTTGAGGCTGGCCATCGTTTCGCCGCTCCCGCCGGCTCCGACCGGCATCGCCGACTACACCATGGACGTGGTGCGGGCTCTCCGCGGCACCCATTCGATGGAACTCTTTCACGATCAGGTTGAGGTTCTCGTACCGGATCCTCCCGCATTTCACATCTCAGAGCTGCCCGTCCGTGATGGGAAGACACGCTTCGATGCCATCGTCTACCAGATGGGCAACGCACCGGCTCACGATTTCATGTACGACTGGATGGAGCGTCATCCAGGCATCGTTGTGTTGCATGACCTGGTGTTGCACCACTCCTACACGCGCCGCTTTCTCGAGTCTCCCGAGTCGCAGGCCTATGCCGCGGATCCGTCCAGCCATGAGAAACGGATGAAGGCCGAGGCGAAACATGAGGGTTACCGGTCGGCCATCGAAGCTGTTTATCCGGGTCAGGGCGAACGTCTTAAGGATGCTCACTTCAATTCTACCGGCGATCTGCTGCCCTATGTGTTCCCACTCTTCGAGCCAAGCCTGATCCATGCGCGCGCCGCTGCCGCTCACAACGACTTCATGCTCGAGTCCATGCGGGTGGCTCGTCCGGATCTCTCCGTCACGAAGGTGGCGATGCCGGTTCGGCGCATCCGAACAGATGTCGCAACCGTAGCCGCGCTGCGCGTACGCTGGGGAATCAAAGACGGCGACCTTGTGGTCGGTGCCTTTGGTCTTCTGACTCGCGAGAAACGCATCGACACGCTGGCCCGAGCCTTCAAGCGCATTGCGGAGATCCATCCAGGCGCCCGACTCCTCCTCGCCGGACCGGCCGCCGACCCGGAGTGGCTCAGGGGCGCGTTGGACAACGCGTGTGTGACTGCTCGAACCATCGTCACCGGGAGGCTGGATACGGCGGAGTTCTCCGCCGCGATGGAACTCAGCACCGTGGTCGTCCATCTGCGCTATCCCACCGCCCGTGAAACGTCGGCCGCTCTTCTCAGGGTCATGGCGCAAGGCCGGCCGGTGGTGATTTCCGACATTGCGAACCAGTCGGAGATCCCAGACGACGCCGTAAGGCGAGTGGATCCGACCGACGAGGAAGGCGGCGTCGCTCGTGCGATCGATGCTCTGGCTCGCGACCCAAAGCTTGCTCAGCGGCTTGGAAGTCGAGCCCGCGAGTTCTCCGAGACGGAGCACTCCGACCAACGGACCCTCGAAACCTATGACCGGCTTCTCAACTCGGCCCGGCCCCACTATTCTCACCCCTCCCCATGACGTCGATCAGCGTCGTTTTCCCCCTCTTTAACGAAGAGGACTATGTGATGCGCGCCTACGAGGCGGCGGTGGAGGCCCTGACTCCGATCACGAGCGACTACCAGATCATCCTGGTCAACGATGCGTCCACGGATCGCACGCACGAGATCATCGAATCGATCCGCGCGAAGGATCCGAAGGTCACGGCGGTCCACAACGCCGCCAACAAGAAGCTCGGCGGAACGTTGCGCGCGGGGTATGCGGTCGCGACCAAGGATCTGATTCTCTACACCGACGCCGACCTGCCTTTTGATCTGCACGAGGTGAGGCGCGCGGTGCGCCTCCTTGAGGTTCAGAAAGCGGATGTGGTCTCCGCCTATCGGTTTGACCGCACGTCCGAAGGATTGCTGCGGACGATCTATTCTTTCTTCTACAACTCGTTGGTTCGCGCGATGTTCGGTCTCGCTATCAAGGACGTGAACTTCTCGTTCAAGCTCTTCAAGCGCGAACTCCTCGATAAGTTCGTCCTCAAGAGTGACGGAAGCTTCATCGACGTGGAGTTCCTCTGCCGGGCCCGCAAAACGGGCGCCCACATTATCCAGATCGGAGTGGACTATTTCCCCAGGTCCCGGGGCGTCTCAACACTTTCATCGCCCACCGTCATCGTGAAGATCGTGCGCGAGATGCTCGCCCTTCGGCGCGAAGTGGCCTGAGCGCAGGAATGATCGATGCAGGCCCTCCCGCTCTACCGGAAGCAAACGCTCGGTGTGCGCCTCCACACGCGCCTGCGGGCGTGGTCGGCGCCGCTTGGCGCGGTGGTCGATGCCTTGCCGCTCTCCGGGTCCTTGCTGGACATCGGCTGCGGTCACGGTCTTGTTTCCAATGAAGCCTGGCTCCGTGGCGATCATCTCCGCGTCCTCGGAGTTGACTTGTCGGAGACCAAGATCGCGTCGGCGCGGGCGAGTGTCGGCGATCGTGCCGACATCGAGTTCCGGCACGCCCGACTTGAGGAAGTTCCGGAGACCGGATTCGATGCGGTCGCGCTCATCGATGTGTTGTATCTGGTTCCGGAGTCGCAGTGGGATGGGTTTCTGCGAATCTGTCTTCAGAAGCTCCGCGCAGGCGGCCTCTTCGTCCTCAAGGAGATCACGACGGAACCGCGCTGGAAGTTCGAACGCCTCAAGTTGCAGGAATTCATGAGCACCCGGGTTCTTCGCATCACCACCGGCGACAAGATGTATTTCGAATCGAGTGCGGCCCTGGCGTCTCGCCTGGAGCGGATCGGCTTTGAATCGGTCGCCGTTCGCCATCTTGATGCGGGCTACACCTCTCCTCACGTTCTCTTCACGGGGCGAAGGCCCAGGGCATGACTCGCAGCCTCATCGTCAGCGGTGACGACCTCGGCATCCACGAAGCCATCAATCGAGGCGTTCTCGAAGCGCATGAACAGGGCATCGTCACGTCGACCTCGATCGTCGCGTGCGGGAGGGCCTTTGATCACGCGTGTGCGCTTGTGGTCAAGCGCAAGAAGATCGACGTCGGAATTCACCTCACCTTGGTGGAGGAGCGGCCGCTTCTGGGAACGCGAAATCTCAAGACTCTGGCGCCTAAAGGAGTCTTCCCGAAAACCTATCGGCATCTGTTCGTCGAACTGATGAAAGGCCGGATCGATCTCGAGGAGATCGAGATGGAATGGGACGCCCAGATCCAACGGGTCCTGCGCGCCGGACTCGACATCACGCACTTCGATTCCCACCAGCACACTCACTTCTTCCCGCAGCTCCGGTCGATCCTTTACCGCCTGGCCCAGCACTACAAGGTCAAGGGCCTGCGCGCGGGCGCCCGCGTGGTTCCGAGCCGCACCAAGTTCAGTCTCTTTCTGGCCCCTCTCGCGAAGCGTGTCCAGCGAGCGGCGCGCGAGCGCGGGATGAAGACTCCTGATTCGCTCTGGCTCCCGTCGCCGAGCGGCCGTCTCACCGGCCTTCAGCTGGTCAAGGGGATTCCCCATCTTCCCGAAGGTGTCACTGAGCTGGTCGTGCATCCGGGGACCGATCAGAAGCTGCTGGAGCAGGCCTATCCCGCGTGGGGCTTTAAGTGGCATCAGGAGCTGGCCGCGGTACAGGCGACGGATGTGCGGGACACCCTCGCCCGTCACAACGTCCAACTCACCCGGTACTCGGAGCTGGTTTGATCCGACCGAAGGTCCGCACACTGTGTGTGGCGGCTCTGGCGGCGGGCACGCTCTTTCCCTTCCTCGTCAACCGGATGGACGCGCCCGCGAACTTTGGCGCGCACTCGCTCACCACGGGTTTCGGCCGGGGGCGATTGGATTTGGCTGGAATCGTTTCCGAAGGGAAGGGCGGCCGCCTCGATCTTCCACCGGAATCGCTGCGGCTGACCGCTCACCTTTCGGGCGACGGCCCGATTCACTTGCAGGCGGACGGCGTCGAGAAAACCATCGTGGGTTCCGAAGCGCCGACCCGTGTGAGCCTCGATTTGCCGCGCGGTGGGTCTGTCGCCATCGAGTCGGATGCGCGGATTCGGCTGTATGGCCTGGAGATCGTTCGTAGTGACACCCCGTGGACTCAGGCCGCGCTGATCCTTCTTCTGGGCATGGTTGCGATCGCTCTTTCGCGGCGCGGGCTGAAGGAAGCACTCGCTTGGAGCACGATTCTGGTCGCTGGCTTTCTCCTGCTTGCGCGCGGAAGCCTGTCGTCGACCTTTGCCTCTCTTGCCGCCGAGCAGCTGCAGCCGCTCATCCTCGTGATCGCATTGCTTGCGCCGCTGGCGGTCGCCCTTAAGCGCGCGCGCTTCGTGGCTCGCGCCGAGATCAGCCGATGGTCTCTGGCGGCGTTCACCGCGTCGCTTTGCCTGACCACGATTCAGTTCGCGATCTTCGATCAGCCGCTTCCCATGGGCGATCCGGCCGCGTACTTCGAGATGGGAGGCAAGTACGCCGAGGCTGCGGCGGGCCTTCATTCACCCTTTGCCCTCGGCCCGGCCCTCAGCGATCTTCAGCCCTATCTCGCTCTGCCCGCGACAGGGGTGCTGTACGGATTCCTCCGGCTCCTCGGCGGTGGGGGACTCTGGCTGATCTACGCGATTCAGGCCCTCGCCATGGCCTGCGCGGTCGGCATGATCGTGGCGATCTGCGAGAGGGTCGCCGGCCCGCGCGCCGGGAAGATTGCGATGGGCATCGCTGTGCTTCATCCGACGTTTTCCATCGCGCCGGGAATCGTTCAGCCAGAGCCGTTCATCATGTGCGCGTGGCTGATGGCCGCGCTCGTCACGCTGCGCGCGTCGGACCGTCTGAGCGAGGCGCGGCGCCTCTTGGGCGCGGGCGTGCTGCTCGGGCTGGGCCTTTGCCTCCATCCGCAAGGCCTGTCGTTCCTGCTGCTGGCGTTGATCCTCTGCTTGATCCCATGGACGTTCTCTCTGGCGAAGCGTCCGTCGCAGATTGCGATTCCGTTGCTGGGCGCGTTCACCGTCTTGTTGCCGGTCGCCGCGGCCGAACACTTCTCCAAACCCCTCGCCTACGTGCTCGACAAGCAGTACGGATTCTTTGCCTACACCTCGCCCCATCCCCTTGGCTTCTGGCTCTACACGGAGAGCGACGGCTGGCAGGGCCCGCTTCGCATCGAAGACACTGCGTACCAGCAGGAACTGATCGCGATGAAGGGCGAGACCGCGGTGTCTTCGACCTTCGCGGATGTTGCGGCGTTCGTGGCTCGTCATGCGGGTCGGTCGGCCCAAACCGTGCTCACGAATCTGCATCGCCTCTGGAATCAACCCGACAACCCCTTCGCGGTCTCGTTCGTTCTGCCCTACGCCCTTCAGATCCCATTTCATCGCGGTCTGATCGTGCTGTTCGTCCTGAGCCTTCCGCTTCTTCTGACCGGTCGTCGCGCGATCCTCGCGCTGCCCTTCGTGATGCTGTCGATGACGTATCCCGCTTACCATGTCTTCAACAAGTACGCGACCCCGGCGCTGCCGTTTATCGTCATCGGCGCGGCCATCGTGCTGGATCGGCTTTGGCAGGAACGGCGCGCTCAGCGCCTCCTGCAGGGCGCTCTTGCGGCGGCTGCGATCGGTGCGCTGCTTCCCGCGATCTGGTTCGCCCGTGTGAACGTTTCCGGCGACCTGTTCCTGATCCTGGTTCGCGGTCTGTCGTGGATCGGACTGGGAACGGCACTGTGGAAGGCGGTCACGAGCTGGTCTGCCGACGCGCGCGCGCGGATCCTGGCATCCCTCATTGGAATCACGGTCCTTCTCGGCAGCTCCATCGCAGCGGCGTGGACGGACACGGGCCGGACGGAATGGACGGTTGCCCCAGCCGCGCTCGTGGTGTCCTGCCAGATGCCGACGCCCACAACCGAGAACGCCGGCGGCGCGCCGCTCGATCCCGCCTGGCTCTTGATCGATGCGCAGTCGGACGAGGGTCAAGCGCTGGAGATCGAGGTCAATGGATCCAAACTGGAGCCGACTGTACCCACGATGCCGCCGTTTGGTCTGGCGACGTTTCGAGGCCATCGTGAGCCGCAGGACTTCCGCCAGATCTGGCGTGCGCGAGTCCCCGAGGAACTTCTTGGGCAGCGCGAACTGCAGATCCGGATCGAGAGTTCGCATGCACGCGTGTTCGGAGATCTTCGTTCGGGCAACGCAGGGCCGCGGATTTCCCTTGGGAACTGGCCCTATCTCAGCGTGTATCGGCTCATGCACGAAGGCGAGTACCGCCTGCCAACCTTCGACGCACCGCCGCAGGCGTGTACGGCGACCGGACTTTCAGGTCGGCCCGGCGTCTACCTCGCGCGTATCCCAGCGGGCGAGGAGAGTCGCATGGCGCTGAAAGCGGCAAAACCGCTGAAGTGGATTTTCTAGCGATCGACTACTGAGCGGCGCGGAGCGCGTCCATCAGCCGCTTCAATTCCGTCACTTCGGCCTCCGAGGCCGCGGCG
>JBDTQB010000066.1:0-17371 GCA_039932395.1 Vicinamibacteria bacterium | reverse complement strand
TGCTCAACAGGTAGTTCACGCCTTTTTGATTCATGACCAGAAGGACGAAGTCGGATGACTGGCCGCCGATCTGGAATCCGATGCTCGCCCCCTTGAGTTCCACCATGAGGGGTTGACCCCATGGACCGGTGCCGCTATCGGTACGACATAGCGCGGCGCCGTAGCCGAAGCGTCCGCCGATGCCGATCGCCGCCTTCTTCACGCCGGGAATGACAATGACGCATTTGGCCTTTGCGACGAGGTCACGCGGCGCGCCTTCTTTCACTCCGGCCAGCTCCAGGAGCACCTGGCGGCTCTCTTCGAGACGCTCGGCTTCCTTGCCCTCCTTGTCGTCGGCGAAGGTGGAAAGCGCCGGAGCGCCGATCAGAAGGGCGAGAGCGAGCGGCGCGAAGTGACGTGTGTTCATACATCGACCATACGCCGCAACATCGCTTCGTCCCATACGGGAGCCGATGTCAGCCCTCGATCGGGATGACGGTCACGACCGACGGCGCCTGCGCGTCGCCCTTGAAGGCGAGCCGCAGGTTGAGTTCGCGGTTCAGCAGAGTCATGTTGAGGATGAACTGAAGTGCGACCGCGATCACGCCGATGAACCACACGTGCTTCAGCTCGAAGCCCGGCCGGTGCGACAGCATGTAGGAAGGCACCGCGAAGATGATCAGTCGCAGCAATGAACTGATGAGGGAGGGAAGGGTGTTGCCGATTCCCTGGAAGACGCTCGAACTCACGAACACCAGGCCGGAGAACAAGAAGTTCCAACTGATGATCTGGAGATACTCGGCCCCGTAGCGCACGACCTCCGCATCCGATGTAAAGATCCGAATCAGCGCGTCCGGCGCAATGTGGCAGAGCACCGTCAGGATGATCATGACCGTGCTGCTCATGGCGGCCCCCGCCTTGAAGGCGCCGCGCACGCGATCGCCGAGCCGCGCGCCGTAGTTCTGTCCGACCACCGGGCCGGTCGCGAAGGCGATGGCCACGGTTGGAAGGAACAATGCCTGCATGATGCGCGCGCCGATGCCGAAGCCCGCCTGTGCCGCCGCCCCAAAGGGCCGGATGATGTCGTACACCAGGGCCGCGTACACCGTCATCAAGGCGAATTCACCGCCCGCGGGCACGCCGATCTTCAGCATGCTCCACCACAGACGGAGATCCGGATCCCACTGGTCCCGCCGAAACTTCAGAGGACTGTTGGCGCGCCTGAAGTAGCTTGTGAACGCGACCACGCCCAAAAGGACCGCCACCAGGGACGCGATCGCGGTGCCGGCCACACCGAGCGGCGTTCCGGTGATCCAGCCGAACATCAGGGTGGGCGCGAGCGCGATGTTCACGATCAGGGTCCCGATCTGGATCAGGGTTGGGATCTTCATGTCGCCCATCCCGCGCAGGGCCGAACCCATCGCGACCAAGGGGAACTGAAGGAACAGCGCGGGAATGAACCAGTTCAGGTAAGCCTCGGCCTGGGCCGCGGTGGCTGAATCCGCGGAGAGCGCATCGCAATAGGCGTTGCGCAACAGGAAGAAGACGATGCCGAAGATGAGGCCGGTGACGCAGGACAGGATCAGCGACTGATTGAAAACGCGCTCCGCCTCGTTGTGCTCCTTCCGCCCAAGCGACTGCGCGATGAGCGAGGTCGCACCCACGCCCAGCGACTGGGTGAGCGCCAGGACGAGGTACATGACCGTGCCTGCGAGGCTGACCCCCGCCACGGCTTCTTTGCCCAGCTTTCCAACGAAATAGAGGTCAGCGAGAAAATAGAGGGTCTGGAACGCAGTGGAGAGGGCAATAAAGCTTGCGAGCCGCACCACATGACTTGAGACGGGGCCCTTGGTCATGTCGTTCATGAGGGGGGCACGTTATATCGTGATCCGGAGACGGCAAACTTAAATGTCCAGCGATCGCTCCCAACTCGACTCAGACAACGGATCCGAGGGCAAGCCCAAACCCCGTTCGCGCTGGCCCGTGCCCATGGCGGTCCTGACGGTCCTTGGCCTGATCGCGATCCGTCCCTGGACTGGGTCAATGGAAGTGAGCGGGGATGCCGAGAGCGTGCCCCGATCGACGTCCGTCGACGACGACAGTCAACAACCGCCGGTCAGACTCGCCGGCCCGAACGATCCCAAAGCACTCGAACCCATGGGACGGCTGACCGTGCGACCGGAAAAATTCCTGTTTCAGCCCGGCAAGGACATGACTCGTCACAGGGTGCGTCTCTACGGCGCTGAAGGCGATCTCCGATGGTCGAGCGAAGAGCTTTCCGGCAACTCCTGCGTGCTGCCCGCCACGGTTGTTCTTGAGGAAGGACGGTATTTCTGGCAGGTGGTGGGCGATACGAGGACCAGCTCGGATTCGAAGAACCGTCCGGCGTCGCCCCTGGTCGAGTTCGAGCTCTACCACGCGACTTAGGTGACGGCGCCGGGCAGCAAAGTTTTCTCCGACGGAACCTCGGCGGCCTGAGGATCGTCTTATGGGCTAAGGCGTCATTCAATTCGTTGAGCCTCCGGTCCGCAAGCATCCGCCCTCAGGAGACAGACATGCGCAAAGCAGCCATCGTTATCGCCGTACTGATCGTCGGAGGCGTCGGAGCCGTGGCGTATTCGCGCTCCTTGAAGTCGGCCGACCCAGGGTTCAAGACCGTCCTCATCTCCCGCGGCGAAGTGGTCGAGAAGGCGCTGGCCGTCGGCGCGATCAAGCCCGACCAGGAGATCTCAGTGAAGAGCAAGATCTCCGGGATCGTGAAGAAGTCGTACCGAGAGGTGGGCGACTACGTCCGCGCGGGCGACCCGCTGTTTGAGATCGCGCCCGATCCAACCCCACTTGAACTGACCGAAGCGCGCCGCGAGCTTGAGAGCACGCAGAATGCCTACGACCAGGCAAAGCGCAGCTTCGACCGTCAGGACTCGCTCAAGCAGCAAGGCATCACGTCGACCCAGGACTTCGATACCGCCGACAAGAATCTTCTGGAGACCAAGAGCAAGCTCGGTCTCGCGCGCGAGAAGCTCGCGCTCACCGAGAAGGGCCGCATCAAGTCCGATCGACTCAATGTGGAGTCGGTGATCCGCGCTCCCGTGAGCGGCACCATGCTCGAACTCAATGTCCACGAAGGCGACCCTGTGGTTCCGCTGACCAGTTTCCAGGCCGGCACACCCCTCGCCGTCATGGCCGACATGAAGACGCTGCTCTTCAAGGGCACGGTCGACGAGATCGACGTCGGCAAGCTGACGGAAGGCCTGCCCGCGAAGATCAAGATCGGGGCCCTTCCTGAAGCCGTGGTTGAAGGGACGCTCTCGAAGATCTCGCCGAAGTCGAAGACCGCCGAAGGTGCCACGTTGTTTGATGTCGAGATCGCCATCGTGGCCGCGAAGGGCGTGGTTCTGCGCGCCGGCTACTCTGCCAACGCCGACATCGTCATCCGCGAAAAGAAGGACGTCCTTCTGATTCCCGAGCGCCTGGTGAAGTTCGAAGGCGGGAAGGCGAGTGTCGAAGTGCCTGGTGAGATGGGCAAGGAGCCCGTCAAGAAAGAGATCAAGTACGGGCTCTCCGACGGTATGAACGTCGAAGTGACCGAAGGACTGAAAGACAAGGATCAGGTCGTCGAACGTCCTCCCAAGAAGATCGAGTAGCAGGCGCGGCTGAGCCAATCGAGACGCCTATGAACTCCCTCTCCTTTCTGAAGCAGATGGCGCACGATGTGCGTCATCAGAAGATGCGGACGGCCCTCACCGTTCTCGGCATCACCTGGGGCACGGTTTCGGTGGCGCTCCTTGTCGCCTTCGGCGAGGGGCTGCAGGCGAAGATCGCCCAGCAACAAAAGGGCCTCGGCGAAAACATCGTGATCGCGTTCCCTTCGCGCACGTCGATGCCCTATCAGGGGCTTGGCAAGGGGCGTCCGGTTCGGGTCAACGACGAAGACATGGAAGCCATGCGTCGCGAGATTCCCGAGGCCACGTTCTCCGGTGAGTTCTCAAGGAGCAACTCGTCGTTCAAGCGGGAGAAGGTGCGTCTCACGCCGGACATTTCCGCGAACAGCCCCGTCTTCGCCTTGATGCGCAACGTCATTCCCGCGGAAGGCGGCCGCTACATCAACGACCTTGACATGGATCGCCGTCGCCGCGTGGTGTTCATCGGCAACAAGCTGAAGACGGATCTCTTCGGAGACGGGGAAGCGGTCGGTCAGTCGATCATGATCGACAACACGCCTTTTCTCGTGGTCGGGGTTCTGCAGAAGAAGGCCCAGGACAGCAGCTACGGCGGGCGCGACGAGGACAAGGCGTTCATCCCCGAGACGTCGTATCGGGGCCTCTTCACCGAGCGGTACTACGAGAACTTCATCTTTCAGGCGAAGAACGCCGAGTCGACACCGATCGTGACGAAGCAGGTGTATGACGTCCTTGCGCGCCGCCACAAGTTTGATCCGACCGACAAAGAAGCGGTCGGTATGTGGGACACCACCGAGGGCACGAAGTTCTTCACCATCTTCTTCGGGATCTTCCGCGGCTTCCTCGCCATCGTCGGCTCGTTCACCCTGATCGTCGGCGGCATCGGCGTCTCGAACATCATGTACGTGGTCCTTGAAGAACGCATGAAGGAAATCGGCATCAAGCTGGCGATCGGCGCCAAGCCGAAGTTCATCCAGACCCAGTTCCTTCTGGAGACCCTGACCATCACGGCCATCGGCGGCGTTCTCGGCTTCATCATCACCATCAGCGTGATGGCACTGTTTCCTTACGCCGGGCTGGATGAGTACGTCGGTACGCCCAAGGCGTCGCCTCTGGTGTTGCTTTCGACCAGCGCCTTGCTCGGCTTGATCGGATTTATCGCCGGCTATTTTCCGGCGCGCCGCGCCTCCATGCTCGATCCCGTGGTCGCGCTGAAGCTCGGGTAAGGCTCGATCATGCTCTCCATCCTGAAGTCTGAACTCGACCTGGTCTGGAGCCTGTTTCGGCAGGACGCCGGCCACAATCGCAAACGGATGATGCTGACCGTCGTGGCGATCGCGTGGGGCACCCTCTCCATCGTGATGCTCCTGTCCTTTGGGGAAGGGATGAAGCGCGCATTCCACAAGGGCACGCGCGGCATGGGCGAGAACATCGGCGTGCTTTGGCCGGGTTCGACGACCAAGGCCTTCGCCGGGATGGGCTCGGGCCGGTCGATCACCTTCCAGGATGACGACGGCGCGATGCTTGTGGCGCGTATTCCTGCCTTGACCGCAGTGTCGCGTGAATACTCCCGTCGTCGAGGTCTGACCGTCGGGACGAAGACCGTGAACGCGCGAGTGCGCGGAGTCGATCCGTCATTTGGCGCGATACGGAATCACATTCCTCAGGACGGCGGGCGTTTCCTCAACGAGGAAGACCTGCGCGAGAAGCGTCGCGTGATTTTCCTCGGCGAGGAGCTGGCGCAGGATCTCTTTGGTTCCCAGGCCGTCGTCGGAAAAGAGGTGGCGATCAACCAGTCCGTCTTCACCGTCATCGGGGTCGCGCAGAAGAAAACCATGATGGGCATGTACAGCGGCCCCGACAAGAATCAGGCCGCGATTCCGGCGTCCACGTTCCTATCCATGTATACGGATGCCAAGGTCGGCAACTTCGTCTATCTCCCGACCAGTCTGGAGACGGCCGATCTGGCCAAGTCTGAGATCTACCGCGTGCTGGCGGCGAAGTATCGTTTTGATCCGGACGACCGGCGCGCTCTGTCCATCTGGGACACTCGCGAAAACCAGCGCATCACCGACAACATCGCTCTCGGCATCCAGATGTTTCTCGGCATCATCGGAGCGCTGACTCTCTTCGTCGGCGGCATGGGCGTCGCGAACATCATGTATGCCGTGGTTAAAGAGCGCACGCGCGAGATCGGCATCAAGATGGCGCTCGGTGCGAAGGCGCGCCAGGTCATGGCTCCGTTCGTTCTGGAATCCGTGATGATCACGTCCGCCGGCGGCGTTGTCGGCACGCTCGTGTCTCTTTCGATCATCACCATCATCGGCATGCTGCCGCTCAACGGCGAGCAATTCGATCTCATGGGGAAGCCGACGTTCTCGCCGGCCATCGCCATCGCGACGTCGATGATCCTGGGCGCGGTGGGAATGTTCGCCGGCTATTTCCCCGCGCGGCGGGCCGCATCCATCAATCCCGCCGAGTCGCTGCGCTACGAGTAGAAAAGGTACGAAGCCATGATCGAAATGACGGACATCCGCAAGGTCTACAGCACGGGGCGCATGGAAGTGTCGGCGTTGCGCGGGGTGAACCTGACCATCGGCCGGAACGAATACGTCTCCATCGTCGGCCCGTCGGGCTCCGGCAAGTCGACGCTCATGAATCTGATTGGTTGTCTCGACACGCCCAGTTCGGGGACCTACATGTTGTCGGGTGACAACGTGGCGGGGCTTGATCGCAATCAGCTCGCCGAGGTGCGGAACAAGCGCATTGGCTTCGTCTTCCAGAGCTTCAATCTCCTTCCGTATGCGACCGCGCTGGAAAACGTCGCGCTCCCTCTGTTGTTCGCGGGCATCAACGACAAGAAGCGCAATGAACGCGCCAAGGAGATGCTCGAGCGCGTGGGGCTCGGAGACCGCATGGATCACAAGCCGACCGAACTCTCTGGTGGTCAGATGCAGCGTGTCGCCATCGCCCGGGCCCTGGCCAACAACCCGGCGATCATCCTGGCCGACGAGCCGACGGGCAACCTTGACTCAGCCTCGGGTCACGCTATCGCTGATCTTTTTGGCGAACTCCATGCCGCCGGTCAGACCATCGTCATGATCACACACGACAACGGACTCGCCAAGATCGCATCGCGAAGTGTCCACATCCGTGACGGCGAGATCGTCGAAGACACCCGCGCGGCGGCTTGAGCCATGGGCTTCTCCACGCGCAACCTTGCTCCTATTTGCCAGCCGCTTCGCGCTCGGTCTTGATGCGGGCGTCGAGCCGCTTGGTCGCATCGTCCGCGTAGGCCTTACAACCGTTCTTGTCGATGAAGGGATTCGGACCCGACGGCGCCGCCTGGGACGTCTTCCACTTCTCAAAGAGGTTGGTGAAGGAAGGATGCGCGCTCACCACGATGTCGCACGGGAGCGCTGCGACCATCGCGATGGTCTGACGAAACGCGGGCGTGAGGTCAGGATGCGTGGCGTCGGCGAGGAAATGGAAGCCGTCCTCCGAGACGGGGGTCATGCTGTCGGCGTAGACCATGTTGATGCAGTCCTTGCCTTCGCATGAAGTCCAGGTCCAGGTGGTGCCTCCCGGCGTATGACCGGGGGTGAAGTGCGAGGTGATCGCCACCTGGCCAACCTGAATCGTCTCGCCATTCTTGATGACCCGCACGGGTCCGGTGCGAGGGAAGACGCCATGCTGGCCGTCCACTCCGAACTGCGGATCTTCGGCATTCGAGAAACCCTGCATCAATGCCTTGGCGGCGGGCGCGCTCGCCGCGATGGTCGCTCCGCTGTCGCGCTGGAGTTTGGCGATGCCACCGGCGTGATCGTAGTGAGTGTGCGAGTTGACGATCAGCTTGATGTCTTCAACCTTGAAGCCCAGTGTCCTGATGTTGGCCTCGATGACGGGCGCAGACTGCGGAAGGCCCCCGTCGAGCACGATCAGCCCCGCTCCGGTATCGATCAACAGGGAACTCAGTCCGTGGGTGCCGACGTAGTAGGTCTTCCCGTGAATCTTGAACGGCGCTTGCGCCAGATTCCATTCGTCGCAGTTAGAGCACTTGAACGGCGGATCGTTGTACGGCGTGCCCGCGGGTTTGGCCGATGGGGTTTGAAGAGCAAGCAGGGTGAGAGAGAAGAATGCGACAAAGTTCATCAGGAAGCGTCCTTTCGTGGCCGGCCACTCTACGCGCTATCAGGAGGTGAAGGGCTGAGCCAGGCCAGGGTTACGGACGCAGATACGCTTCCAACTGATACTTCGCGGCGAGTTCGCGCAGGATTCCGGGAAGCACACCGGAGCGTCGTGCCATCTCCTGCACTTCGGCGCTGTCCTTCGGAAGTGAGGCCTTCAGTTCCGTCAACCGGGCTTTGCGACTCAGGCACTCCGGGGTCTTCTCTTTTTCCATGGTTCCGGCGACCTGGTTCCCGTAGGGATCGACATACGGCATTGCGATCACTCCGACGCAGAGGCTTCGCCACTCCGTCTCGATCGCCCCGAGTTCCTGCGCATTCGCCGTCATGCGTTCCAGGGTGGGAATCAGAATGGCGGCTTTCTCTCGCTCCAGGTCGAGCGATGAACGGGTAGGCGGGGGAGGGGGCTGCACCGTCGTCTCCCTGACGGGATCCGGGGCTGCGACACGGATCGTGGGTTCAGGGCGAATCTCCGTGGTCGACGTGGGGACGTGTCCGGCCGCGGTGGCGGGAAAGCGGCTATTGAGCATCTCAAGCACGGAAGGTGTGGGACTCGAGATGGGCGGCGCTTCCGCCACTGGCGAGGGTGTTTGCGCGAGGTGGACCGTGGCGGAGGGAAGGGTGACGACTGGGGTCTTAAGCGAAGGCTGAGACAGCCGGTCGTAGAAGAGGAAGCCCGCGAGTGCGGCAGCGAGCGTCCACCCGGCGACCGTCGGTAGGCTGGACCTGTCCATCGCCCGCGATGGTAACACCCCTGAATCGCGTCGCGCCGCCATCCGCGTGATAGAAAACGGCATGACTTCAAACGCGCGCGTAGTCCCCACGCAACAAGGGTATGACCGATGGGCGGAGATCTACGATGGGGAAGCCAACCCGCTCATCCTCGTCGAGCAGCCGCAGATGAAACGCGTGATGGGTGCGGTGCGCGGTCTCCACATCCTCGATGTCGGTTGCGGAACCGGTCGTCACTCCCTTGCCTTGGCCGCCCAAGGCGCGCAGGTGACGGGGGTCGATTTCTCCACTGGCATGCTGGAAAAAGCCCGAGAGAAGGCGGGTGCCTCGGCCATCCGTTTCATTCACCAGGACGCTTCGGGCCCTCTGCCTTTCGAGACAGCGTCGTTCGACCGTGTGATCTCGTGCCTCGTGGTCGACCACGTCCGCGACCTGGCCGTGTTCTTCACCGAGCTCCACCGGGTGGTGAAGCCGGAAGGCTTTGTCGCCATCTCGGTCATGCATCCGGCCCTGATGCTCAAGGGCGTTCAGGCGCGCTTTCAGGATCCACGAACCGGGGAGGAAGTTCGTCCGGAAAGCGTTCCGAATCAGATCTCCGACTATGTGATGGGTGCCGCGGCCGCCGGTTTCTCTTTCGCCGAGTTGTCGGAGCACGCGGTGGGGCCGGACATTGTCGCGATAACGCCGCGAGCCGAGAAGTACCTCGGCTGGCCGATGATGTTTCTCATGAAGCTTTCCCCGAAGGCGGCTTCGACGACTTAGCCGGATCTGATCGTTGACGCGCTACTTCGCGCGGTCGTTGCGGTAGACAGCGCCGCCACGCATCACGAAAATGGGCTTCTCGGTTGTCTTGATGTCGGCGAGGACGTCCCCGGCGACCGCCACGATGTCCGCGTCCTTGCCCACTTCCAGCGTTCCCGTGGTCTTGCTCACGCCGAGAAGCACCGCCGCCGCCGGACCCGTGCGCAGGGCCGCCGCCGGTGTCATGCCGTGCTCGACCATGAGCTGGAACTCTTCGGCGTTCCGTCCATGCGGGCTGACCCCTGAGTCGGTGCCGAACGCGATTTTAATTCCCATCGCGAGCGCCTTCTTGAACGTGGCCGACCGACCTTCGAGCGCGGCCTTCGCCTTGGCGGCGATCTCGGGCGGGTAAGAGCGTGTGGCACGACGTCCGCCCGCGTACTCCCCAGCCATCAACGTCGGAACCAGATAGGTTCCTTTCGCCTTCATCATCTGCAGCGCCTCATCGTCGAGGAAGCTGCCGTGCTCGATCGAATCGATGCCGGCGCGGATCGCGACCTTGGCTCCTTCGGCACCGTGAGCGTGCGCGGCTGTCTTCAAGCCAAGTCGATGCGCCTCGTCGACTAACGCATCCATTTCCGGCTGGGTGAGCTGGGGGGAGTCCACCGCGTCGCCCAGAGAAAGCACGCCGCCGGTCGCGCACACCTTGATCACGTCTGCGCCGTACTTGTGCTGGATGCGCACCGCGTCGCGGAACTGGTCGGGACCGCTGGCAATGCCGTCCTCGATGCCGCTCTCGCGGCCGAAGAGCATGTAAGGGAAACCGCCGTTGTCGCAGTGACCTCCGCGCGCGCCGAGCGCGTGAGCCGCGGTCAGGATGCGAGGTCCGGGCACCACCCCTGCGTTGATGCTGTCGCGAAGCCCGATGTCGACCCAGTCGGTGGCGCCCAGGTTGCGCACGGTGGTGAAGCCCGCGTCGAGCGTTCTTCGCGCGAGCACGGTCGCGCGAATCGCCTGCTCAGCCACGGTCTGTCTCAAACCGTTGACGGTATCCGCGTACCAGTTGTCGCTCGACTCGCCGGTGATGTGGGTGTGCGCGTCGATGAAGCCGGGAGTCAGTGTCGCGTCGCCGAGATCAATGACGCGCGCGCCCGGAGGAATCGGGAGTTGTGATCCGATCGCCTTGATCTTCCCTCCTTCGACAATGACGACGCCATTCGAGAGGGTCGAGTCCTTTGTGCCGTCGAAAAGGCGCGCCGCCTTAACCACGATCACTTCGGGTTTGGATGCCGCGGCTGAGGTCTGTGCGACAGCATTCGAGGAGACGAAGAGGGACAGGGCGAGCAAGGGAAGAAGTCTCATGGGCGAACTCTATCCGGCTCTCCAAATTTGAAAGGGGCGATTTCGAAAACCATCGGGTAGCATCGAAATCATGTCTTCGGATCCAAGCCGACACCCCGAGGAGGACTTACGCCGGGCCAATGAGGCGCTTGTGGCGAAGACGCGCGAACTGCAACAGCAGCGTGAATGGTTCGAAGTGACGTTGTCCAGCATCGGAGACGCTGTGATCACGACGGACACGGACGCCTGCGTGACGTTTTTGAATCCCGTGGCCGAGGCCATGACGGGCTGGACGTCCGCGGAAGCGAAGGGACGTCCGCTGGAGGAAATCTTCAACATCATTAATGAAGACACTCACGCGATCGCGCCGAATCCGGTGCGGGAGGTTTTCGAGTCAGGCGCCGTGGTCGCATTGGCGAACCACACCGCCCTGGTCAATCGGAACGGCCAGCGGTTGGCGATCGAAGACAGCGCCGCCCCCATCCGCGATGCCACCGGAAGGATCGCTGGCGCGGTCATGGTGTTTCATGACGTCACGCGACGACGCCAGGCTGAGCGAGCGCTGCGCGCCAGCGAAGAGCGCTTGCGCGCCACCTTCTCCCAGGCGGCAGTGGGCATCGCGGTGGTCTCGCTTGACTATCAGATTCTCGAAGCGAATCAGACCTTCGCCGACATCGTTGGCTATTCCCTCGACGAGCTCAAGCGCCTGACCTTTGTCGACTTCACCCATCCGGATGACCTCGGCAAAACCAACGACCAGGTCCGACAGCTGCGGACGGGAGAACTCCCGAGTTACGCACTCGAAAAGCGCTACGTGCGCAAAGATGGCGGCACGGTGTGGACGCGCACCACCGTCACCATGATTCGCGATGAGGCGGGCAGGGGGTATCAGATGCTGGGCGTGGTTCAGGAGATCACCCGGGAGAAGGAAGCGGAAAGCACGCTCAGCCGGCTGGCAAGCGTCGTGGAATCATCTGACGACGCCATCATCAGCAAAGACCTGACGAGTGTGATTCGGACCTGGAACAAGGCCGCCCAGGAGATGTTCGGTTACACCAGTGAAGAAGCGGTCGGGCGATCCGTGACCATGCTGATCCCGGATGGACACCAGAACGAAGAGCCATCGATTCTCGAACGGCTGCGTCGGGGCGAGCGGATCGATCACTACGAGACCATCCGTCGCCGCAAAGATGGATCGCTTCTCAATGTGTCGCTCAGCGTTTCGCCGTTGATGGACTCGGACGGCGTGGTCATTGGAGCGTCCAAGATCGTTCGCGACATCACCCGGCAGAAGGCGGCGGAAGACGCGCTCGAGGACGAACGGCGGGTTCTTGAAACGCTCAATCAGACCGGGACCACGATTGCCGCGCAACTCAGTCTGGAGGCGGTGGTGCAAACGGTCACGGATGCCGCTACCCAGTTGAGTGGCGCTCAATTCGGCACCTTCTCATACAACGTCGCGACCCCGGACGGCGGCTTTCGGGGTGACGGCATCGTGCGATCTCCTGATATCACCAAGGATCCGGCCCTCCAGCAGAGATCCCCGCACTTCGGCAGGCCGAACGGTCACCCCCCGGTTCGGAGTTACCTTGCTGTTCCCGTTGTCTCGCGCTCCGGCGAGCCGATCGGCGGCTTGTTCTTCGGTCACGAGGCGACGGATGTCTTCACCGAACGCGCCGAACGTCTGGTCATGGGCGTGGCGGCCCAGGCCGCCATCGCCATCGACAACGCGCGCCTGTACGAGGCGGCGCAGCGGGAGATCGGGAGCAGGGAACGCGCCGAGGCAGCCCTTCGCGAAACCGACCGCCGCAAGGACGAGTTCCTCGCCACCCTGGCCCACGAACTCCGCAATCCACTCGCTCCGATTCGCCAGGCGGCGCTGATTTCAAAAGCCCCCGCCGCGACCGATGCGCAGAAACGCTGGAGCCACGACGTGATCAGCCGTCAGGTTCATCACATGGCGCTTCTCCTGGATGACTTGCTGGACATCTCACGGATCACGCGCGGCACCCTCGAACTCCGCAAGGAGATGACCGAGATCCAGTCCGTGGTGGATGCCGCGGTGGAGACGGCGCGTCCCGCGATTGACGCGAAGCGGCACGTCCTGAAGCTTGAGATGCCGGAGCGGCCGGTTCACTTCGAAGCAGATCCCCTGCGTCTGGCGCAGGTGCTCTCCAACCTGCTCACGAACGCGGCAAAATACACGGACCCGGGCGGCGAGATCGTTCTTCGCGTGACGCCTTCGACCGAGTCGATCGTGGTCGCCGTGAAGGACTCGGGCATTGGCATCCCGGCATCCGCCCTGAACGAGGTGTTCGCGATGTTTTCTCAAGTCAAGACGGGCCCGGATCGCTCTGACGGCGGACTCGGGATCGGTCTGGCTCTGTCGCGTGGCCTGATCGAGCTGCACGAAGGCTCGATCGAGGCGAGCAGCGCGGGTGCGGGACAGGGGAGCGAGTTCTTCGTGAGACTTCCTCGCCGCGCGCGGAAGATTCGTTTAGAGGTCGAAGCGGGGCCCGCGCAAGGCCTACCCGGCGTAAAACGACGCATCCTCATCGCCGACGACAACCGGGATGCAGCGGAAAGCCTCGCTCTGCTGCTCGGTCTCGACGGCCACGAAGTCACGGTCGTTCACGACGGCAAGGCCGCGGTCGCCGCATTCCCTTCGATCCAGCCCGAAGTGGCGATTCTCGACATCGGCATGCCGGAGATGAACGGATACGACGTCGCGCGTCACGTCCGGCAAGGCTCCCTGGGACGCGTCGTGACTTTGATCGCGGTGACCGGTTGGGGTCAGGACAACGACAAAGCCCAGGCGCTGGCGGCCGGGTTCAATCACCACTTCACCAAACCGATCGAGCCCGAGCGGCTCAGCGCGCTTCTGAAGTCGGAGACGCTCTAAACCCTGAGAGGCCAAGGCCTCTAGAAGGTCCGTCCTTCAGAAGGTTAAGACGGTCTTGATCTCTTCGGACGACCGCGTCATGGCCGACACCGCCTGTTCGAAAGGCAGACGGCGGGTCACCAGTCTCGCGAGCCAGCCGGGCCGGCGCATTTCGATGGTCTCGAGGTCGCGCACCGCCATCTCGAAGTGACGACGGCCGGCCTTCACCGTGCCCAGGATCACCCGGTTGCCGAGCACGATGTTGCGATTCACGGTGGCGATGTCCACCGTGATCGGACGGGATCCACGGGTGACGCTCGCCAGAATACAGATGCCCCCTTGGGCCAGCGCTTCGATGGCGGAGGGAACCGCCTGTTCGGAACCGCTCGCGTCGATGACGATGTCCTGCGCTTCCGATCCGCGGGTCACGTCGGCGATCGAGGTGGTCGTCGTACACAGATACCGGATGCCGGCCTCGGCCAGCAGCTTGTCTTTCACTCCACCTTCCGGCTCAAGAGAGGCGACCATGACTTCATAGCCTCGGAGGCGGAGCGCAGCTGCGCCGAGAATGCCGACGGGCCCCGCACCCATGACCAGAGCCTTCTTCGGCTCCCACGAGAAGCGGGACTGAATGCGCATCGCGTGATCGATGCCTTTCTCCAGAATCGACAGTGGCTCGGCGAGAGTCGCCGTTTCGATGAGTTGTGCCGGGACCTTGACGAGATAGAACGTGTCTTCGGCGTACGCCTCCGACATGAACCCGTGAAGGCCCACGATGCCGCGTTCCTCGAAGTTGCCGGTGACGCACATGTCCTGTTCGCCGGTGAGGCAGGGGCGGCAATAGTCTCCGCAGGCGCGTCGCAGCGTGGAGATGACGAGGTCGCCCTCTTGAACCTTGGACCCACGCGGTGCGCTCTCGACCCGACCGAGACTCTCGTGGCCGATGACGAGGTAGTCGAAGTCGCGAGGCGCGCGCCCGATCGATCCGTGATGGAGATCGAGATCGGTGGCGCAGATGCCCACCGAGTGAACCCGAACCACCGCCTCATAGGGTTTGGGACTCGGATCTGGAACATCGTTCCGGATGTGCAGACTGTCTCGTGTTCCAGGTTTTACGGCGACGGCGCGCATGGGAGGATGATAGCTTCTCCACTCTGCCCATGTCCGTAGAACTTTCAGCAAAGCCCGTGGTCCGGGAGCCGATCGACGTGGCCTCGCTCTCCAGGTGCGAACCTGAAGACGGGGCGCTTTGCGTCTTCACCGGCGTGGTTCGCAACCACAACGACGGCAAGTCCGTGCTCTACCTCGAATACGAAGGGTACGAAGAGATGGTCGTTTCGATCTTCGATGAGATCGCGCGCGAGGCGGAAGCGCGGTTCGGGGTGACCCGGGTTCGGATCATTCATCGTCTTGGCCGCATGGAGATCGGGGACACGAGTGTCGCGGTCGCGGTCTCGTCGCCTCATCGCAAGGAAGCGTTCGAGGCGTGCCGCTACGCCATCGACACCCTGAAGCACAAAGCGCCGATCTGGAAGAAGGAGTTCTACGCCGACGGCTCCTCATGGCTCGAAGGTCCGGGCGGGTGCGCCCATCCGTGACGTCCGCTGTTCTGAATGCGCCTGGGACGGCTCTTCCGCTCGCCGCGAAGCGAGACCTCAAAGACCGGTTCGGCCGGACGATCAATTACTTGCGGATCTCGGTCACCGATCACTGCAACCTCCGCTGCGTGTACTGCATGCCGCTCAAGGGCCTCACCTTTGCGCCCTCCTCCGAGTTGCTCCAGGCGGCCGAGATCGAGACGGTGGTTCGCGCGGCGGTCTCGGTGGGTTTCCACAAATTTCGACTGACGGGCGGGGAGCCGACGCTGCGCGCGGACCTGGTCGACATCACGAAGCGCATCGCATCGGTCGAAGGCGTCGACGATCTGTCGATGACCACGAACGCGATCCTGCTTCCACGCCTGGCTCCAGCCCTCAAGCAGGCGGGCATGACCCGACTGAATATCCATGTCGACACACTCGACGCGGAGCGCGTGAAACGCCTGATGCGTTTCTCCTCGAAAGACGAGATTGAAGCGGGGATCAAAGCGGCCGAGGACGCAGGCTTCACGCCGATCAAGCTGAACTGCGTGGTGACGCGCGACTTCAACGAGCTGGACGTGGTCGATCTGGTGCGACGCGCCATCGACCGTGACTGGCATGTTCGGTTCATCGAACTCATGCCGCTCGGTGGCGGCGAGCCTTCGCGGGTGGCGTTGTCGAACTACGTTCCGACCAAGGAGACCAGGGCCCGCATCGAGGCGGCTCTGGGTCCGCTGATCCCACTGCCCGTAACCAACGCCGCGGATGAGTCGCGCAACTTCCGCTTCGAGCATGGCCGCGGGGTGGTCGGTTTCATCTCGCCCGTCAGCGAGCCGTATTGCGGCGGCTGCAATCGCATGCGGTTGACCGCGGACGGTCGATTCCATCTCTGTCTCCTCAACGATGACGAGATGGATGTGAAGCGCGTGATCCGCGAAGGCGGCGGAGTGGAGGCGGTTGCCGCAATTCTCGCGAAGGCGGTCGCGGCGAAGCCGACCGGGCATCGGCTGGACGAGGGCCTGTCGACCGAAGATCGTTCGATGTTCCAGATTGGCGGCTGACTTGATCGGGCTGCCATGACGCCGGATCGATCTGACTCGAGACCTGGATTCCTTGAGACGGATCTAGCACGGGTTCTCGACGCCTCCCCGCTGAGTCTGGTCGTCCTGCAGGGAGGCCGGTTGGTGTTCGCCAACGCTCGATCTTTGCGATCCCTCGGCCTCACTCTTGAGTCAGCGCTCGGCAGCGATCCTTCCCTGGCCATCATCGACGAGGGTGCGAGAGAGCGTGCCCGAGATCGAGCGCGTCGAGCTGAGGGGGGCGAGCCTCAGCCTCCGATCGTCTATCAAACGCTACGTGCAGACGGAAAGCGCGTGTGGGCGCGTATTGAATCGACGCCCTGCGTCTTTGGTGGCAAGCCCGCCTCGCTGTCGGTCGCCCAGGATGCGACCGACGAAGTGGAGGCGAGCCTTGGCCTGCGTGACAGCGAGGAGCGCTATCGACGGCTCTTCGAGGATTCGCCCCTTGCCATGGCGATCAGCCGCGATGGGACCCTCCTTCTCGCGAATCCTGCCCTCGCCCGTCTGGCCGGCGCTCCGTCGACCGAGGTCCTCGCCGGCTTCTCGCTCCTTCATTTCGTGGAACCGGCCGTCCGCGACGCCACTCTGATGCGGCTGATGGACGTCCAGGGGGGCGGTGATGTTCCGCAGGTCTCGCGCCGCATAAGAAATCTGCAAGGGCGCGAGATCCAGATAGAAGTGATCAGCAAGCCGTTCGTTCACGAGGGCGAGCCCGCGGTCCTGACGCTCGTGATCGATGCCACGGCGCGCAACGTTGCCGAGCTGAGGGCGCAGCAAAGCGACGCCAAGTATCGGCATCTGCTCGAGAGTTCGCCAAATGCCCTGGTGGTCACGCGCGACCGCAGGATTCTTCTCGCGAACTCGACGTTCGCCCGCTTCACGGGCGTTCCGTCTCCGGACGCGCTGATCGGCCGGAACCTCGTCGACTTCGCCCCGCCTCAAGACCGCACGGAGACCGAAGCCCGCCTGAAGGCCGTGGACCTGGGGGAACGCGCGCCCTGGTTAGAAGCGGAAGTCCTGAAAGCGGACGGGACGGTTCATCCGGTGGAGGCCCAGAGCGAGCCGTTCGAATACGAAGGTGTGCGCGCCATTCTGACCATCATGCGCGACATTTCCGATCGCAAGGCGATGGAGGCAACCAGGCGCGAGGAGGGCGCGGCCGCCCGCGAAA
>JBDTQB010000065.1:0-17387 GCA_039932395.1 Vicinamibacteria bacterium | reverse complement strand
GGATCTCGCCATCGAGAAACGCCTGAACCGCCACCTCGTTCGCCGCGTTCATGGCGGCGGGCGCCGTGCCGCCCTTGGCGAGGGCTTCATGCGCGAGATGAAGGCTCTTGAAGCGCGCGTGATCGGGCGGCTCAAAGTTCAGGGAGAAGGCGGCCGACAGATCCATCGGCTCAAGCGTCGTCGTCCACACTTCGGGATAGCTCAGCGCGTACTGAATCGGGATGCGCATATCCGTGCGACCGAGTTGCGCCAGGACCGTTCCATCCACGAACTCGACCATGGAATGAATGATCGACTGCGGATGCACGACCACGTCGATACGATCGCCCGGAACATCGAACAGCCAATGCGCCTCGATGATTTCGAGCGCCTTGTTCATCAAGGTGGCGGAGTCGATGGTGATCTTGCGTCCCATCCTCCACGTCGGATGATTCAGCGCCTCTTCGATGGTGATCGCGTCGAAGGTCCCCGCTTCGCGTTTCCGGAACGGCCCGCCCGACGCGGTCAGCCACAGTTTTTTCACCGACGCGGTCTCGCGACCCATCAGGCATTCGTGGAGCGCGCAATGCTCAGAGTCAATCGGAAGGAGCTTCGTACCGCGCGCCTTCTGCTCGCGCGTCATGATCTCGCCCGCGATCACCAGCGTTTCCTTGTTAGCGAGGGCCACATCCTTCCCCGCCTGGATCGCAGCCAGAGTCGGCACGAGACCGATGGCGCCAACCGCGGCCGCCACCACGACCTCCGCGATAGGCGCGGTCGCGACCGCGACCATCGCCGCTTCACCCGCTCCTGTTTTCAAACCTGAAAGATCGACCAGACGGCCGAGTGCCTGCAGCGATTCCTCAGATGAGACGGACACGACGGCGGGTTTGAACTCCGCGATCTGCGCGGCGAGCTTCTCGACATTGCCGCCCGCGGACAAAGCCACCACCCGAAAGCGATCCGGAAACGCCCGGACCACGGCAAGCGTGCTTTCGCCGATGGACCCGGTGGACCCGAGGATGGAGATCGATTTCATGGCCAAACTTTGGAAAGTAGCACACGCCCCTCGCTTTTAGGCCATACTCCTCCTACAGCATGACCCTGCGCATCGGCGTCCTCAAGGAAACACCCCCAGGCGAGAAGCGCGTGGCGCTGGTCCCCGCGGATTTGAAGGCCATTCAGGCGCTCGGCACCGAAGTGATGATTGAAGGAGGCGCGGGCGTCGCTTCCGCGTATCCCGATGCGGCCTACGTTGCCGCAGGCGCTCTTCTCGCCAAGTCACGCGCCGAAGTCCTCGAATCGAGCCGGGTCGTTCTTTTCGTGGCCCCCCAGACCGGTCTTGAAAGTCCAGGTCGCGCGGACCAGGTCTTCATTGGCATGGGCGAGGCGCTCTCGAAACCCGCGCCACATGCGGTTTTGGCGAAGAGCGGCGCGTCCATCATCGCGCTCGAGCTTCTTCCCCGCATCACGCGCGCGCAGTCCATGGACGTTCTTTCATCGATGGCGACGCTGCTCGGCTATCGCGGCGTTCTGATCGCCGCGGATGCGTTGCCGCGCGTCTTTCCTTTAATGATGACCGCGGCGGGCACGCTGTCGCCCGCGAAGGTGCTGGTCATGGGTGCGGGTGTGGCCGGTTTGTCCGCGATCGCCACCGCGCGGCGACTTGGCGCCAACGTCCTTGCTTACGACGTACGTGCGGCAGCCAAGGAGCAGGTCGCTTCGCTCGGCGCCAAGTTTCTGGAACTGGAAGTTGATGCGCGCGAGGCCGAAGGAACAGGCGGCTATGCGAAGGCCGTGACCGAAGAGTTTCTGACGAAGCAGCGCGCGGCCATGCTGAAGGCGGTGGCCGACAGTGACGTCGTCATCACCACCGCGGGGGTTCCCGGCAAGAAGGCGCCCATTCTGGTCACCAGAGCGATGGTGGAAGCCATGAAGGCGGGCTCGGTTGTTGTCGACCTCATGGCGGAACACGGCGGCAACTGTGAAGCGACGAGTGCGGGCGAAACCGTAGCCGTCGGCGGCGCGAGGGTCCTTGGACCCACGAACGTGGTCTCCAATCTCGGCGGACACGCGAGCCAGATGTTCTCCCGCAATGTCCTGAACTTTCTGAAGATTGCGATCAAGAAGGGCGAACTCACGCTCAACACCGACGACGAAATCATCCGCGAGGTTCTGGTGACCCGCGGCGGAGACGTCGTTCAACCGCGCGTGCGCGAGGCTTTGGGGCTTCCACCCCTGGCCTGAGATCCGGAGAACCCCACAGATGGAGACATCCACGATGACTCATGCGCCCGATCTCCTGTCGTCGCTCTACGTTCTCCTGCTGTCCACCTTCGTCGGGCTTGAAGTGATCAAGCGGGTGTCGCCGTTGCTCCACACTCCGCTGATGTCTCTGACCAACGCCATCTCCGCCATCGCCATCGTGGGCGCGCTGATCATTACGGGCCGTCAGGAGACGACCCTCTCGACCGTGCTGGGCGCGCTCGCGGTCGTATGTTCGATGATCAACGTGACCGGCGGCTATCTCATCACGTTCCGGATGGTGAGGATGTTCAAGCGCAAGGCCGTGCAGAAGTGAACGAAACGTTCATTCCCGCCGCGTACCTCGCGGCCTCCGCCGCCTTCATCCTTGCCCTGAAGTGGCTGAGCAGCGTTCCCACCGCGCGTCGTGGCGTGGTGATCGGTGTGATCGGGATGACGCTCGCGATCGGCGGGACGCTGCTGTCCCCCGAAATCGTGAGTTACCGCTACATCGCGATCGCCCTGGTGCTCGGCAGCCTGATCGGCATTCCGATGGCGATGATGCCGATGACCGCGGTGCCACAACGAACCGCTCTCTCGCATGCGTTTGGCGCGCTCGCCGCGGCCCTGGTGGGCACGGCCGAATATTCGCTGCGCTATACGACGGTCGATCGCGTCACCATGACTGCGTTGACGGTCGAAGTTCTGCTCGGCTTCCTGACTTTCAGCGCAAGCCTGATGGCGTTCGGCAAACTGCAGGAGATTCTTCCCCAGAGGCCGATTACGTACAAGGGCCAGAACATCGTGAACCTCATCGTTCTCGGCCTCGCCCTCGCCCTCGGCGTGGCGCTGGTGGTGAGTCCCGGCCAGGTGATCCTGTTTCCCATCATGGCGGTTCTCGCTCTGGTCTTCGGCGTGATGCTGATCGTTCCCATCGGCGGGGCCGACATGCCCACGGTCATCGCCTTGCTGAACTCCTATGCGGGCCTCTCCGCCGCCGCCATGGGTTTCGCGCTCGACAACAAGCTGCTGATCATCGCGGGTTCGCTCGATGGAGCATCGGGCCTGATCCTGTCGATCATCATGTGCAAGGCGATGAACCGTTCGTTCTCCAACGTCCTGTTTGGTGCCTTCGGACAGGTCCAGGTGGCCGCCGCAGGCAAGGTCGAAGGGAAGCCGGTCAAGAGCGCTTCAAATGAAGAGGCCTCCGCGATTCTTGCGAACGCAAATCTGGTCGTCATTATTCCGGGCTACGGCATGGCGGTCGCCCAGGCCCAGCACAAGGTTCGCGAGCTTTACGATGTCCTGATGAAGAAGGGCGTGAAGGTCGTCTTCGCCATTCATCCCGTCGCAGGGCGCATGCCCGGCCACATGAACGTCCTGCTCGCCGAGGCGGACGTGCCTTATGACCGCCTTCTCGAAATGGACGAAGCCAACAGCGAGCTGCCCGAGGCGGATGTGGCGCTGGTCATCGGCGCGAACGATGTGACCAATCCGGCCGCTCGTCACGATCAGAGTTCGCCGGTTTACGGGATGCCGATCATCGACGTCGACAAGGCGCACGTCGTCATGGTGATCAAGCGCTCGATGAATCCCGGCTTTGCCGGCATCGACAACGAGCTCTACACCATGGACAAGACGCTGATGCTCTTCGGCGATGCCAAGGCGGTGGTGGGCGAACTCGTCAAGGAGATCGCGGCGGCAGAATGAGCCGCACGCGGGTTCCACTCGCCAACGCCCATTCGAGCGTCTGGGACGGCTCACGACCACGGCCAGCCGCACCCTAAACTCGGGCGCTTATGAAACTGTCCGCCTACAAGGGCCGCCTGCTTCTGCTCGGAGCGGTGATCGCCGCCGCGATCTTCGCCACCCGCAGTACTACGCCCAAGACGACCAAGCCGGTTCGTCGCACCGCAGAGCGCGTCTTCGTCATGGGATTCGATGGAATGGATCCCACCCTGACCAGTAAGTTCATGGCGGAAGGAAAGCTTCCGAACCTCAAGAAGCTGGCCGACTCCGGAACGTACCGGACCCTCGGCACCACCCAGCCTTCCGAATCGCCCGTCGCCTGGGCGAGCTTCGCCACCGGCGTGAATCCAGGCAAGCACAACATCTTCGATTTCCTGGTGCGCGACCTGGATACGTACATGCCCGACCTTGCCATGGTCGATCGGAAGACTCATCCACTCAAATTGCTCTGGGGCACGATTCCCATTGCACCGCCGATGCCCTTGTCCACGCGCGGCGGAACGTCGTTTTGGGTGACCGCCGGCCTCGATGGCGTGAAAAGCAAGGTCCTGACCGTTCCCGTGACGTTCCCGCCCGAAGAAGTGGAACACGGTGAACTGCTCGCCGGTCTTCCCTTGCCCGACCTGCGCGGCACCGTCGGCACCTTCTACTACTGGGCCACAGACCTCTCTTCCTTTGAAGAGGGGAGTCCGGAGTTTGGTGGCTATCTGAAGCGCCTCTTGTTCGACAACGGCGTTTCGAAGACCTATCTGCGCGGGCCGGAGAGTCCAGTCCTGAAGCAGGAAGAGGCGGCTCTTCGCGAGAAACAGAAGAGCACCAAGCTCTCGGAAAAGGAAGAAGCGCGTCTGGTTGCGCTGAAAGACACCAAAGACGTCAACATCCCCATCGACATCAAATGGACGGAGAACTCGGGCAAGGTCGATCTCGACGTTCAAGGCACCAAGCTCACGTTGAAGCAGGGTGAATGGAGCGGCTGGGTGCCGCTGACCTTCTCGGTCAACGCCTTCATCAAGCTTCACGGCATGACCCAGTTCTTCATCCAGCGCGCCGACAGCGAGCTGCAGATCTACGCGCATCCTGCGAACATGGATCCGAGCAATCCGCCGATCGCGATCAGCAAACCCGATTCCTTCGCGCCTGATCTCGTGAAAAAGATCGGCACTTACCGCACGATCGGCTGGGCCGAGTCGATGGACAAGTCGCTTCAGGAACTGCGGACCGACGAAGCGTCGTTCCTCTACGATGCCGACAAGGCCTTCGACGATCGCGAGAAGATCATCATGGAGAACATGAAAGATCCGGATTGGGATCTCTTCGTCGCCGCGATTGAAACGACCGACCGCGTGTCCCACATGATGTTCCGACTCATCGATCCGAAACACTCGATGTACGACAAGGATCTCGCCGCGAAATATGGCGATGCGATCGAGAAGATCTATCGGCGCGCGGACGCGCTGGTTGGAAAAATCCAGGAGAAGCTGCCGAAGAACACCACTCTGATCGTCATGTCCGATCACGGCTTCCACACCTTCCGTCGCGGCGTGAACCTCAACACCTGGCTGGTCCAGCACGGCTACATGGTTTTTGACGGCCAGGAGAGCCCCAAGAAGGGCCTCGACGACCTCTTCGGTCGCGGACAGTTCTGGGAGGGCGTTGACTGGTCGCGCACCCGCGCCTACGCGGTGGGTCTTGGCCAGATCTACTTCAACCTGAAGGGACGAGAGGGCCGAGGCATCGTTTCCCCCGGCGCTGAATACGATGCGCTCCAGAAGGAAATTGCAGACGCGATGGTGAAGGAAGTCGATCCCGACGACAAGGCCCAGATCTTCCGCGCTATCTACAAGCGGGACGACATCTATAAGGGCGAGTATCTGAAGAACGCGCCTGATCTTCAGGTGGGTTTCAACGATGGGTATCGCGTCGGCTGGCAGGACACGATGGGCGGTGTGCAGCGCCAGTTCGTCGAGAACAACAACCGCAAGTGGAGCGGGGATCACTGCGCCACGGCGACGGAAATCAGCGGAGGCATCTTCTTCTCCACGAAGAAGTACGCGAGCGAGTCACCCCACATCATGGACCTCGCGCCGACCATCCTCGAGATGCTGGGTGTGCCGCTTCCCAAGGACTACGACGGGAAGCCTCTGCGGTAATGAACCGAGCGATCGCGATGTCGTTACTCGCGGTCGCTTTTGTCTTCGGTTCAGACCTTTCGTCGCGCGCCTCGCCCGGTACCATCGTTTCGCCCCAGAAAACGGGAAGCAAGCAGGCGCCGCGGGGGGCGCGCAAGACGAGACCCAGAAAGCCGCGAGCCAAGGCGACCCCGACACCGGCGCTCGTCCCAGACGATTCGGCATCGCCCGTCGCATCGCCCACCCCGACCGCCCCCCTAGCGAGTCCATCCGAACCTGAGTCCGCGAAGCTCGCTCGCGTTCGCGCCAAAAGAAGGGCGGTCGAGCAGGAAATCATCAAGCTGCAGTCCCAGAGCGAGTCGACGTTGCGCGACCTCGATTCGATCGACCTGGATCTGCGTCTGGCCGCCCATCAGTTCGAAGAGGCCGGGCTGGAGTTCAAGGCGACCTCCCGTCAGCTGGATGCAACCATCCGCGATGTCCAGGGCACGAAAGCCAAGATCGACGCCACGCGTCCACGGGTTTTGAAAAGTCTCGCGGCTCTGAGCAAACTGGGTGAGCTCAGCTACGCGCGTCTCCTCTTCTCTCTAGACGACCCCGCCGACATCCTCCGCGGCTATCGCTATGTCTCCCGCATCGCGAGCGCCGACGGCGATCAGATCAAGGAGTTCAAGACCAGTCTCGCCAGGCTGAGTGTCCTCGAAGAAGATCTGAAAAAGCGGACGGCGGACAACCTGGATACGCGGAATCGCCTGGCCGATGCCCAAGAAACGCTCGCCGCGCGCAAGTCGCATCGCGAAACGCGTCTTGCCGATATCGCTCGTGAACGAGAACTCCAGGAGGAACTCGCCGAGGAGTACAAGAACCGCGAGGCCGATGTCCTTCGGTTGATTGGCGAATCGGGCGAAGTCGCCGCCGGTGGCGAATCTGTCCAGACCTCGGCCTCGATCATCCCGCCTTTTCAAGGAGAGACGCCGCTACGGAATCTCAAGGGCGAGCTTCCCTGGCCCGTCGGCGGAACTCTCGTCAAGAAGTTCGGACTCGAGCGTGATCCGAAGTTCGGCACGCGCACCATCCAGCAGGGCATCGAGATCGATGCCTTCCCTGAGATCGAAGTCAAGGCGGTTCACGCTGGTCGTGTGGTCTACGCGGATCAGTTCGTCGGCTACGGCATGCTCGTGATCGTCGATCACGGTCATCGCGAGCACACTCTGTACGGCCGCCTGGGCGAGCTTCGCGTGCATCCGGGCGATGATGTCGCGGAAGGTTCGCTGCTCGGCCTTCTGCCCAACACCCGGGTCACGGGAAGCGGCCTTCACTTCGAGGTTCGCGTGCAGGGGAAGCCCGAGGATCCGCTCGACTGGCTCAAGAAGCCGTGAACCGGCCTTCAGTCGGCAAGGGCGTTAGGCCCTGATCGAGCCCTCGTCCCTATAATCGCGGCATGACTTCGCGAGCCCGGTTCGTCCTCTCCCTGGCGTCCACCGCCGTGGTTCTTTACCTTGCCTCCGGTCCCATGATGCGCAAAGCGCTTGGCGATACCGGCTACACCCAGCTATCCATCTTCCACGAGGTGGTCTCGATGATCCGCGACACCTACGTCGATCCGGTCAACATGGATCGCACGTTGGATGCGGCGGAGAGCGGCCTGCTTGAGGCCCTCGATGGCGACAGCGGATATCTTGAGCCCGACGAATACAAGGTCCTGCTCGCGGGCAAGCACGCTTCCGCCGACACCGGCATCATCCTTGGCCGTCGCTTCGGCTTCCTCACCGTCGTGGCGACGCGTCCCGATTCTCCGGCTCGCAAAGCGGGCATCAAGGCCGGCGACTTCATCAAGACTCTCGATGGAAAGCACACCCACAACGTCAGTGTCGTGAGAGGCGAGCGTCTTCTTGAAGGCGAGCCTGGAACCACGGTGAAGGTTGCGATCTTCAAGTCGGGCACGGAAGCGGAAGAGAAGTCCTTGGTTCGCGAACGACCCGTGCAGACCTTGCCGGTCTCGCATCTTCTCGATGGCGGTGTCGGCTATGTGGCGGTGCCCGATCTTTCAGATGGTGTAGCCGCGCGCGTGAAGTCCAGCATTGCCACACTGCAGGCGCAGGGCGCGACGTCCCTGGTTCTCGACCTTCGAAGCTCGGCCACGGGGCCGGTGAAGAATGCCGTGTCTATCGCCGAACTCTTCGTCAAGGGAGGTGTGGTCACGAAAATCGCATCCCGCGCAGGCGCCGAGCAAATGCTCACCGCCAGCGAGGTCGCGCGTTCTTACACGGGCCCGCTGGCCATTCTGGTCGATCGAGGCACCGCGGGCGCCGCGGAAGTGGCGGCTGCATTCCTGGTCGAGTCGGACCGAGGCTCGCTGTTCGGAGAGAACACCTATGGGCGCGCGGGGATCCAGAAGCAGATTCCGCTCGAGAGCGGCGGCGGACTTGTGCTCACCGTCTCCCGCTACCTCACGCCCAAGGGTCAGCCGATCAACGGGAAAGGCATCACCCCCAAGAATCTGGTCCGCAATCCCGAAACGCTCGATCTTTACGGCACGCCCGGGAAAGACCCGGTCCTCGACAAGGCGATCGAGTCGCTGAAGGCCGTGCCCGCGAAGGCTGCCGCGTAACCTTGCTGCGACGGGCGAGGCGGCCCTGCCCGCCCTGAGTTTCGTCGAACGCGCTGAACTATGAACGACCGCATTCCCGCCATCAAAGTCCTGCTTCTGCCGAAGGACACAAACGCCCTCGGAACCATCTTTGGCGGCGTGATCCTGTCTCATATCGACCTCGCATCGGCAGTTGAAGCGCGGAAGGCGGGCGCTCACCGCTACGTGACCAAGGCGATGCATGCGGTGGAGTTTCACGCGCCGGTGTTCCTGGGCGACATCGTGAACTTCTTCACCGAAACCATTCGCCTCGGTCGCACATCGATCACCGTGAAGGTGAGAGTTGAAGCTGAACGGTGGGGGGCGGGTGAAGGCGAGCGCGTTTCGGTGACGGAAGCCGAAGTGGTTCTGGTCGCCGTCGACAGCCAGGGTCACCCGACGCCGATCCGCCGCGACGGCGTCTCGAGCTGATGTCGGGCCGGATCCGCGTCGGCATTCTTTTCGGCGGCGCGTCCGAGGAACGCGAGATCTCTCTCGCTTCCGGTTTGATGATCGCGGAAAATCTGCCGAAGGACCGGTACGATGTTCGGCTGCTCGACACGCTGGCTCTGATGGCGCGTCACCCGGGTCTCTCCGCGGGACTTCACGCCAAAGCATTGGCGCTTCAGCAGTCGACTCCCCGCCCCGCACTCACCTCGCACGAGGATCTGTCTTCCGCCATGCGCGATCAGGTGGAGCGCGCCGAGAGCCTCGCCCAGCCGGCCACGAAGTCGCTCGCCGCAGACGGGGAAGCGGCGATCGACGTGGCCTTCCTCGCCCTTCACGGCAAGTATGGCGAAGACGGAACGATTCAGGGCCTGCTCGAACTCATCGGCACCCCCTACACGGGCTCGGGTGTTCTCGCGTCCGCTCTGGCCATGGACAAAGTGATGGCGAAGCGTGTGCTCGTGGCCGAAGGCATTCCCGTGCCGAGGGGTATTCACGTCACGCGGGCCGACTTCTCACATGATGCGGCCGAGGCGGTGGCGCGGGCGGTGGCACTTCTGCCCGCGGTGGTGAAGCCTTCAAAGCAGGGGTCGAGCGTCGGCATGTCCCTGGTGGATTCGCCTCCGGCGATGGAAGTGGCGCTGCGGCTGGCACTTCAACATGACGACGAGGTGCTCGTCGAAAGCCGCGTCTTCGGGACCGAAATCACGGTCGGCGTCCTCGGCGTGGTGGGCAGCTCCTCGGTAGAGGCTCTTCCCGTGGTCGAGATCGTCCCGAAGCGCGAGTTCTTCGACTACAAAGCGAAGTACGATCCCGATCAATGCGAGGAAATCTGTCCCGCTCGCATTCCCGAGGAGTTGGCCCGCGAAGCTCAGGCGCTCGCGGTGCGCGCGCACACGAGCCTGTCGTGTCGAGGCTATTCGAGAACGGACATGATCCTGGGACCCTCCGGCCCGGTGGTCCTCGAGGTCAACACCCTCCCGGGGATGACCATGAATTCACTGCTCCCCAAGGCGGCGGCAGCCGCAGGCATCCCATTCGCGGAACTCCTGCACCGGATCGTGAGCCTGGCGCTCGAGCCGCGCTGACCTTTACCGGAACTTCACCGACTTGTCGTACTGGTTGTAGAAGCGCACCACCGCGTTGAGGCTGGTCTCTTCCCCCTGCAGAGCAAGCCGGGTGGAAGCCTCCATGCGCTCATCATTGGCTCCCGGATCGGTGCCGACCGCGAGGGTGATTTCCTTGGCGGAGAGCGGCACGTCATCGAGAACGATGTTCTCGATTTTCTTCCAGCGGGCGAAGGAGTTGCCGCCGGTGAAGCGGATGGGGAACTCGCGGAACGGCCGGTTGTCGATCAGCACCTGTGCGTAGAGAACGCTGATCTGTGCACCCGTCGAGGGTTGGGATGCTTCGACTTCCAGATTGATACGAGTTCGCGTGCTGCGCTGCGGCGGGGGCGTGCTGGCCGGGCGCTCGTCACCGCCGTTTGCCGGCACGGTGTTCCTCGGCGTCCTGGTCGGCTTTTTCACCGGTATCGGGTCCGGCGTCCGCTCCGCGGTGGGTGGCGGCGTGGCGACAGGAACGTCCACCGTGGCCTCCGGAAGCGGAGTGGCGGCGGCTACGGCGGCGACCGGCTCCGGGGTTGCGGGCACCTCCGCGAGCGGCGTGGGTGACGGGAGGTCCGTCACCACATCGACGCCTTGCTTCGACTGCCAGTAGCGATAAGCCATGTACGTGGCGCCCGCGCCCATGACGCCGAGCGCCAGGATGATGAACGCGGCGATGGCGAGGCCCGAGCCGCCCCCACTCCGCTTCGAGGGAATGGGTTGCCCGGCCTTAGCCGAGGACGACGCCACGGCCGGGCGCGGCGCGGCAAGCGTCGCCGCCGGATCCAGCTTCTTCGTACCCGCGGTCATGCTCTGCGCGGTCATGCCCTGGACCGTTTCGGCGCTGAGCGACGGCATGGCCGACGTCGCCATCGTCGATCCCACGGAGGTGGTCGCGTCACTGACGGCCTTCGCAAAGGCCGCCGCACTCGGCCATCGGGCGACGGGATCCTTCGCGGTGGCGCGCAGAATCGCGCGCGTCACTTCCTCCTGCACTTCGTTGACCGAGGGCAGCGGCATGGGCTCGCTCGCCTGCTTCATCAGCACGGCCACCGGCGTGTCGGCCGAGAAAGGCACACGTCCGGTGAAGAGTTCGTAGGCGACGATCCCGAGCGCGTAGATGTCGATCGACTTATCGATCGACTTGCCGAGCGCCTGCTCGGGCGCCATGTACTGCGGCGTGCCCGTGATCATGCCGGTCTGCGTCATGTGCGCGCTGGACTCGACCATCTTGGCGATGCCGAAGTCGGCCAGATACACGCGGCCCGCGTCGTCCAGCAGGACGTTCTGCGGCTTCACGTCGCGGTGGATGACACCCTGACTGTGCGCGTAGTCCAAAGCGTCAGCGACATCTTTGAGGATGCGCGCGCTCTCCGTGGGGGCCAGACGTCCGCGCTTGATGCGTTGCGACAGCGACCCGCCGGAGATGAGGCGCATGGCCATCCAGGGCGTACCGGTCGCGGTGTCGATGTCATACGCAAAGATGGGAATGATCTGCGGATGCTCGAGCCGGGCGATGGTCTGCGCTTCACGCCGGAACCGTTCGGCGAAGGTCGGATCGTGCAGGAACTCCGGAGGCAGAACCTTGAGAGCGACGTAGCGATCCAGAGAGGCTTCATACGCCTTGAAGACGCTCGCCATGCCGCCCCGTCCGACGGATTCCATGACGCGGTAGGGACCAAGATTGCTGCCAGGAGAAAGCGCCATACATTGAGACTACACCGCGCCTTCACGGCCGGTCCAAGGCGCGTGTGCGGGGCCTCACGGAACCCGTGCGGGCGTGGAACAAAGTGACAAGTGTCCGCGTGGCCGGTCATTCGCTTTTCTTTCGCCTATACTCCTGTCCCGTGAACCCAACTCCCCGACAGAAACAAATCCTCGACTTCGTCACTCGCTCGATTGACCGCCGCGGCTTCGCTCCTTCGATTCAGGAGATCTGCGACCACTTCGATCTGGCGTCCACGGCGACCGTTCACAAGCACCTCAAGAACCTGGCGGCGCGGGGTCTGCTGACCCGCGAGTCGCACCGGTCACGCGCGCTTGAAGTGCCTTCGGCCAGCGTCTCGGGAGCGGTGGAAATTCCGCTGCTCGGTCGCGTCGCCGCGGGCGTTCCCATCGAAGCGATCTCGAACGCGGATTCGATCTCCATCCCCGCCGACTGGCTGGGTCGAGGCGAGCGCTTCGCCCTTCGGGTCAAGGGCGACTCGATGATCGAAGCTCACATCGAGGACGGCGATATCGTGGTGGTGGAACGTAAAGAAACCGCCCGCGATGGTGAAACGGTCATCGCGCTGGTCGATGATGCGGAGGCGACCCTCAAGGTCTTCCGCACACAGGCCGACGGACGCGTGCGCCTCGAGCCGCGAAACGAAACGCTCGCGCCCATGATCTTTGACGCGAACCGCGTCAGAGTTCAGGGGACCGTGGTCGGCGTCCTGCGTCGCTATTAACTCTTAGCGCCACTAGGGAATCGTCACGACGGCGAGGCCGCCTTCGGTGATGTCGAAGGTCTTGTCAAGGCCGCCTTCCAGAGTCAGGCGATAGCTTCCGGGAGCGAGGTTCTCCATGCGCTGGGTCAGTCGACTGAGGCGGAATGGATTCGGACCGGCCCCTCCCATGCCGATCTGCGAACCGCTCAGGGAGATGAGCTGGCCGTTCTTCGCGCCGCTCGCAAGGAACTCTTCGGTGGTGCGGAACTCCACGGCCCCTCCCGGCGTGAACGCGAGCCGGAGAACGGTCGAAGGCGCCATCACGTTGGGAATGTGGACCGGCGCGTAGCCAGGCGTCTGCGCGTTGACCGCATAGCTCCCGGGCGGCAACCCTGGAATCTCTCCCTTGCCGTCGGCATCCAAGGTGACCGGTCCGGTGAAGGCGTCATTCGTCCCTTCCTGAACCCGCACGAAGAGACTTCGCAGTCCGAATCCCATTTGAGCGTCACGCGCTTCGATCGAAAGCCCGCTGCCGCGTTTCAAGGCCAGGCGCACATCCTCACCCGCTTCATTTGGTTTGGTTGTTTGAGTCAAGGACTCGTAGCCGGAGCGCCGAGCGGTGATCTTGTAGTCGACAGGCTCGAGGTCCGCGAACGTGAAGCGTCCAGAGGAGTCCGTCGTGGTGTTGAGACGCATCAGTCCGCCCGCCCCGCCCGTCGTGGCGGGAGTTGTGCGTTGCAACTCCACCGTTGACTCGAGAGGAAGACCGCTCGCTTCGTCGACGACCAGTCCAGAAAGACGTCCGACGGGAATCACGAGTTCAATCGAAGTGTCGGCGGTGAGTTCGACGATCTGGCTGACCTGCGAGGAGAAACCCTCGGCGAAGGCGGTCACGTTGACGCGACCCGCTTCGAGTCCGACGATTCTAAAGGCGCCGCTTTCATCAGAGCGGCTGCTGGCCTGACGTCCGGTGCCGGACATGAAGGCGGCGATGCGCGCGCCTACCACGGGCACACCGCGTCGCATGACCGTCCCCGAGATGGACAAGCCATCGCTGAAGACGATCTCGGTGGTTACTTCCGCCTGGCCTTCCGCCACGATGACTTCCTTCGTCGCGGTTTGGCTCGATCCCGTGATCAGGTCGCCCGCGGTCGCGCGCAGCGTCACGGTGCCCTTGGGAACACCGGAGAACGCGAAGGAACCGTCGGCGTTGGTTCGGGTGTTGGCGAAGTAATCCTGGCCGCCCTGCGCGCCGATCATCAGGCCGCCGCGTTCGCTGTCCGGAAGACCCGTGACCACGCCTCGCAGGGTGGCCCCCGCATCGAGCGACAGCTTGAGGTCTTCGCGGATGTCTCCTGCGTTGAGCGCAACGTCAATGCTGGTGCTCGACTCGGTTCGCATCGACGCGCCGACCTTGTAGCGCCCGGCGCTGAGATGCTCGATCCGAAAACGCCCGGCCGCATCGGTGAGGCTGCCCTGGGTGTCGAATCCAAAACGCATCCCACCGTCGCCGGAGTTCTGCACGGAGACTTGAGCGCCCGCAAGCGGTGCTCCTTGCGACGACATCACCACTCCGGCGATCGTTCCGCCTCCTGAGAGCGGGATGTCCACCGCGCCGTCCCGGTCATCCAAGGTGACGCGCGCGGTGCCTTCGGTGTACGAAGACTGTCGCGCCGTGAGTTGATAAGAGCCCGCACCCTTGCCGCTGATTTCAAAGCGCCCGTCCGCATCCGTGATGACGCCGCCGTCGTCGCCTCCGCCGGGACCGATCACGAACACCCCACCACCTCCGCCAGAACCCGCGTTGCGCGCGCTCACGCTCGCGTCCTGCACTCCGCGCCCCGTCTTGCCGTCCACCACCCGCCCGCGGATGACGAGCCCGCGCGAAGCTTTGACGTCAATGTTTCTGGTTTCTCCGCTGACCACGCTCACGCCGCCGGTCCGCGCGTCCTGATAGGTCTTCGCCGAGACCGTTACGTCCCAGTTCCCAGGCGGAACGTCCTCGAAGGCGAACGATCCGTCGTTGGAAGAGAACGGAGTTCGTCGATCGTTGTCGCCGCTTCCGCCGCGAACGATCATCACCATGCCTCCGCTTCGGGCCGGCGTGTACGCCGCCTCGAATTCCGTGATCGGTGCGCTGGAGGCCGCGTCAAGCACGCGTCCCGCGATCCGTCCGCGCGTTGGCACCTCGATTTCAACATCGGTTGCGGGCGCCACAAGATTCTTTTTGCGCGCATCGCCCGTGAAATCGGCGACACCAAACAGGCTTAGGTCGTAGGCAGTTCCCGGGATGAGTCCTTCGATCAGGAACGATCCATCCGGATCCGTCGGAGCCATGTTGTTGGCGCGTCCGCCCATCAAGCCGCCGCGCGCGGTGGAGCCGCTCCCCGCACTCGGACGGGCTGAGATGGAATAGCCAGTCACGGGCTGGCCGTTTGGTTGAACGACGCGGCCCGAGATGGAAGCGCCCGGGTTCAGTGTCACCTCCATGGACGAGGTCCCCTTCCCGGCCTTCACGCCATTCGTCGCGCTCCGCGTGAAGCCTGCTTTTGTGACGATCACGTCGTAGTCCGCGGCGGCCAGTCCCTTGAAGCCGAACTTGCCCTCGAAATCCGTCTCGACCTGCGGGCGGATCGACTCGATGGAATTGAACGACACCATGGCGCCGCCCCGTCCGCCCATCATCTGGACCGAGCGATTGACCACGACCTGCGCGCCCGCGAGCGGCCGTCCCTCTTTGTCCTTCACTACGCCTGAGAGAACGAAGCCGGGCGAAAGAACGACGTCAACCGAGAGGGGCTTCGGAGCCCCCGCCACGAGATCGATTCCAGGCATCTCCCGACGCTCGAAGTCGGGATGCACGACACTCAGTTGTTGATTGGAACCGGGTGCTAGACGCGTTGCTTTGAAGGTGCCATCGGGGCCCGACACGAACGCCGATGCTCCGCCATTAGGGTCGCCGACGCGGGAGAGTGCACGGAAGGCCAGATCCATCGCCGATGCGGACGCCGGGCTCAACGTCCCGCGCGCTCCGGCGATCGGCTGTCCACGCTCGTCGCTCACTCGTCCGACCAGCGTCACTGCGGGCGTTAGGGCGACATCAAGAATCTTCGCTTCGCCCGCCGCCAGTTCGACCTCGCGACGATCCAGCGCCACGAACGTCTTCTCGTCGAAGCTCACGCGGTACGAGCCTTCAGGAAGACCGGAGATCTTGTAGCGCCCGTCGGTGGACGAGCGAACCACGAGGTTGGTTCCACCCGTGCGGGCTTCCACCTTGACCGAAGGCACGAACCGGCCGGTGTCGCTTCGGGTGATGCGCCCTTCGATGGATGCGGGACGTTGCAAGGTGAACGTCGCGGCGTTCGCCGATGGCGTGGCCGGCAACGCGGTTTCAAGCGACGACCCATCGAGGCCCAGCGCCTGGATGCGGCCCTTCTTGAGTGGAGGTCCTTGAATGTCGAACTTGCCGGCGGCGTCCGTTCGAACCCAGCGGGTCACCGCGTCGCCCACCACGCGAACGACCGCGTTGGTCGCGGGCTTCCCGCTCCACTCCTTCAGCAGGCCCGTCACGTGCGCGGTGGTTGGCTTCAGACGCACCGTGAACGGCGTTCCGGAGAGCTTCTCCGCGGCGGCCTGCGCTTCAAACCCGGGAGCCGTGACGCTGAGCGAACGGTTGGCCGCGGCGAAGACGCGCGGTCCGCGCTCCTCCACGTCATCGAAACGGAAGAGGCCGTCTTTGTTGGTGGACGTGGGAACGCCATCGGGTCCGCGCCGGACCTGCGCCATCGCGACCGGCTTGCCCGAGGCGTCCACCACTCGGCCCGAAACGCTTTCGCCGCGTCCGAGCACGACGTCTCCCGTTTCGTCGACGTCGGGTTTCTCGAAGACGCCGGGCAGAGTTCGAGGCGAGAGACCACCAAAGCTGACGCGGACGACGAAGGTCGGAGCGGTCGGTGGGACGACCAGTTTGAAGCGGCCGTCGCCCGATGACGAGACGGTTGTGATGGCGGCGGGTGCGGGCACGCCTTTGGTCTCACGCAGCGCGATCGCATAGCGCGTCTCGTAGGGCAAGGCGCTGATGGTGGCGCCCACCACACCTTTGCGTTCACTGACCACCCGACCGGTCACTTCGCTGGCCGGCGCGAGTGTCGCCGCACCCAAGAAAACGCCGATGTAAAGAAGTTGTAAACGCATGATTCCCCTCAGTTTGTAGAACACTACTCCTGAGACGGACGAACGTCCTGAAGGTCTTAGGGTGTTTCGGAGAAGGGCAGGAATCCGACGATCGGATTCCAGACTTCGGAGGGCTGAAACGCGGCCTTGTACTTCATCTTCCTTGAGTCGCCGAGCCAGTAGCCGAGATACACGTAGTCAAGGCCCAGCGTGCGCGCGTGATCAACGAGGGTCAGGATGTTGAAGATGCCGAGCGAGCGTCGGAGCGACTCCTCGGGATCGAAGTAGCAGTACACCGCCGAGAGCGACTTCGGCTCGCGGTCCACCACCGATACTGCGAGCAGTTTCCCGTCTCCGTCGCGGAAGAGGATGTCTTCGGTGTGGACGCACGTTGAATAGAGGAAGCTCTCGAATTCTTCGCGTGATCCGTCCATCGCGTCGTCATCGGGCGCTTCCGATGAATGTCGTGCCGCGAGGTAGCGCTCGTAGAGCGCATGCTTCT
>JBDTQB010000064.1:0-17420 GCA_039932395.1 Vicinamibacteria bacterium | reverse complement strand
ATCCTCGCGACTGGAACACGATCAACAAGATTGGCGACCTCTTCGCCAAAATCGGAAAGATGCGCGAGGCGGGCGACGAGTACGCGAAAGTCGCCGAGTTCTACGCGCGCGACGGGTTCCATCTCAAGGCCATCGCGATCTGGAAGAAGATCAACAAGCTTGATCCGGCGGTGATCGAGCCGTACGCGAAGCTCGCCGATCTCTACGCCAAGCAGGGTCTGGTCATGGAGGCGAAGGGCCAGTATCAGATCGTCTCTGAAGACCAGATGAAACGCGGCCGCCTTAAGGAAGCCGCGGAGACGCTGCGCAAGATGGTCGAGATCGACTCGTCCGACCTGAAAACGCGCTCACGCCTGGCCGACATCTATACGAAGGAAGGCTCCACCGCGAAAGCTGTGGGCGAGTACATCGCCATTTCCGAAGAGCTGAATCTCAAAGGCCATCCGGCCGAGGCGATTCAGGTTCTGGAGAAGGGCCTAAAGATTGACGGCGGCATCAAGGTCAAGATCCAGCTCGGTCGCGTGCATCTCGCTCAGCGCAGCTATGAGAAAGCCATCGCCTATCTGGAAGAGGTCACCGCGCAGGAGCCGACGTCTGAGGGCCTGATGCAGCTTGGTCAGGCCTACCTTGGCGCCAAGCGCGTCTCCGATGCGCAGTCGACGCTTGAAAGCGTCCTGGAGAAATCTCCCGAAAGTCAGGAAGCCCGGATCATTCTGGTGCAGATCTACGCGGTTCAGGGACGCTCAGACGAAGCCTACGACGCGGTCATTCCACTGGTCGAGCAACTCCTGCTGCGTCGGGACGCTGATCGCGCCGCGAATCTCCTCGTTCAGATCACCAATCGTTCGCCCCATCACGTCCGGACCTTGCAGAAGCTTGTCGAAGTGGCGCGCGTGCGCCAGAACGATCGCGCGATCGTGCAGGCGCTGAATCAGCTCCTTGAGGCACATCTCGCCGCGGGCAGCGACCGCGCCGCCGAAGACACCGCGGCTCAACTGGTCGAAGTCGAGCCCGACAACGAACAGTTCAAGGCGCGCCTTGAGTCGCTGAAGAAGAAGAAGTCGGCGCCCGTTCTCTCTGGCCCCGCCAAGGTTGCAGTGGAGAAAAGGGACGCGGCCGACATGACGCTGCCCCCGCCTTCCACCAGCATCGGAACGTCTGATCTCGACGGTCTCGAATTCGATACCGGCGCCATCGTCCGCCCGCAGGGGATGACGGCCGACTCAAACACCGATCGTGAGTTCATCGAGGAGCATCTCGCCGAGTCGCGCGTCTTCCGAAAGTACGGATTGCTCGACAAGGCGGAAGAACAGGTCGACCTGGTGCTCGTGCGCTACCCGAACATCTTCGACGGTCGTTTCGAAAAGAAAGAAATCTTCAAAGAGACCGAGCGCATCGAAGAGGCTGCGAAGGAATGCGTCTGGCTTGCTGAAGTCGCGGCGAAGGATGGCAATGAGAGTCTGGCCACGATGCTCAGCAGCGAAGCTGAAACTCTGTGGCCCGGCATCACCGCTTCGACCGAAGAGCCGGCCGCGGAAGGAACCGACGCGGAAGCCGCTGACGACAGTCCTCTGCTCACCAGTTCCATCGCCATTCCAGCCGACCTCTCCCTCGGCCCCGACGTCTCCTTTGGAGACGATCTTCCTCTCGGTGGCGACCTCTCTCTCGGCCCTGACGTTGCCCTTGGAGACGACCTTCCTCTCGGCGACGACGCGCCTGCGGATGTCGGCCCCCCGGCGCTAGACCTAGAGCTTCCCTTGGTCGCCGCCGGCGAAGAAGAGGAAGAAGATCTCGCCTCGTCGTTTGAAGATGAGCCCGTCGCCGCAGCCCCCGCAGACGAAGCAGACGTGCCCGATTCGGCCTTCTCCGCCGAGTCTCTGGGATTCGAAGACACGTCCGTGGCCGACGCCGAAGAGGCCGCCGCCATGGCCGCAGGCTTCGGCGAGCCCACGGACGACGCCGAGCTTTCACCCGCGGAACTTCCCGACGCGGAACTGCCCGGCCTTTCCTCCGACCTTTCGATGGACATGCCGGACCAGGGCCCCGACGTCGACTTTGCGTCCGGGACAGTTCCACGTCCAACGCCTGCGGCTCTCGCCGTCGATCCCGAGATTGCGAAGGCGCTCGAGGAAGTGGATTCCTACATAGCACTCGGTTTCGTGGACGATGCGAAGGACGCGTTGCGCGACGCCATCGAACGCTATCCGGGCGATCCTTCGGTCATCGAGCGCGCGTCCAGACTCGGCCTGGATCTTTCGGCATCCGAAGCTCCGGCAGCGTCCGAGCCGATGGCGGCTCCGCCGGTCGCCGCTCCGGTGGCGGCTCCGGTCGACCTTGAAGTCGCCGCCCCCGCCGACGAGGCCGCCGCCGCCGAAAACGATCTGCTGAGCGGTTTCTCCTTCGACGATTTGCCGGCGCCTCCTCCCGAGCCGGAACCCGTGGTCACACCCGCGGCCGTCAAGATGAGCGTCGCGGATGCGGCGCCCGTCAGTGATGGTGGCGGAATCGATCTTGGCGCTGAGCTGTCGGCGCTGTTCGACGCGCAGCCAGCACTTGAGGAGGCGCCCCTCGACACCTCGCGCTCGTCCAGCTTTGAAGACCAGGGCTTGCAGGATGTCTTCAACGAGTTCAAGAAGGGCGTCGATTCACAACTCGGTGAGGGTGACTACGACACCCGCTACAACCTCGGCATCGCCTATAAGGAAATGGGCCTGGTCGATGAAGCGATCGCCGAGTTCCAACTCGCCGCCAAGGACCCGAAGCGCTCGCTCGAATGCTCAAGCATGATCGGCATCTGTTTCATGGAGAAGGGCATGCCCGATATCGCGGTCCAGTGGTACGAGCGTGGACTTCAGGTGCCGGATCGCGCCCCCGAGGAGTACCGTGGCCTTCGCTACGACCTGGGCATGGCCTGGGAGTCCGCAGGCGACATCGGCAAGGCACGCATCACCTTCGGCGACCTCGTGCGCGAGGACCCTTCGTTCCGCGACGTGTCCGAGAAGCTAAGGGAACTCCAGTCGAGGGCCTGATCGGCGAACGTTGACGCCTCGTTCCTGAGACATTCTGTGGCCGCCGACCGAGCCAGTGACATCGTCGTTCGACTCATTCAGTTCGTGAGTTCTTTGATGGTGGGCGTGACCCTGTCTCTCGCCCCCTGGACGTCGCTGTGGGAGAACCATCCGGCCCTTGCGACCTCCATCAATCTGCGCGAGATTCTGCTGGCACCGTGGTTCCGCGGCGCCGTGACCGGCCTGGGCCTCGTGAACCTTGCCGCGTGCATGCTGGATCTGAAATATCTCCTTTTCGGTCCGCCGCGCGACTGAGTTGAGCGGGGCTTCCCAGGTGAGGTCGCTCCTCAAGAGTGGGGAACCGCTCTTGATGGCGATCCTGGGGAGCGACAGTGCTGGCTCGGCGGCAAAGGCACTGGACGGCGGCGCGGATCTGATCCAGGTGAGAGCCAAGGAGCTATCGACGCAGAACCTGGTGCGACTGGTCCTTGAGGTCGTCGCGAAGACGCGGCGGCCCGAGCGCATCATCGTCAATGGTCGGCCCGATGTGGCGATGCTGGCTGGTTGCGGCGGAGTTCACCTTCCTGAATCGGGATTGAACCCTCGTCAGGTCCGGGAGGCGTATCCCCACCTCGTCGTGGGCGTCTCGCGGCACGATCGGCCCGGTCTGGAAGCCGCCGATCGGGACGGCGCCGACTACGTTCTTTTGGGAACAGTTGGCAGATCTCCGGGGAAGGAGGATTCGTGGATGGGGCTCAAGAAGGCGAGCGGACTTTTGAGCGGACTCACCCTTCCCGTGCTTGCTGTGGGTGGAGTCGACCTGGAGTTGGCGGCTCACTTGAAGTTGGCGGGCTTCAGAGGTGGCGCCGCGATGCGCCCCTTTCGACACGAACGAGAGGCTGAGGCAGCAGCCTGGCCATTGAAAATGGCTCTTAACCCCGCGTTGAAAGACGATTTTTCATAGACCGTCGCGCTGTTGAGATGAGTCGTTGTGCGAGTGATGCCCCCCACATATGGCGTCGTAGGCGCGGTGCTACACTCGCGGCATCCCAAGAGCCTTATTCCGTCCATTTTCTATTTTTTTCCTCCTACGAGCTGCCATCCAAGCTCGGGTGAAGTATCAGACATGAGATCGTCAAAGTCTTCGTCCTTACGGTTCCTCCTGCTAGCCCTCGCCGTCATGCTGGGCTTGAGCGCGGTTCCGGCACATGCCCAGGGCAGCGCCGGCTTTTCCGAGTACATGGTTCTCGGCAGCGACGACCACGTGTGGCGCCTGATGGAGCGCGTGCGGGCCACGGAAGGCGGCGCCTTCGTCGCCGGCGCCGCTCGAATGAACTCAGTCGTATCGGCGACCTCCACTGCCGACAACCAGATCATCTACTACGATCATTGGGAAGACGGTTTCGAGCCAAACGACATCATCAACGGCGGTGCCGTCACGGTGTCCTCGATCACTCGAGCGGGGGCTGTTGCGACCGTCACCACCAGCACGCCCCATGGCTATGCGACCAACGATCTCATCACGATCGCGGGCGCGAATCAGCCCGAGTACGACGGAAGTTTCGTTATCACTTCGACAGGCGCGAACACCTTCACTTTCACGGTCTCTGGAACCCCCGCGACCCCCGCGACCTCCGCCACCACCATCAACACGGTGAGGCATCAGACGACGACACTCCTGCTTGGAGACGGAAATAACCTGAACGGTCGAGTGTGCGATTACTCCACCGATCCACGGGTTTTCCCTTGCACGGGCGTTGCCTCACACGACGACACCCTCTACTCGGGCACCGCCTTGAGTCTCACCTCCACTCAAGGCCTCGCAGGCGCCTGCTCCGCGCCCTACGTGGCGCCACCCAGCCTGGCGCAGCTCCGTTGCTCCGTTCCCACGAACCTCGTATCACCGACAACCTCCATTCGGTTTGGAGGCGGAGATCGGATCTTCAACTCGGGCGGCGGTCTCTCCATCGCTCATGTGCAAGATCCCGGAACTCCGCTTATCGGAGGCGGTACCGAGCTTCTCAACCGCGCGTTGGTCAAGAACGCCGTGGCGTTCTCGATTCCGATCGGAGAAGACCTCGCGATTGGTGCGAACGCCGCCTTCGCCTCCACCAAGTACGGAGCCCTCGATATTGTTGCGTTCGACGACAACACCTCCGTCACCGTCACCAGTCCGGGAGTCGGTGGAGGGACGGTGTCCCTGGTTCTTAACAAGGGGCAGCACTACACAACGTGCGCGACATCCACCACCGGAACGGCCGGACAAAACGCTCTGGCCGGAACCTGCACCGCGGGCGGCATCGACGGCCCGCCACCCCCCTCAGGACCGGACAACCGCGGCGTTTTCGCGGCCCTGGCCCTTCGCCTTACCGCCGGTACGAAGATCGGTACCACGGGTCCCCTCAACGCGCTGATTTTCACCGGCGCGGACGGGACGTTCCAGACGCGTCACTACGCGACCCTCCCCGACATCCTTCATGCCACGGACTACGTCACCACCGCCCCCGGGCCTGTCGTCAATACCGGCAGGGTGAAGAATCTCTTCATCTACAACCCGGATACGGCCAACGCCACCACGGTGACTGCGACTTACATCGGCGGATCGACTGCTATCGCGATTCCCCCCAACACGGTTAGAGATTTTCGCAATGCGGTGGGCCCGGCCTTCGTCCCCGCGAACTCCACGGTTCGCTTGACCGCGCAACGCCCCTTCTGGGGGCTGACCTCTTACGACGCAACCGGTCTCATCTCCGACTGGGGTCACGCGTGGCTCGGTGTTCGTTTCCTGAGGAGTGACTACACCGTCGCTTACTCCCCCGGCACCCAGCTCTCGCCCATCACTCAGATCACTCACGCGGCGAACGTGGCGACCGTCACGACCGACATCAACCACAATCTCACCAACGGCTCCAGCGTCATCATTTCCGGTGCCACCATTCCCGTCACCGGTATCACGAACACGGTGGGCTCCCGCGCGGACGTGACGACCACCGGAACGCATGGTTTTGCCGCCGGAAACCAGATCACGATCGCGGGAGTCGTTGCGACCACCAACAATTACAACGGCTCGTTCACTGTCCTTGCCGCCCCCGCGCCTACCGCGACGACGTTCTCCTACACAATGACAGCGCCCTCCAGTGCAGCTGGTGGAACGATTACCCTTCTCTCACGCCTGAACGGAACGCGCACCATCGCCGGCGTGACCGCCACCACGTTCACGTTCGCCTTGGCTGGCGCGTCCGCCACCGCCACTCGCGGCGGCGTCGTGGGCGTTTGCGACGGCACTGCGGTTTTCCCGTGCAACTCATTTAACCGCGATCCGGTTTGGGTCGCGGGCTCCCAGAACAATACCCAGGTCAGAGTCGACCTAAACGCGAATTCTCTGTGGGATTTCATCGACACGGATTCCGACGGTTGCCCGAATTGGGGGCAGGTAGATGCACCCGCGGGAACGTGCGAAGCCACGACCGCGCCGGCTGGCTGCCCCTCGCTCGCGGCCAACCCGAACCGATGCATCTATCTGGTGGATGCTCCGGGTTCCGCCATCGTGCCAGGTGCCTCGCCCAACTCGATTCGCGGCAATGCCCTCCGCATTTGGGACTGGCGCGACATGGACAACGCTGGAACACGGATCGTCAGCAACCGACCTGTTGTCCTTTCGTGGGGTCAGGACGTCGATCAGGGCCAGAACACCGATCCATCTCCGGATAACGGGTACTCGGTCTATCCGGAGATTGCCATTGACCTCGTGATCGGCATTGAAAAGAGCGTAACTCCTCTGCGCGTTCCACTTGCGGGTGGCGTCGCGAGCTACACCTTGGCTATTACCTCAGGCGACTATGGCCCGCTCACCTTCCTGACTCCAAGGGACACCCTTCCGGTGGGCGTTGTCTGCGCGAACTTTGTCGTCGGTTCATCCGTCATCACGTTCCCCAACCTCATGACCGACACCGCTCCCCCGACTTGCGTCGACAACGCCTTTGGACCGGGGACGAGAAGCCAGCTCACCTGGAATCCCTCGCAGAACACACTTGGGATCAATCAGCAGACGACGATCAACTACCAGATCAATATCCCCGCGGCTCCCGGCAGCATCCCCCGTAGCCTTGAAAACGAGGGTGAGGTCACCGCCTTCCTTGGGAACAGCAAGTTCAATCCCAAGGACACGGCGATCGTGAACCAGTCGAACTTGACCATCGTCAAGGGCGTGACGGATGACGGGACCCCCGAAGTGGGGGAGATCTTGACCTATACCGTCGCGGTTCAAAACGGAGGAACGGTCGAAACCAACGTGAGTATCACCGACGCGATCCCCAGCTTTACGACCTTCGTCCCCGGATCCATCAACGCGGCGACCGCGGTCACGAGCCTGAGTCGTGATGGAAGCGGGATTGCCACGGTCACGACACCTACGCCCCACAACTACATCACCGGCGCAACGGTGAGTATTGCAGGTGCCGCCCCCGGCGTTTTCAACGGCAACAAGGTGATTACCGTTGTCTCTCCGACAACCTTTACCTACGCCCTAGCGGGAGCGGCGACCACCGCCACCGGAACGATTCAGGTAACTCCGAGCTCCGCGCCATTGACCGGCACGTACAGTGCTGGTGGCAATTCCATCACCTGGTCCGGGACACCTCTTGCCGCGAATGCGGTGATCCTCATGACCTTCCAGGTCCAAATCGCGGCTAACACGCCGACCGGCTCGATCATCCCTAACTTCGCCACCTACTCAAGCACGGCAATCTCCGGATTCGATTCCAATACGGTTAACACCGTCGTGGTAGGGCCGCTCCTCTCGATCACCAAGTCGGGCCCCCCCGGGCCTTTGCATCCGAACGAAGTTGCTCCCCTTGAGCTGACGATCCAGAACACGGGGACGGCTTTCGCGCGCAACCTCATGGTCACGGACAACGTCACCGGAGGCAACCTGACCTACGTTCCGGGCACTCTGAGCGCGAGTCTGAATGCCGGCCCGTTCGTCGCCCTGACCGACCCAACTGACGCAGATCCGGCGAACGTGACCGGTACCCTGATCACCTATGCCCCCTCACGGAATGTCACTTCCTTGACTCGTGTAACCACGACCGCAACCGTCACCACCAGCATTGCGCACGGTTTCACCACCGGACAAGCAATCAGTATCGCGGGTGCCACGAGTGACCCCGCGTTGTGGAACGGGAGCTTCGTCATCACGGTGACGGGGCCTACGACCTTCCAATACACGATGACGGGCACTCCGGTGACATCGCCAGCGATCGGTGCCATCACTGCCGACATGCCGCTGGCCCCCGGATCCACGCTGCGCATCCGGTTCGACACACGCGTCAATCTTGGGACCGCCGGGCTCTTCGCCTCGAATCAGGCCCGAACCACCGCGACGGGGCAGCCGTTCACCGACTCGAACCTCTATCAGGTTCCGATCATCGGCAACGCCACGATTACCGGACACGTCTTCCTGGATCTCAACGGCAACGGAGTGCAGAACGTAGGTGAGCCCAACCTCCCCAACGTCAGCGTGGTGGTCACGGACTCCACGGCCGTTGTTCAAAACGTGGTGACCGACGCGAACGGCAACTATTCCGTAGTGGTACCCGCCGGATTGACCAACCTCAACGTTGATCAGACGGATCCAGATATTCCGCCGGGTGTCACGCTGAGTACCGCGAACGACCCCCAAAACGTGAATGCGATCGCTAACAACACCGTCGCCTCGACTCCGGTTGGCTACGCGCCGCCCCCGATTTCGATCACGAAGACCTCGGATGCCGGTGGGGTTGTCGTTCCCGGACAGATCGTCACTTACACCGTTACTGTGTCCAACTTCACCGCCGTTCCTCAGACCAACACCACCATCAACGATGTGGTCCCGCCGGGGACCACCTTTGTGCCTGGCAGTGCGAAGGTCGAGTATTCCGGCACAAATTCCGCGTTCCGGGTGACGGAGTACTACATCGACAACGCCGGCACTCCCGGGGGCGCCGGCGACGACTGCTCAGAGGTGACGGCGGCGGTCGACTTCGCGGCCACCACCTGTACGATGACTCTCGCTCAGCCTCTCGCTTCGAACTACTTCGTGATGATTCAAGGCTCGGCAGTCTCAGGCGCTGATTCAACACCGGCGAACGACTATGTCTCGCTGACATCGGCGCCCGCAGGGACGCCGGGAGTCGGAGTGGGTGCGGGGAATCTTACGGCTTCCGGAGCCGCCAATCGTATTGTCTTGACTCGCCAGGCGTCCACCCAGTCCTGGAAGGGCGTGGTGACGGTGGTCGAATGCACTTCTGGCTGCACGACGAACGGTTTCCAATTGCTGGACGCTCAGCGGGTCACGCACTTGAACGCGACCACATCGGGCACGGCTACGTCTCAGACTCCCTGGACGGATCTTTCACGCGTCGTTCTGATGGGCGGGGTGAGCGGTGCGGGATGCGATACCGCCGCCGCTAACGTGACCGATCACGAAAGCTGCCATACCCGCCTGTTCCCTTCCGGGGTTGACCTTATCAACTGGACGCGTGATGCCACGGATGGCGGCATGTCGACGGGAACAAGTACGGTCATGGTTCTCCAGTGGGGGTCGTCTTGGGGTGTTCAGCGGGTCAATATCAACGGAAACAACGGCGGCGCCAACATTGACATCGCGGGCGAGTACAACACCGCTGCCGTAAGTTCCGTAGTGCGGGCCAAGACCTGGGTGTGGGGCACGGGGCACACGAACAATGGCAATGCCGGGCCTTCCGCCGAGGGCGTCGCCCTGACCCTTGGAAACGGGGTGACTCAGAATCTCACGGAGACCTTGGTGGCCGCGGGCAACTACGCCGCCAACGTCAATCTCAATTTCGACGCCTATGTCCTGACTCATCCCGGCCTGGCCGTTGACTATGACTTCATAACGAACGCCACCGGCACCGCTGCCTCAGCCACGATCGCTCAAGCCACAAACTCAGCCACGACTCCCACCCGCATGTCGATTGTGACGAACGGATTGAACAACGCGGCGAACGATTTCCCTCAGCCGATGTTCTCCTCGCGCTACACCACGAACACGGCGATCACCGTGGAACGCCAGCGCACCGGCACATCGTTCGCGGCATGGGTTCAAGGCATCAGCTTTGGCGGAGCGCTCGAGCGGCTCTCCGTGACGTGCGGTGCCACTTATCCGCCGACGGCTCTTCAGTGCACCAATCCCAACGTCACCGGAACGAATCCGAACGTGGCGACGACGGCGTCCGCGTTCCCGATTCCGGTAGGCGAGAACCTCGTCTACACCTATCAGGTTCAGGTGAACAACCCGTTGGCCGGCGGCATCACGACCGTTCCCAACACCGCGACCACCACCACCACCCAGCAGCCGACGCCTCGCAGCGCGACGGTGATTGACAACGTGGTTCGTCCCGGGGTCAAGGTGGAGCCGAACAACGCCGGCTTCGCCGCCGTTCCCACGACGGTAGCGGGGACACCGATTCTGTTCAGTCAGAACGTCAAGAACACGGGCACCGCGACCGACTCTTTCACCGTCAACCTGAAGAGCGAATTCCCCGGCTGGAAGCTCGAGCTGATTGAGCCCGCCACCGGTTTGGTCATCGCCACCGACACCGACGGCGATGGGACATGGGACGGCTCGGTTCAGATCAGCACAGGTCCTTTGGTGGTAGGTGCGAGCAAGCAGTACACGGTCCGCGCGACGGTGCCGTTTGGCACGGTCGCCGGAACCGAGAACACGGTTGAGTTGACCGCGATCTCCGCTGTGAGTTCCGTGGTCAAGGACGTCGGCACGGACGAGATCACCGTGCTTCCCGGAGCCATCTTTGGTTCCGTGGTTCTGTTGCCGGATCACTCCGGGATCGTGGATCCTGGCGGTACCATCGCCTATACCCACCGCCTCTTCAACAACACAGGCGCCTTGGAGACGTTCGACATCCGGGTCGACACCACGATTCAGCCGCCCAACGCTTGGACGGCGACGGTCTACGCCGACACCAATGGCGATGGCGTGTTCAGCCCCGGCGACCTGGCCCTGCCCGCCTCGCCCACCACGGGCTTCGTCAGCAGCGCGGCCATTCCAAACGGTGGATCGCAAATCCTGTTTGTCGTGACTACGGCTCCGGTGGGTGCGACGGCGGGCGTCGACGACGTCGCGCATCTGACCGCCCGTTCGCGTTCCAACCCCGTTCTGGTGGATGCCGTCACGGACACGACAACCATCCTCTCGGCGACGACTCACGATCTTGCGGGCGGCGGTACACGCATGGCGAGCGCCGGGGATCTGACGACCTTCCCGGGCACGCTGTACAACCTGAAGTCCGCGCCCGACCGCTTCGACTTCAGCATCACCGCGTCATCGCTCTTCGGTGTGGATGGTCTGGTCCATCCAACCGAACTCTGGGTTGACACGGATGCCGACGGCCTTCCCGATACGAAGATCGCGGTTGACACTGACGGCAATGGAACATGGGACCAGCTCTGCGGCGCCGGGGTCACGCCGGTGTGCTCTGCGGCAACTTTCAACAACAACGGCAATGGTCTTCCTGACTTCACGGTTCCGGCCAACGGGCAGACCGCCTACGAGCTTCGTCGTCAGATCAGTCCTTCGCAGACCATCTGGAAGGAATACGCCACGGTGACGGCGACGTCCCTCAACGACCCGACTCAGAAAGATTCGATCACCGCCCAGTGGATCATTGCGGCCTTGAGCCGCGCGTCGATTCGCGGTCTCCGGGTGGATGCCTCGGGTGTCGTTGAGTTCGTGACCGGGACTCAGCAAAACACCGCTTTCTTCAATCTCTACGAGACCGCCGAGCGTTCGTTTGACGGCGCGAAGACGTTGCTGAATGCGTCGCCGATTGTTTCTCCGGCGCCGGATTCATTGCTTCCGATTCTTTACCGCGTCGAGACCGGACCCGTGAAGGGGCCGTACCTCTTGATCGAGGAGACGGAAACGAACGGAAACACCCTGACTTACGGGCCGTACTCCATCGTCAATACTCGTCTGCTCCGCGGCCTTGAGCGGGTCGAGACTCAGATGAATAAGTTCGCGGTTCCCAGCGGTCGCGTCCGAGTGTCGCGCCAATCGCTTGATCGCATTCCAGGAGCGGCGGTTCGTCGCATTCGCAATAGGACGATCCTTGGCGCTCCGGCCTCGGCAACGGGCAGTCTGCTTCTCGAAGTCACCGGCGATGGCGCACTCTCCATCCCGGTGAGCGTGCTGCAGACGTCCGGCTTCCCGAATCCCGCGCCGCCGGCCGTTCGCACCACCCTTACGCGCAACGGTGTCTCGGTGCCTTTTTCGATCGGCAACGTCTCCGGGGTTTCATCTCTGACCTTCACCGCCGAATCGCTCTCCACTGACTACACCGAGGACAGTTCCTACATCCTGTCCTGGCCCCGCAGCGGCGTCGTTCCGGCTCCGACGGTTTCGTTGACCCGGTCATCCGATCTGGATCGTCCTGGCTTCACGAGGATCGAACGTAATTCGATCTACGCAGTCGCGGTTCCGGCGGGCTCCGATCCGTGGCAGTGGGATCTGCTCTCGGGTGACGGAACGACGTGGCCTTACGCCGGCTACGATCCAGAGCTCGGAACGTTCGATCTGCCGAACTTCAACGCGACAGCGAGCGTCATGACTCCGGTCAAGATTCGCCTTGTCGGCGTGAGTGACTATCGCCACGCCGTGTCCGCGCGCATCAACGGCTTTGACGTTGGTTCAGTGACCTTCGAGGGTCGCAGTGCCGCCTTGATCGAAGGCGTGATTCCTCAGACCAGCCTCTCGGCCACGGGCAATCATCTGACTCTCGTGTACTCGGCTCAGAAGCTGGACGGGTCGTCTGCGCCCTCCGGCTACGTGTATCTCGACTACCTCGATGTCTCGATTCCGGTGGCGCCTGTGGCCAGCACGGCGACTCTCGCGGCGATCCGCGCGTACGATCCGAGCCTGCCACGCCTCAATGGTGTCAAGTACGTCATCCTGACTCATCCGCTCTTCCGCGCTCAGGCCGATCGGCTCGCCGCGCTGAAGGCCGCGGAGGGCCTGAAGGCGACCGTGATTGATATCAACGCGGCGTACGACCGCTACTCGGGTGGCGTACCCGAACCCCGCGCGATCGCGGCTGCCCTTCGTGAAGTGGCCTCTACGTCCGGTGTTCTCAAGTATGCCGTCCTTTTTGGAGATGACTCGCTCGACCCGCGCAACTACCTGGGTGGGACGACCGTGAGCTATCTGCCTTCCATCATGGGACGCGATGGCGCATCCCGGATTCCCAACGAGAACGCCTACGCCGACCTCGACGATGATGGCTCCCCCGACATCGCGATCGGCCGTTTGCCGGTGACGACCATCGAAGAAGCGACCGCGGTGGTCGACAAGATCGAGAATCAGACCGCGACTCTCGCGGCCTCCGGCAACGTGCATGTTTTCGTGAGCGACAACTCGCGCGAGATCGACGCCCAGTTCTCAGGAAATGCTCTTGAGATGTCGCAGCTTCTGCCTCCCACGACGACGTCGGTTATCGCGGACGTTGGCGGGGCGGGTGTCGGGCTCGCGCGCTCCGCCATGTTTGGGGCCTGGCGTCAGGGTTCGACGATGACTCACTACTTCGGTCATGGCGGCCCGGAGATCTGGACCGATGAGGCGCTCTTCAGCGTCGACGACATTCCAGATCTCGGCTCGATGTCTCCGATGGTCTTGCTCGCCTGGGCCTGTCAGTCGCAGTTCTATCAGAACTACTACGGCCCCTCGGTGAACGAGGCATTGCTGCTCGCGCCAGGTGCGGGCGCGCTTGCGAGCTTCGGTCCGGTCGGCATTTCGTCGCCGGAGCATCAGAAGTCGATCTACCAGCGCGTCTACGCCACCCTCTATGGCCAGGGCGACAGCCTCGGCGAGATCATCCGGAAGGCCAAGGTCGCAGCTCTCGCGGCGGATCCAAAGAATCAGGACGTGGTCGACGGCTTCGTCTTCTTCGGCGACCCGAGCTTGCATCTACCCGAACCGGCGTCCGCGCCCGCGCCTTCGGTGCGTCCTCGGAAGGACAAGTAGCCGCTCTTCGAGGCGGGCCGACAGTCCCGCCCGCCTCGAACGCATCTCCTACCTAGGAGAAGGCGTTCAGTCATCCGGATCCAACTCGTGCGTTTCCCGTGATGCCCCCCCAACATATGGTACCGGTCCCCGGTGCTACACTGGCGCTTTCCCGTTAGTCTCTCTCTCAATTTCCACTTTCCTCGTACGAGCCGTCGTCCAACGCTCGGGTAAAGCACCAGACATGAGATCGTCAAACTTTTCGTCCGCGCGGTTTCTCCTACTGGCAGTCGCTGTCGTTGTGGGCTTCATCGCGCCCAAGGCGCAGGCACAGACCGCTACGGGTTTCTCCGAATACTTCATCCTCGGTCAGGACGATCACGTCTGGCGCTTCATGAACCGAGTGCGAAGCGGCGAGGGTTCGACGGCTTTCCCCTCGCCCGCTCGTTTGAATTCCGTTGCGTCCGCCACCTCGACTCAGGACGGCCAGCGAATCACCTACGATCACTGGGAGGACGGACTGGAAACGGACATCACGAATCCGGTTCAGACCAGCACGCTCGTGCTCGGAGACGGCGTCAACTCGAACGGTCGAGTTTGCGATTGGACAAACGATCCTCGAGTGTTTCCGTGCACCGGCAACCCGGCTCACGACGACTCGATCTATATCGGCATGCCGATGAGTTTCGCGTCTGATCGCGGTCTGGCGGGGGCATGCGCCTCACCGTATCTTGTCGCGCCCGATGCTTCGCAGGTGAACTGTTCGTTTCCGGTGAGCCCGACCGTCACGGGTATCACGAGCGCCGGGACTGTCGCTACGGTGGCGGCGGTTGCCCACGGTCTCGCGGTCGGACAGATCATCAACGTCTCGGGCGCCAACGAAGCGAAATACAACCTCACCGGTGTCGCGGTCACCGGAGTCACGGCCAACACCTTCACCTACAACGTGGCGGCGGCCGGACCGACCGTGGCGACAGGGTTGTTGCGCGTCATTTTTCCCACGCTCCGGTTCGATGGCGGCGACCGCGTCTACAGCGTCGGCGGGTCCTTGTCGATTGCGCATATTCAGGATCCCGGAACTCCCCTGATCGGAGGCGGCACGGAGCTTCTCGCCAGGGAGCTGGTAAAGAACGCCGTCTCCTACTCGGTGCCGGTGGGCGAAGATCTTTACCCCGGAACAAACAACGTCTTTCAGTCGATCAAGTATGCGGCGCTCGACATCGTTGCGTTTGACGACAATACTTCGATCACGATCACCAGCCCGGGAGCCGGAGGCGGAACCCGATCGGTCGTGCTTCATCGCGGCCAGAGCTACTCCACATGCGCCGACTTCGGCACCGCCGTCGCCGGACTCGCCACGGGCTCCACATCGCCCTGCGACACGGGCGCCATCGACGGACCGCCGCCCCCGAGCGGACCGGACAACCGCGGCATCTTCGCTGGCCTCGCGCTGAAGATCACGGCCGGCACGAAGATCGCCACGAGTGGACCGCTCAATACCTTGATTTTCACCGGAGGTGGAAGCGCCACCGGCGCTCAGTATCAGACGCGTCACTACGCGACTCTGCCGGACATCCTCCACGCCACGGACTACGTCATGACCGCGCCGGGCGGAATTACTCCTAGGGCCGACCTGTTCATCTACAACCCCAACCCGACGGCGGCGATCACCGTGACTCAGACCACCACGGCCGGAACCACTTCGTTCTCGGTCCCCGCCAACTCGGTTGTTGACTACCGGAACAACTCGGGTGCGGGCACGTTCGTTCCCGCTAATTCGACCGTCCGATTGACGTCGAACCGCCAGTTTTGGGGACTTTCGGCCTACGACAGCCTCGCCCTGTCCCAAGACTGGGGCCATGCCTGGCTTGGCACGCGCTTCCTGACCACCGACTACACCGTGGCGTATTCTCCCGGAACTCAGAACACGCCGATCGTTACGATCACGCATGCGGGCGGCGTCGTCACCGGCAGCACAGGCGTCGTCACTCACCAGATCACGAACGGATCGCGCGTCCGCATCTCCGGTGTCGGCGTCCCCACTCCGATCACCACGCTCACCAGCGTCGGCGCGACCGCCACCGCGACCCGAGTCGCCCACGGCCTTGTCCTCGGGCAGTCCATCACGATCGAAGGCGCGCTGTCGGCGGTCCCGCCGAACAACTACAACGGGCAGTTCCTCGTGACTGGCACGACCGCGAACACGTTCACCTACACAATGGTCGCCCCCTCTGGATCTCCGACGGCCACCGGTGCCCCGATCTTTCTTGTTCCCTCTGTTGTGAATGGTGAGCGAGTTTTGACGGCCTCTGGCGGCACCACCTTCTCCTTCGCCCTCGCGGGCGCATCGGCCAACGCCCAAGGCGGCGTCATCGTTGGAATCTGTAACGGCACCGGAACCCAGCCCTGCGACTCATACAATCGAAACCCGGTCTGGGTGGCCGGAACTCAGAACAACACTCAGGTGAAGGTTGATCTTGATTCCGATGGACTTTGGGATTTCATCGACACCGATTCCGATGGATGTCCGAACTCCGGCATCGTGGTCTCCGGAATTGTCTGCGAAACGCCGGTCGTGGTCGGCGGGTGCGCCGCGCCGACGGCGGGCGCTTGTACATACACCGTCAACGCCCCAGGGAGCGCGGGCACCAACAGCCTGCGCGTTTGGGACCCCTACGACCAGGACAATGCCGGAACCCGTATCGTCGCGAGCCGTCCCGTAGCGCTCTCGTGGGGCGAGGACATCGACCAGGGAACGGGTGCCGATCCTTCCCCCGACAATGGCTACACCATCTACCCCGGGATCGCGCTCGACCTGGTTCTCGGACTCGAAAAGACCGTCAGTCCGTCGCGCGTGCCCCTCGCTGGGGGCGTTGCCGACTACACGGTCCGGGTCTTCGCTGGTGACTACGGACCTCTGAACTTCGTCTCGGTGAAAGACCGCCTTCCTGTCGGGATCCTTTGTTCAGCCTATGTGCCGGGCTCGACAGTGATTACCTATCCGGACATGTCAACCACCACGGTCGATCCAGTCTGCACGAACGGTGTGATCTCGTCGCTGACCAGCTCGGGCACCACGGCGACTGCAACCAGCGCGAATCACGGCTATGCGGTCGGTGAACGGGTCGTCATCTCAGGCGCCACTTCGGCTGTGCTTCCGAATAACTACAACGGAACGTTCACCGTCACTTCGATCACGCTTCCCAACCAGTTCACGTATACGATGACGGCGGCATCAGGATCGACCACGGCTACCGGTGCTCCGATCCTGGACAACGGTCGAAACCGGCTGAAATGGAATCCCACGCCGGCGACGCTTGATATCAGCCAGGAAGTGGTCATTCGTTACAAGATGAACATCCCTGCGACCGGCGCTTCGAGAACCTTGGTCAACGACG
>JBDTQB010000063.1:0-17587 GCA_039932395.1 Vicinamibacteria bacterium | reverse complement strand
CGACGCGAGCCCGAGTGATGTCCATCGCGCGGTCCCGCCTCCTCATTGTGATCGCGGGACTGGCGGCCGCTTTGTTCCTTGGGTGGCCGACGTTCTCGATCGACCGAGCCGGCGAATGGCGCACCGTCCTTGCCGGCTTCCAGCTTCAGCGAGAGACCGGCGACTTCATTGGCGCATCGTCATCGTTGATTCACTTCCACGGGCTGGATGCGCGGACCGGTCACATCAGGTTCTCCCTTGCGCCGAGGGTTGATGGAGAAACGCCTGAGATCGAGGTCACATGGCCAGACGGGTCTCGACACCTGGCACTCGGGCCAACTCCGGTGTTGGTGGACGTGCCCTTCGACGGAACGCGCGACCTGGAAATCCATCTCACCGCCACCGCCGCATCGAATCCCCGCCCGATCCGTCTTTCCGGGCTCCGAGTCACACGAGAGGGCTCGCTCAGGACAATCGCCTTGTCCCTGCTGCCGCTTCTCATCGGCTTGGTCGTTCTCACGCTGCTTCAGAACGAAGGTGGCGTGGCGATCTATGCCGCGCTGTTCGCGACGGCAGCGACGACGGGAGCCTCGATCAGCGCGCTGGATCCCATCCGGGCGCTGAGTTTCACGGCGCAGTGGACCGACGCGTTGCCCGTCGCCTTCGCGCTCGGTTTCGCCGCAGTCGGTGTCTTTGGAAAGACCAGAACCTCCGTCGCGATCGCACTTCTCGGCGCGACGCTGAGTCTCCACATCCACACCGTGCATTCCGGCTTCGTCTACGACGACCGACTCTGGTCGAGGCCGTGGACGCTCGGCGAGATCGCCTCCACCTTCGCGGGGTCAGAAGATCCTCGTGGCATTTCCGGCGAGCAATACCGCCCGATCCCGAGCATCACCCACGCGACCGATCATCTGCTGTGGGGATCGAGCCCCGGCGCGTTCCACGTCGTCAACATGGCGATGCACACTCTGTCGGCGTATCTGCTCTTCGTCTTTCTGCAACGGCTAAGACTTCCACGGAGCGCGTCGCTGCTGGGCGCGCTGACTCTGGCCATTCATCCGCTCGCCGCCTCAAGTATCGGCTGGATCAGCGAGCGCACCGACACGCTCGCCGACATCTTCATCCTGTCGACCCTGATCGTTTTTCTCGGCCCCTATGGAACCCAGACCCTCCGCGTCCTCGGAGTGGCTCTGCTCGCGCTGTGGAGCAAGGAGACGTCGGTGATGCTGCCGGCGCTCGCGATGATTGTGTCGATCGTCGCCTTGGATCATGAGGAGCGACGCGCGCGCTTCGCTACGATCCGTGCCTTGATCGCCTTTGTCGTTCTCTACATCGTCGTGTGGATCTCGCTCTTCCCGGAAAAGGCCGCCGGACGCGCGCTGGCGACCGCCGACACGCTTCAGTCAACCCACGCAGGATGGATCACGCTTTTCGGGAACCTGTTCAGCCAGCTGTTCCACCCGATCGGTTTCGAGACATGGCGAGCCACGCAAGATTCCTTGCCGGCCGCCGGCTGGGTGGCGGCGGCCGTGCTCGTTGGCATCGGGTCCATCGCGATGTCCTTCGTGGATCGCCAGCGATCCGCGGCGTGGCGGCTGGTCGCGATCGGGCTCGCCTTCTCGGCGCTGGTCGTGCTCCCTTTTCGCGGCCACGATGCCGTGGACATCTATCGCCTCGGCCATACGCCAACCCTCGGTTTTGGAATCCTGATCGCCGCCGTCGCCTCGCTCGCAATGCGTGACTCGCGCCTGCGCACGCTCGTGTTGGCGACGCTGTTGATCCTGCGTCTCGGTCCGGTGGCGCAGGAAACATCCGCGGCGTGGGGCTATCCCGGATTCCAGTTCCGCATGGCGCTCCGCTTCAACCTCGAGAATCCACTCTTCCTCAGTGGTCTGACTCCGGAGATGAGGCTGGATCTCGAGCGACAAAGCCGCTTCGAGGCCCATCGAGACAATCCGCTGACCTCGCCGTTCGCGCCGTAAGATCGCCGGTACACGGGCGCGTTCTTCTCTCCCCAGGAGTTCCATGAAAAATCTGATTCGACCGATCCTTTGCCTGGCCGTCGCGACGCTCTGCACCTCCGCGAACGCGGCGCCTCCCGCAGTCGCCATGCCTCCGAAGCTTCCGTCGCTGCGCGAGCAGGACAAGATCCGCCAGGAGTGGCTGAAGCGTCGGCTCGAGAAGGTTCTGCCCGAGGTGATGCGCCGCAACCACATCTCGATGTGGCTCGTGATCAACCGCGAGTACAACGAAGACCCGGTGTTTCGTTCGCTGATCTCGCCGTCGGTCATGAACGCGCGGCGACGCACCATCCTGGTGTTCTTCGACCGCGGCGGCGACAATGGCATCGAACGTCTGGCACTCGGCGGCGGCGACAATGGCGGCCTGTACGAGATGTACCGCGATCCCGACAACGCGGGCCGGGAGATCATGGGCGACTCGCAGTGGCAGACGCTGCGCAAGATCATCGATCAGCGCAATCCGACGACCATCGGCATCAACATCTCGCAGACCCACGCATTCTCTGACGGTCTCTCCGCCGGCGAGCACGAACAACTCATGGCCGCGATCGGTCCGTGGTCGTCAAAGATCGTGAGGGCCGAGAACCTTCCGCTCGAATACATCTCCATCCGTCTTCCCGAGATGGAGCCGTACTACGTGGCGATGATGAAGACGGTTCATGCGCTGATCGCGCGCGCCTTCTCGAACGAGGTCATCACGCCGGGCAAGACCACGTCGCAGGACGTCGAGTGGTGGCTGCGCCAGAGCGTCAATGACCTGGGCCTCGGCGAATGGTTCCCGCCAACCGTCTCCGTCCAGCGTCCCGCGAAGGGCGCGGCGCAGTTTCAGGCCACGGCCCATCCGGACGCCGAAGTGATTCAGCGTGGCGATCATCTTCACGTCGACTTCGGCATCTACGCGATGGGTCTTGCGACCGACACCCAACATGTCGGCTACGTCCTCAAGCTCGGTGAAACCGACGCGCCCGCTGGTCTTCAGAAGGCTCTGGCTCAGTCGAATCGCATGCAAGACATCGCGTTCGAGCAGATGAAGCCCGGCCGCACCGGCAACGAAGTTCTCGCGTCGATGCTGGCGCAGATGAAAACGGAAGGCATTCAGGGTTCCATGTACTCGCACCCGATCAACGACTTCGGCCACGGCGCGGGTCCGCTGATCGGACTCTGGGATCGCCAGGAAGGCGTTCCCGGACGCGGCGACGTCAAGATGTTCCCGAACACCTGGTTCTCGATCGAGCTTCAGGCGAGTTCGCCGGTGGCCGAGTGGGACAGCCAGGTCGTCCGCTCAGCGCAAGAAGAGGACGCCATCATGGGCGCCGACGGAAAGATGCGCTGGGTGCTGAGTCGTCAGACCAAGTACCTCTTGGTCAAGTAAGCCGGGCTACTGAAGGCCGATGGCCATCGCAGTCATCACTGCGATGGCTCCCAGACCAAGCAGTGCGCCAAACAGCGGCAACGCAAAGCGAAGCCACCGGTTGACCGGAACGCCGGCGGCGGCGAGCACCGCCATCATTCCGCCGTTAGTGGGAGTAACGAGGTCGGTCATCCCCGCACCGTACTGGTAAGCAAGAATCACCGCCTGCCGCGAGATGTGAACAAGGTCGCCCACAGGAATCAGGACGGGCATGGTCAAGACCGCGTGACCGCTGACGCTGGGAACGGGTACGTGCACAACCACGTGAAGGGCCATCATCCCCAGAGCTGACGCGTAGGCGGGAAGCGTCTCAAGTGGGGTGACGAAGGCATGAACCAGCGTATCGATGACGTGACCCTGTTCCAGCACGACTGAAATGGCACGCGCCGCGCCGATCAGCATGGCGGCAGACGCCATCGACGCAAAGCCTTCGGCGAAGGCGAGGGCGATGCCCGAGGCCCCCAGTCCAGCGATCAGACCCGCGACGATGCCCATGGCGACGAAGGGCGCGGACAACTGATCGAAATCCCAGCCGTACTTCATGATCCCGATCACGAACACCGCGAAGGCGAGGGTCACCACCGCCAGAATTGAGAGGCCGCGCAGGCCGAGGCCAACGGGGTTTTTAGGTTCGGGCTCGACCATCTCAACCACGGTGAACCGCGTCTTCTCCGCGAAGCGCATCGTCATCAGAATCCAGAACACGACCGCTACCAATAGAAAGGCCAGGCGAAATCCGGCGCCTGACCCTGGCTGCACCTGTGACAACTTTTGAGCGATCAGCACCTGGAATGGATTAACCGGGCTGAACGACGCGCCCACCGCCGCCGAACCGGCGCTCATGGCGACCGCCACCAGCGGATCGAGACCGAGTCGCCGGGTCAGAATGAGCAGAACAGGGATGAGCGCGATGATTTCTTCCTGCATGTTCTCGAGAGCACCGAGCGTCGCGAAGAGCAGAGCCACCAACGGCACCACGTAGATCCCACGCCCGGCGGAGCGATCAACCAGGACATCCACCAGGGCGCGCAGGACTCCGGTCTTGTCGATGACCGTGAAAGCGCCACCAATGAGGAAGACGAAGAAGATCACCGATCCCGCGTCCGCCATTCCCTTGGGAATCGCGGACAGCGCGGCGAAGGGACCGAGCGGCGTGGGTTCGGTGACTTGGTACGTTCCCGCGGTGACGACGTCACGGCCGGTGGCCTCATCTTTGTGGCGGTCATACTGACCGGCCGGCAAGATCCAGGTGAGCGCCATCGCCAGAACGATGCATCCGAACAGGAGCGACAGCGGTGGGGGGAATTTCATGGCGTGGGGATGGCGGGCACTATAGCCCCGCTGATTTAAGGTGCACGCCGCATGGCCGACGACCTCGAACCGCAAAGCGCCCGGGCGATCCGCGGCTTCGTCGCTCCCCAGACTCTCGTCAACGAAGTCCAGAACACGGCTCCCTGGCTGCCGCAGCCAAGCGTCGCGCTCACTGGTGATGTTCTAGCCCTGGCGCAAGGTTCCTTCGGCTTTCGGTCGATCCTCGCGGGCTTCCGAGCCGAGGGTGCCGCGGCTCAGGCGCTCGTCAGCGATCGAACTCTCGACTACTTCGGCCTCTGCCTGGCGTGTCACCACGCAACCGTGGCGACCTTCGTGCCCACCGATGTCGACACGAAGATCCGTGGCCTGCTGTGGCGTCTGATCAAGGATCCGGCGCTTCTCGATCCGATGATTGAGATGACGGAAGCGTTCTGCACCTGGGATGTCGCGTCGGTTTCCCGGCGTACGGTGGAGGCGCCCGGCCTGGGAATCTTCGCCGGGCATCATGGTGAACGTCTGTCTGTTTTGGTTGCGGCGATGGGACGAACCATCCACCTTGGCCGCGCCGATCTCACGGAGCGTCTTCGGAGCCACATCGAAGCGGAGCTCGCGCGCGAAGCCGCCGGGCTCAAGGCGCTGCTCGCATCGAAGGCCGAGCTGGACGCGCTTCGCATGGCCGCGGTGATGACTCACAACGCGGGCGACATCGATCAATCGATTTCCTTCTGGCCACAATCCCCTGCTCACACCGCAGCGGCGGTGGACTTCCGTCGCCTTGCTCATGAAAACGTCCGTCCCTGGAATGGCGCCTTCGCGCTCGCCGCGCGCATCTACAAAGTGAGTCTCTCGCCCGAAGGTCATCGCAACTATCCGCTCCGTCCCATCAAGTCCCTGCGACAGTCGTTCGACTTCCTGATCGAGACAGCGCCCTTCCTCGACGATTGGGGAGATCGGATCGCGCGCGACGAACGGCTGACCGACGAGGACCGCGCCGAAGTTCTGGAGGCCTTGACCATCGGTTGTCGCAAGCTCGAAGGCCAGCGCGGCTATCAGCGCGCCATCGCGGGAATGATTCAGGGCGTCGGCAGTCGTCTCGACTCAATTGTCGCGAAAATGCCCGCGAAGGCCCGCAACGAGTTCAAGAGCGCGGATCTCCGGAAGGCGCTCGCCGTCCCGCGTGTCTCGTTCGAGTCGTCGATGAAGTCGATGCTGCGCAAGGTCCTTCAAGGCGGCTAGGGCGCTTAACGAGAACATTCTCCGTGTGATATATCTTTAATGAAGCGTAATTCATTAAAGACCCTCGACCGCAGCAGGAGGCACGACTCTCGTGACCGAAACGAACTCTGGATCCAACGAAGCTGGCAAGAACGTCAGCGAACTCGAAGCTCGCAAGGTCGCGGAGGCCGCGCGTGAGACAACCTGGAAGCATCCAAGCTTCGTCAAAGAATTGTTCCTCGGGAACTTCCGGCTGGATCTGATTCATCCCTACCCAATGACTGGTGATGAGCGTCCGGAATTCAAGGAGTACTACCAGCGCTTCAAGACATTCTTGAAGACGGAAGTGAATCCCGCTGAGATCGATCGCACCGGCGAGTATCCGGAGCACGTGCTCGATGGCCTGCGCAAGCTGGGTGCCTTCGGTATGAAGATCCCGAAGGAATACGGCGGCCTTGGCTTCACCAACGTCGAGTACAACCGCATCATGAAGCTGCTCGGCACCTATTGCGGCAACATCGGCGCGCTGCTGTCGGCGCATCAGTCGATCGGCGTGCCCCAGCCGCTGAAGCTCTTCGGAACGCCGGAACAGAAGAAGAAGTATCTCCCCCGCTGCGCCAAGGGCGACATCTCCGCCTTCGCCTTGACCGAGTTGGGCGTGGGTTCCGATCCCGCGCGCGTCACCACCACCGCGGAGAAGACGGCCGACGGCACGGCCTACATCCTCAATGGCAAGAAGCTGTGGACAACCAACGGGACGCTCGCCAAGCTCCTGGTCGTCATGGCCTCCGATCCGAAGACCCACAAGATTTCCGCGTTCATCGTGGAGACCGAGTGGAAGGGTGTGGTCATTGAGAACCGCTGCCGCTTCATGGGACTCAAGGCTCTCGCCAACGCGGTCATCGCCTTCGACAACGTGCGCGTTCCGGTCGAGAACCTTGTGGGCGAGGAAGGCCGCGGGCTCAAGATCGCGCTCACGACGTTGAACGACGGGCGTCTCTCCATTCCCAACATCTCGGCGGGCACCGCGAAGGCCGCGCTTGAAACCGTCCGCATCTGGGCCGCATCCCGCGTTCAGTGGGGACGTCCGGTCGGCAGGCATGAAGCCGTCGGACACAAAATCGCCGACATGGCGGCCACCGCGTTCGCCATGGAATCTCTCGTCGAACTCGCCACTCAGATGTCGGATCGCGGCGGAGCGGACATCCGCCTGGAAGCCGCGGCGGCGAAGGAATGGAACAGCGCGCGAGGGTGGGAAATCGTCGACGATCTGATGCAGATCCGCGGCGGACGCGGGTACGAAACCGAGGGCTCGCTCGAAGCACGCGGCGAATCCCCCATTCCCGTCGAACGCCTGATGCGCGACTTCCGCATCAACAAGATCTTCGAAGGCTCCAGCGAGATCATGCATCTCTTCATGGCGCGTGAAGCGGTCGACAAGCACCTCGATGTCGCGGGCGCCCTGGTCGAGCCTGGCTCGACCCTCGGCGACAAAGCCAAAGCCCTGCCCAAGATCGCGGCGTTCTATTCGTGGTGGTATCCGACGCGCTTCCTTGGCTGGGGCCACTGGCCGCGCTTCGCCGAGTTCGGCGGTCTGGCAAAGCACGTGCGTTTCGTGGACCGTCGCTCGCGCAAGCTGTCCCGTTCCAGCTTCCATGGCATGGCCCTGTATCAGGCCGGCCTCCAGAACAAGCAGGCCTTCCTGTTCCGGCTGGTCGACATCGTCAACGATCTTTTCGCCATGTCCGCGACGTGCGCACGCGCCCAGGCGCTCGTCAATGCCAAACGACCTGAAGCGAAAGAGGCGGTGGAGCTCGCGGATCTGTTCTGTCGGAATGCCAGCCGAAAGGTCGACGCCGCGTTCAAGGCGTTGTGGAGCAACGACGATTCCCGCAAGTACGGTGTGGCGAAGCGCGTTCTCGATGGCAGGCACGTCTGGCTTGAGAACGAGCTGATGGGGATCTCCGAGGCCTATTCGTCGACGAAGCCGGAAGCCGCCGAGCAGGCACGCGCCGTCGCGTAAGAGACATCGGACGCCTTGTCCGAAACGCGATATGTTGCCCTCACAATGAGAAGAATCCTGGTCACCGGGGCGCTTGGACAGATTGGCTCCGAACTCGTGGTCGCATTAAGGGCGCGCTACGGAAAGGAAGCCGTGATCGCGTCCGACATCCGGCTGCCTCCGCTGGAGACGCTGACGCCGGGCGAACGTTTCGAGTTCCTCGATTCGACCAACGCTCGTCAGGTGCAGGACATCATCCGCAACGGGGATGTGGGCACCGTGTATCACCTCGCGGCGCTCCTCTCCGCGACTTCGGAAGAGAAGCCGCATGTCGCCTGGGAACTCAACATGGGCGGCCTCTACAAGGTGCTGGAGGTCGCGCGTCAGAGCGACTGCAAGGTGTTCTTCCCAAGCTCGATCGGTGCCTTTGGTCCGGGCACCCCCAAGGACAACACGCCGCAGGACACGATTCAGCGCCCGACCACGATGTACGGCGTCACCAAGGTCGCGGGCGAACTGCTCTGCGACTATTACAACCGTCGCTTTGGAGTGGACACGCGCGGACTTCGCTTCCCCGGCCTGATCTCCTACGCAGCGCCTCCGGGCGGCGGCACCACCGACTACGCAGTCGCGATCTTTTACGACGCGATCCGCTACGGTCGCTACACCTGCTTCCTCAAACCCGATACACGCCTCGACATGATGTACATGCCGGACGCCATCGCCGCGCTCATCAAACTGATGGAAGCAGACCCGACGAAGCTCATTCATCGCAATTCATTCAACGTCACCGCGATGAACTTCACGCCCGAAGAGCTGGCGACGGAAATTCGGAAGCACATTCCTGCGTTTGAACTGCGCTACGAGGTCGACCCCATTCGACAGGGCATCGCCGATTCTTGGCCCAACTCACTCGACTGCACGGCCGCGAAAGCCGAGTGGGGATTTGATCCTCAGTACGGACTCGCCGCCATGGTCGAGGACATGCTGACCAAGCTGCGCGGGCGTATCAGCTAGACCGGATCCCGCACCCTCGGTCCCGGGAACTCAAAGACGCGGCGGTAGCGAGTGGGCGAGACAGCCTCGGCAAACGGAACGCCATTGCGCTCGACCCAGGCATGAGCTTCGAGACCGCTCGTGGCGTCGGTGGTCACGCCAAAGACGATCACGGTATCAATGCCTTCGTGGCGAAGAAATCGGTGCAGCAGCGCGGCGCGACGCCAGCATTGCGGATGAATGAGCGGAAGCCTGGCCGCAAGCATCGTGTCGAGCGTGTGCACCAGGGTCATGGCCTTCGCTTCTTCTGAAGGTTGGGTGGACAAACGCGGCGATACCGCCGCGAAGGCCGCGGGCAAGGACTTCACCCTGGCAAGCAGGCTGATCGCGGCATAGGCCGCGGCCATGCGGGTCATCAGCCAGACCCGCCGGGGATCGCGCATCGCGGCGCGGGCGGCGCGGAACGGAATCGACCAGCGGGAATGCGGTGGAGGCCCCGGTCGGCGCGCGCGCTTGGATGGCCGGGAGGGATCGCTCCACGCGGCGTCTGGAACATCGCGAAGGCTTTCAAGGCGGTTCATAGATCGGTCTCCGCTTATTCTCCTCCACGCATGCCCATCCATCGCCTTGCCCAAATCCTGTCCACCGAGATCTCCGCCATCGATGCGCGCGGTTCCAACAAACGACACGAAGTCGTGATCACCGACGTGGTCGCACCCAGCGACGGCCACGGACCTCGCTACGAGTTGCAGGGTCAAGGTCCCAGGCCCTTCATCAAGATGAACTCGAACAACTACCTCGGCATGGGGCTGCACAAACGGGTGGTGGAGGCCGAAGAGTTCGCGGTGGCGCGTTTCGGCTGTGGCCCGGGCGCCGTCCGTTTCATCAGTGGCACCTACGAGCCTCATGTGGCGCTCGAAGCACGCCTTGCCGCCTTCCACGGACGCGAAGCCGCGATGGCCTTCTCCTCCGCCTACGCCGCCATCATCTCGACCATCGTTCCCTTGATCACGAGCGACACGGCGCTCATCTCCGATGAGCTGAACCACAACTGCATCATCAACGCGATGCGACTGGCCCGTCCCAAGGAGAAGTTCGTCTACAAGCACAATCAGGTCGCGGATCTCGAAGGCGCGCTCCAGAAGGCGGCAGACACGGGAGCCAAGCGGGCCATCGTCGTGACCGACGGCATCTTCAGCATGCGCGGCGATCATGCGCCGCTCGTTGAGATTCAGGCCATGGTTCGGAAGTTCGACGACCGATTCGCGGAGAACGCGGTGCTGATCGTCGACGATTCTCATGGCGTGGGCGCCTTCGGACAGACGGGCCGCGGGACCGAGGAGTTCACCGGCTGCGAACCCGTGGACATTCTGGTCGGCACGCTGGGCAAGGCGTTCGGCGTCAACGGAGGCTATGTCACGGGTCCGCGGACTCTGATCGACTTCCTGCGCGAGACATCGATGATGTACATCTACTCCAACCCCATCACGCCCGCGGAGGCGGCGGCGGCCAAGACCGCGGTGGACGTCGTCGACTCGCCTGAGGGCGTGAGTCTGCTAGCGCACCTACGCGCGATGACCGCGAAATTTGAGAAGGGTCTGATCGACCTTGGCTTCGAAACAATCCGAGGAGAGCATCCGGTCACTCCGCTGGTGGTGCGCGACACGCCGAAGACTCAGGCTTTGGTGAAGCACCTCTTCGCGAACGGAATCCTCGCGACTGGCTTGTCGTATCCGGTGGTGCCCAAGGGCGACGAGGAAATCCGCTTTCAGGTCTCCGCGGATCACACGGCGAAGGACATCGACACCGTCCTGAAAGCCCTGAAAACCTTCGCAGCGTAGGAGGGGGGTGCCGGTAGGATCGTGGAATGATCTTTCGCGCACGTTTTTTCTCCCTGATCGCCGTCGTGCTCCTTGGAGCGTTCGGTTCCTCTTCCACCGCGCTGGCTCAGTCTGGCGCGAAGCCCACGGCAGCGAAGAAACCAAGGCCGGCGACGGTGGCCGCGAAAACACCGGTGTCCCAGCATCTGCCGGCGGCGGAGTTCGCCGACCCGGATCGTCCGAACAAACTGGCCCGCGCTTTTCCTGAAATCGACAAGGCGTTTCTGGCTTACGCGCAGACTTCCAACAGCCCGGGTGTTGCTTGGGGCGTGATCATCGACGGTGCGCTGGTCCACTCCGGGGCCATCGGCGTGCGCGACGTTCCCTCCAACGCGAAGGCCATGCCCGACAGTGTCTTCCGCATCGCCTCGATGACCAAGAACTTCACCGCGCTCGCCATCATGAAGTTGCGTGATCAGGGCAAGCTGTCTCTCGACACTCCCGTGGCGCGCTACGTTCCCGAACTCGCCAACATCTCCTACGCAACGAGCGATTCTCCGATCCTCACCGTGCGACATCTGCTGACCCACTCCGAGGGCTTCCCGGAAGACAATCCCTGGGGCGACCGCCAGCTCGCGGAAACCGACGCGACCCTGTCGCGCTGGATGAAGGCTGGCTTTCCGTTCTCGCAGGCGCCGGGCATGGGATATGAGTACTCGAACACCGGCTTCGCGATTCTCGGCCAGGTGGTGGCTCGCGTTTCTGGAATGCGCGCCCGCGACTACATTGATCGCGAAATTCTCCGGCCGCTCGGCATGTCCTCTACGAAATGGGAGGCGTCTTCGGTGCCAGGCGATCGGATCGCGCGTGGCTACGGCAAGATCGACGGCAACTGGGTTGCCGAGACACCGCTTGCCGATGGGTCCTACGGCGTGATGGGCGGCTTGTACTCGACGGTCCCGGATCTTGCGAAGCTGGTGTCGATGTACCTCGCCGCCTATCCCGCTCGCGACGGAGAGGATCCTGGACCGGTGAAGCGTTCTTCCCTGCGCGAGATGCAGATGCCCCACACGCCGTATCGCGCGACCGCGCGTCGTGCGTCCATGACCGAACCCATCGCGCTTTCCTCGGGCGGCTACGCGTACGGTCTGGCCGGAACCCAGACCTGTCGCTTCGCGAACGTCGTGGCGCACTCCGGCGGATTGCCCGGCTACGGTTCTCAGATGCGCTGGCTTCCGGAGTACGGCGTCGGAGTTGTCGCTCTGGCGAACGGCACCTACGCGGGCCCAGGGCGCGCGGTGAATGACGCGCTCGAAGCGCTTGCCCGGACCGGCGCGCTGAATCCGCGCGTGCCTCAGCCTGGACCAGAGCTGCTGAGGACGAAGACGGTGATCGACAGTCTCATGAACAACTGGAACGACGGCGCGATCCAGAAAGTCGCCGCCATGAATCTCTTCCTGGACCGTTCTCTCGATCGCCGCCGTGAAGAGTTCGCGGACTTGCGCAACAAAGTAGGTGCGTGCCGAGCGGCGGATCTGCCCATCGAAGCCACGAACGCGTTGCGTGGGACCTGGCTTCTCGACTGCGACCACGGCCAGGTCAAGGTGGACGTCACGCTTGCCCCCACGCTGCCTCCCACGGTCCAGTATCTCGAAGCGAATGCGATCCTTCCGCCAAGCGCCAATTTCTCGACCACGTCGGACGCTTTACTGCGCTCGATCAATCAAAACGAACGCGTGCCCGAAACGCTGATCTCGTTGAGTGCTCCGGCCGACACGTCCGCACAGATCGAAGGCAGCCGAGCCTACGGTAAGTGTTCCGCGTCAGGCCTCGTGATGGGCGGCGGTGACACCGGCTCGCTTCGCTTGAAGTGCGAACGAGGGAATCTCGACATGCGACTGACCGTGGATAGCGCAGGCCTGGTCACCGCCCTTCGGCTCGTACCCTCAGCCGGCGAAGTGTGTGTCCCGTAAGGAACCGCAGTAGACAGCTAAGGTCCAAAAGGGGCCGCGCTCGATGTCGTCTCCGCAAACCCGACCACGGAGCCGCACCTGTCCGAGTTTTTCGTATCAGTCCCTTTTCAGCCCTCAATGTCCGCAGTATCACCTGATGCTGAGAATGGATGACCTGAACTGTCTCGTCTGTAGCTGCAGCTTGGGCCATTCTCCTAGTCCGAAATCCGCCTCTGGCTCCACCGGCTGATCCCCTCTCAGAAATATTTTGGCGATGCCCTTGGCGCGCAGAACACTTGATTCCCCCGTTGTAAGGGTGGTCGTCATGTTGCCCCGATGCGAGTCAATCTCGCTTACATCTCCAAAAACCGCAGCGGCGCGTCGCCAGTCCATCATGAGTTGAGTCGGATTTGTTGACGAGACAAATGTAAGAACTACGTGGCAACCTTTTGGTAAAATTGGACTTACATCCATTGTGCTCCGACCGCACTCCTGCCGCGCTCGAGCTAGGACTGAGTCAGCGGGGCGAGGGATGCCAAACGGCACGGGTTGGATGTCGGTCTTGGGAAGGACCGTCTCGGTGCGCCACACGTCTGCGCACTCACCTAGCCTAACCGTTACACCCCGTGAGGATGCCTCAATAGGATACGAATAGGGGATCCCAAAGACAGCCCGAAACACACTTGGCTCCCGCGGATCAACGTCCGTGATGCTCGCGGTGGAGACAGTGAAGGGGTCAAGAGAGGTGGCGATCGCGATGCGGAAGTTGTAGAGCCTGAGCGTGGAGAGGGGGTTATGGGCCGATCCTGCCATCGCGCTCATGCGCACTCCGCGGTCTTGAAGAAGAGCCAAATAGCTCTTGGTGTCGAGCGAAGGATCCGTCGGACCCGCGGTGAAATAACAGCGCCCGTCCTTGGCGCGAAGCAACGCCGAGGACGTGGCGCCTGGCGGGGTGAGGATCGCCATCAGAGGAGGATCGCTGACGGGAGTGCCTGGGGGCACCGACCCAGAACATCCAGTGGCTCCCAGCGCCGTCAACATCGCGAAGGCAGACAGGCGACGGAGCGTGCGATGTGAAGCAGTCCTCAACGTGGCATTGACCATCCGGGCCTGCTAGTCCGTCCGCGGGCGCGCTTCGACGAGAGCGCGACCCTTCACGATGTCGACGCGCGACAAGAGGAAGGCGCCGATGACGAAGAAGATCGCGAGGCCGAGCAATCCGCCGCGGCTGGAGCCCGTCAAGGTCACCATGACGAAGAAGAGAGCCGGGCCCATCACGCCGGCGAATCGGTCGCCCACGCCATAGAAGCCGAAGAACTCCGAAGACTTCTCCTTCGGAATGAGACTGGCGAAAAGGGAACGCGACAAAGCCTGTGCTCCGCCCTGGGACGTGCCGATCAAAAACGCCAGCAGGAAGAATTGCCAGGTCTCAGTCATGACGTAGCCGAGTATGCAGATCCCGAGATACGTCAGGAGCGAGAGGTAAATCGCGTTACGCGTGCCGAACTTCTGCGCGATCCACGAATAGAAAAAGGCGCAGGGAAGACCGATGAACTGCACCGCGAGGATGGCGAGAAGCAGCCGCGACTGCGGAATCCCGATCTCCGTCCCATAGGTGGCGCCGACGCGGATGACCGTATTCACGCCGTCGTTGTAGATGAGGAACGCGACCATCATCAGGAACGCCTCGCGATAGCGCTTCAGATCACGGAAGGTTGAGGCGAGGGAGCGAACGGTCCCGACCATGGCGTCGAATGCAGAACGTCGACCTCCACCGTCTCCAAAGGCGGGAGGCTCGGGGACGTTGCGGAGCAGTGGGATCGAGAAGAGCGCCCACCACAACGCCGCGAACGCGAACGACGCGCGCGTGGCCATCCCCGCGTCTGCGAAGCCCCAAGCGTGGGGATTCGACATCCAGAGAAGATTCAATCCAAGCACGAGCCCGCCGGAGAGATATCCAAACGCGTAGCCTGCCGACGAGACGAGGTCGATCTCTTCGGGGCGCGCGACGTGCGGAAGCAGCGAGTCGTAGAGGATGAACGAAACCGCGATCGCGATGTTTCCCAGGCTGTACCAGGCGAGGCTCCACCCCCAGTGCTCAGGTTCCACGATCGCAATTCCCAGGGTCGCGAGCACGCCGATGGTGATGAACACGGCCATCAATCGCTTGCGGGTCGCGGAGAAATCGGCCAGCGCGCCCACGAAGGGCCCCAGAATCGCCACGGCCAGGGCGGCGATGGTCGTGGCCGAGTAGAACCGCGCGCTCGACTCTGCCTTCGTCAGATCGTTCGCGGAAATATTCGCGAAGTACACCTGGAAGACCTGAATGACCGAGGTCATGAAGACGGAATTCGCCCAGTCGTACGCAACCCAGCCGCGAAGTTCGGGGCGGGACAGTCCCAGGCGATTCAGCAGACCCGAAGCCAAGATGCGGCATTCTGTCACTGACGGAAGCCGCGATCGCCGGTCGTTGTCAGAATAGGAAAACCATGATCAAGAACCCGCCGTTCATCTTCAGGACGCCGATCCTGTTTCACGACGTCGATCCGGCGGGCACGGCCTACTACCCGCGATTGGTCGACTTCTGCCACTGCGCGTTCGAGTCGTTCTTCAATGAGCGCATCGGTCCGTCCTACTCGCAGGTCATCCGTGAAGGTGTCGGATTTCCCGCCGTACGGTTCGAGGTGGACTTCATCAGCCCGATCCGTCACGGCGACGTCATCGAGATCAGCGTGCGCGTCGTCCATCTCGGACAGACGTCCATCGGCCTTGCCTATGAAGCGCGGCGAGGACGCACTGTTTTGTACCGGGCGAAGAACGTCGTGGTGGTGGTCGATCTGAAGACGATGACCAAGCGACCGCTGGCGCCACGGATGCGGCGGAAATTTCTGGCCGCCCTGCAGCGCGACTAGGACAAAACCAACCGTTCGATCAGATCCACGCGACGCGCCAGGTCATCAATCAGGACATGTTCGTGGCGCGCGTGAGCGCCATCGCCGGTGGGACCCAGCCCGTCGAGGGTCGGGACACCCGCCGCGGCGGTGAGATTGCCGTCGGAGGCCCCGCCGACACGACGCCCTTCCAACTCGAAGCCAAGCGCAGCCGCTACCTTCTGAGCGGTCGCGAACAGCGCGCGCGACGCGTCGGTTTCGGTGAGGGGTGGACGATCGAAGCCGCCGTTCACCTCAACCTTGACCCGCGCGTCGCTCGGCCGCCACGCACGCAGTTCGCGTTCCACGCGCTCAGGTTCTGAGGCGGTCCAGACGCGGCAGTCGACGGCCACGTCGGCGTTCTCAGGAACGACGTTGGTCTTTGTTCCGGCCGAAGCGAGCGTCGCCGTCACAGTGGTTCCAGCCTCCGCGTTTTGCAGGCGAGGAAGCGACGTCACAAATTCCGCCATCGCGGTCAGGGCGGAGGCGCCTTTTTCCGGGTCCAATCCAGCATGCGACGGAATGCCGCTGAACCTCAGGCGAAAAAGTCCCGTCCCTTTGCGAGCAATCTTCGCGGCGCCGCCCGGAGCCGACGGTTCCAGCACCAGAACGCGGTCATGGTGTTTCGCCTGGGCGATCAGCAGCTCACTCGATGCTGAACTGCCGACTTCTTCATCAGGAACCAGAAGGAGACTGACGCGCGGCGCCGAGGTGGATGCGCGCAGACGATCGAGGACCTGGATGCCGATCGCGACTCCCGCCTTCATGTCGAAGACGCCCGGACCGCGCGCGACACCCGCCTCGGTGGTGAAAGGAATCTCGGCGAGTGTTCCCACTGGCCAGACGGTGTCGATGTGGCCGAGAAGCAATGTGCTCGGTCTGGTTGTGTCCGTACCAACGGTCGCCAGCACCGCGTCGCCGCGGAGCGGACACTCCACGGTGCGCGCGATCGAAGTACCGCCCCGATTCAGGCGCTCAACGATCCAGGCGGCCAAAGCGCTGACGCGATCGGCGTCGTCGGAAGGCGACTCTCGCACCACCAGTTCGCGGAGGTCGTCGAGGATACGGGCGGTGTCATCCATGAACGGGATCATAGGGCTTGGCGTCGTGGGACAAATTCTTGTATGCGCGGGGAACCCGCCGACCTTCGTTGACGTTATTCATCACAGACAGGAGAAAACCATGACCGCTCTCTTCATCTTCGGGTTGATGTTCGCCGGCTTCGTGGCGGCGTTGGTGGCCATTCCACTGATTCTGCTGAAGGTTGTCTTCGGGATCACGGTGGCCGTCGTCTCCATCCCCCTTCAGCTCATCGGAGCGGTCCTGGGGGGAGTGACCCGGGTGGCTTTCAAGGGAATGTTCTGGCTCGCTCTCGTCCTGATCCCGCTGGCTTTGATCGCCTTCCCGTTCACGATCCTGGCGTTTGGAGCCTGGCTGCTCTATCGCATCGTTCGCCCGAGACGTCCCGCGCACGCGTACGTCGTTTCCTAGAAACCCGTGGAAGCGCGCCGGCTGAGCGCGGCGCATAAAATCCCGAGTGATGACTCTGCAGCAAGCACTCAGCGAACACAAGGCCGCTGAACCTCGTGAGGAGATGGATCGGATCCGGATGGCGGCGTTTGCCAAGGCTCATCCGAATCCCTTTGATCGCGCCATCGTTGAGGGCCACTTCACCGGCTCCGGGCTCGTCATCTCCGAGGATGGAGCGTCGGTTCTTCTGCTTCACCACATCAAGCTTCAACGCTGGCTTCAGCCCGGAGGACACGGCGAACCAGGCGAGACTGTTGGGGAGAACGTCGCCGCCCGGGAAGTGACTGAGGAGACTGGACTTGTGGCTCGACTTCATCCCACGGCGCCACGCCCATTCGACGTCGATGTCCATGTGATCCCCGCGCGCAAGCTCGATCCGCAGCACGAGCATCTCGACCTGCGCTATCTCTTCGTAGC
>JBDTQB010000062.1:0-17727 GCA_039932395.1 Vicinamibacteria bacterium | reverse complement strand
GCCGAGGAAGGCCGGATCAATCCCGACAACCTCCACATCCTGATCTCGCACATCAAGTGCGCGGCGTTCGAACTGCCGCTGGAGTCGGATGAGAAGTTCGGGTCTGAGAATCTGACCGAGATTCTCGCCTTCCTCGAAACCCAGGGCTTCGTTCATCGCTCCGGAGACTCATGGCATTGGACGCATGAGAGCTACCCCGCCGACACCGTCTCACTCCGCAGCGTTTCGTCCGACAACTTCCTCGTCCAGGACATCACGCGCGAGCCGAAGATTGTGGCCGAAGTCGACTTCGACTCGGCGCCGAAGATGGTGCATGAGAAGGCCGTCTACATGATCGAGGGCAAGACGTACCTCGTGCACAAATACGATCACAAGGAACGGCGCGTGCACATCCGCGAGGCCGATGTCGATTACTACACCGACGCCATCACGTACACGAAGGTCCGCATCCTCGACTCGTTCCTTGAGGAGCCGCGCGGGCAGGTGACGCGGAGCCACGGCGAAGTTCACGTCTCTCAGCAGGTCGTTGGTTTCAAGAAGATCAAGTTCTACACCAACGAGAACGTCGGCTCCGGCGAGCTGCAGATGCCTCAGCAGGAGATGCATACGACGTCGTACTGGTTGACCATTCCGCGCGAGATCATCGCGGCGCTTCCCTTTACCGGCGAAGAGAAGCGTGATGGCGTGATCGCCTTGTCGCACACTCTGGGTCAGCTCGCGTCGTTGTTCTTGATGTGCGACCGACGTGACCTGGGTGTAGCCGTAGGCGACAATGGGCAGGGCGAAGCGAAGGTCGAGCGCGGCATGGGCCTCGTTCCGGTGTGGCCTGATCGGCGAAAGCAGTTCGGTTCCAGTGCGCTGGCGCAACCTGACGGCACCGTGGGCGTTACCCCCGTGCTTGAACCGTACGAGCCGAACATCTTCATCTACGACAACTACCCCGGCGGCATCGGTCTATCTGAACCGCTCTTCCACCTTCATGACCGGCTGCTCTCCGAGAGCTTCACTTTGATCGAGAACTGCCCGTGCATCGACGGCTGTCCGTCGTGCGTGGGGCCGGCAGGCGAAGTGGGATCGAAGGGCAAGGAAGTGGCGCTGCATCTCCTGCGTGTCGCGATGCAGGAATGAGCTTCGCAGTTACGTTGAGGTGCGATGGCGGAACTTCGGCTCACATCGTTTTTGGACTGGGTCCCGGCTTTCGCCGGGATGACGTGAGGGAGAGAGAGATTGGCGCTAAACGCGGGCGCCTCGGTGGCGAACTGAAAGCTAGGCGGAGCTGATGGCGCGGTCTCTTCTGGATCGGCTGCGGGAAGTTCAGGAGCGCGGCCGGGTTGAATCGGGCTCGGAGACGCCGCATAGCGACGCGGCTTCATCGACTCCCGCGGACATGGGCGTGCCATCTGTCGTCGTCGGCGGCGGTGAGTCATCGAGCGGCGGGCCGATGTCGCTCAAGGCGCGCCTTCAGGCGCTCATCGATCAGCAGGCACGCGGACGGAAACCCGGCGGCGGCGAGACCGAGCGGCCCGCATTCTTCGAACTTGATAGCGCCGACTCGGGCGCAGCGCCCTCGCCGAGCCGCGGTTATCGCGGTGAGCCGAGCCCCATCGTCGACTACGACTACGGGTTCTCCGGCCCGCCCGAAGATCTCACCAAGCTGATCAACGGCGAGGTCGTGACCTCGGCGCACGGCTCCTTCCTTCAGCGTGACGCGGTGTATCGCATTGATGCGCGCGTCGGACGTACGTCGCTGGAGAAGCTGGTGAAAGCTCTGCCGGACGCGGCGCGCATCCTGACCGCCTCGATGAACCTGGTCGACTTCGATCCCCGCAAGGCCGCCTTCATCGACACAGAAACCACCGGGCTTTCAGGAGGCGCCGGCACCGCGGCCTTCCTGGTGGCGGTGGGCTTCCTCGACGGCGATTCGTTCATCGTCCGTCAGTACTTCATGCGCGACTTCAACGAGGAACGCGCGCTGATCCGAGCGGTGGAGCGCGACCTCGAACGCTTCGACACCATCGTGTCGTTCAACGGCAAGCAGTTCGACGTGCCGCTTCTGGAGAGTCGCTTTCGACTACAGCGTCGCGTCTTCCGACAAACGGATCGTCATCTCGACATGCTGCACCCGGGACGACGTCTCTGGAAGGCGCGTCTCGAGTCCTGTTCGCTTCAGTCGCTCGAACGCGGCGTCCTCGGCTTCCATCGTGAAGACGACATCCCAGGCGCCTTCATCCCCGAGCGCTACTTCGAATACCTGCGTCGCAAAGATGGACGATTGATGGTGCCCGTTCTGGAACACAACCTTCAGGACATCGTGTCGCTCGCTGTCCTGACCGGCGAAGCGCTCGCCATGGTTTCAGAACCGGGCGCGCTTCCCGAGGATGCCTTCGATGTGCTTTCCCTCGGCAAAGTGCTGGAACGCGCCGACATGGACGAGCGCTCCGCCGAGGTCTACCGCGCCATCGCTGAGAGCGGAACCGGTCGCGCGCGAACCGATGCGACGGTTCGGCTCGCCTACCGGGCGAAGGCGCGCAAGCTTCACGACGAGGCGGAGCGATTGTGGCGCGCGGCGGCGGCGCTCGCCAGCGCCATCGCCCACCGTGAACTCGCCATGCTTCTCGAGCACACGCGCCGGAACAAAGTCGAAGCGCTTCGTATCGTGGACGACGGCCTCGACCTGGTCAGTGGTCGCTCCGATCTCGCGTCGCTTGAAGACGATTTGCTCAAGCGAAGGATTCGCCTCACGCGGCCGAAGAAGAGTTCCTCGACCGGGCCGGCCGCCGAGTAGGAGTCAGCGCGGCTCGGGCGTGCGGCCGTACTTCTTCAGCAGCTCGCGAATCACGTCGATGTCCAGGGCCTTGATGGCGTGCCCGTTCCCCGTCATGGTCTCGGCCTTGAGCATCGAGTTGAGGACAGCCTCCTCGGTGCCTTCAAGGACGGCTTCAAACAAGGGCGACACCGCGTCGGTGGGCAACGTCGCTCGCGGCGCGATAGCGGTTGAGTCGTAGGCCACACGCAAACTCTTGTCGGTCGAGAACGCGATGGCGAAGTCTCCGCTGCCGTTGGAGTAAGACGATCCTGTGCGCGCCAAGGCGAAGACACCGCGAGCCGCCAACCGATTGAGATCCTTCGGCGACAACGGCGCGTCCGTCGCGACCACGATCATGCAGGAGCCATCTCCCAGATCGGTGGGAAGGGCCGGCCCCGCGCTTGCGAGCTTCCGAGGCATGAGTTCCTTCCCCACCGGCACGCCGTCCATCATCAGAATTCCGCCGAAGTTGGTTTGGACCAGGACGCCCACGGTGTACGACACGCCGTTGATCGAGGTCACGCGCGACGACGTTCCGATGCCGCCCTTCCAGCCGAACGCGACGGTGCCCGTCCCCGCGCCGACAGCGCCCTCGGCGACCGCTCCTTCGCGCGCATCGCGGATCGCGGCCAGGACCTGTTCTTTGCGAACCGGCTGCGCACGGATGTCACTGAGTCCGCCGTCATTCGTTTCGCCCACCAGGGCGTTGACGGAACGGACGTCGCCATTCCCCGGCTGAGCCAACGTCCATCCCACCACCGCATCGACCGCGGTACCGACGGCCAGCGTGTTGGAAAGGATGATCGGCGTTTCGATGGTACCGAGTTCCTGAACCTGAGTGGAGCCGGCGAGCTTGCCGAAGGCGTTGCCGACAAAGACCGCGCCCGGCACTTTGTCCTGAAACAGGTTCCCGGGGTGAGGAAGAATCGCGGTGACCCCGGTGCGCACATTCGCGCCCTCGATGATCGTGATCTGCCCGACCCGCACGCCCGCGACGTCGGTGATGGCGTTCAGCGGACCGGGCTGCAGAACACCGGGCGCGATGCCGAGGTCCCGAGCACGGGGTCGGTCGGCCGGCGGCGCGCTCGACCCGGTCACGGCCCCCGCCAGGAGGAGAACAAGAACGCTTGCGACCGACCGGAAGCGCGCGGAACGCACGAACCTACGAAACCACACCACGGCACTCACCGAATCCAATGCGCGCGAAACCATCGCGACGACAGGACGCGGTGAAGATCACCTCGTCGCCGCCCTCCAGAAAGGCGCGTGTCTCACCTCCCGGAAGTTCGATTCGCTCTTTCCCACGCATCGTGAGTTCGAGCAAACAGCCGCGCTGCCCCTTCTCCTTGCCGCTGATCGTTCCTGTGCCCAGCAGATCGCCAGGATTCAGATTGCAACCGCCGCTCGTGTGATGCGCGATCAACTGGGCGGGCGTCCAGTAGAGCGACGCGGCGTTCGAAGCCGAGAGCTTCATCGGAGCGTGACCGTGAGCCTTCATCGCGCGGGTCTGCAGCGACACTTCAAGCGCGACGTCAAAAGCACCCAGCGCCTGGTCTTGCGCGCTCTTCAAATGAGGCAGCGGAGCCGGGTCGCCGTCGGGGCGATGGAACGCCGCCACCCGAAACGGAGCAAGGGCCTCGGTCGTCACCACCCACGGACTGATCGACGTCGCGAAGTTCTTCGCGAGGAACGGTCCAAGCGGCTGGTATTCCCATTTCTGGATGTCGCGCGCCGACCAGTCGTTCAGGAGACAAAGCCCGAAGATGCGCGCGCCGGCCTCATTGATCGGCACCGACGTGCCGAGCTCATTGGCCTCAGCCACGAAAATGCCCATCTCAAGCTCGTAGTCGAGCTGCTTCGTGGGCTCGAAGTGCGGCGTCTGTCCTGCCGCCGTGGGATCGAGCTGGCCGCTGGGACGGCGAATCTGCGTCCCGCTCACCACGATCGAGGAAGCGCGACCGTGATAGCCAATCGGCACCCACTTGTAGTTCGGAAGAAGCGGATTATCAGGACGCATCATCGAGCCGACGTTCGTGGCGTGGTCGATGGACGCATAAAAGTCGGTGTAGTCCATGACGCGAGCCGGCATGAACATGCGCGCCTCGCGTTGCGGAACCACGACCTCGGCGGCCATCGGACGCGCGGTCACCTGAGCGCCATCCGTACGCAGGAGATGAGAGATGCGATGCCGAAGCGCCCGGCGCTCCACATCAGGGCGCGCCATCAATCCATTCAAAGTGGGCTCAACGCAGGCAGCGAGAATCCCGGTCGGCATTCCGGTGAGCAGTTTCCGGCTGAGGCAGATCTCGAGATCCAGAATGGAATCGCCGATGGCGACACCGATGTGCGTCACTTCGGTCCCGCTCTTTCGGAACACGCCGAAGGGCAGATTCTGGATGGGAAAGTCGGTGACGCCGTCGTTGGCACTCTCCACCCACGACTTGAGGGCTAGGCCGTGGGTCTCGTCGATCGGTGTGGTCTTCATCGCCTGGAAGTCTACGCGGCGAGCGACTTGTCTTTCAGCAGGCCAAGACGCAGCAGACTCTCGGCGGTCGCGGCGATCGCGTCCTCGTTCGAGCGCGGGGTCCAGCCGAGCAATGTGCGCGCCTTCTGATTCGTTCCGTTCTTCGCCTTGCCCAGTTCCGGCGTCAGCAGCTTCAGGCCGGGATCGAACAGCGCCGCCATCTTCACCATCCAGTTGGGCAGTTCCCGCGTCGGCACGTTGCGGGCCTTTTCACCCATCCGGCTCCTCAGCGCCTGGGCGATTTCCAGAAGCGACATGAAGTTGCCCCCGGTTGCGAGGAAACGTTCACCGTTCGCCGCAGGATTCGTCATCGCGCGGATGTGCAGATCGGCCACGTCGCGAACATCAACAACGCCGAAGGAGAGGCGCGGGCAACCGGGCATCCCGCCATCCATCATGCGTTGGATCAGAAGAATCGACGTGGAGTAGTCGCGCCCCAGAACCGGGCCAAACACCGCAACCGGATTCACGACGGACAGTTCGAGTCCAGAGCCTTCACTCGCAATGAAGTCCCAGGCCGCGCGTTCGGCCAGGGTCTTGGACTTCGCGTACGCGGAAACACCGGGACCGTCGGGATGGGTCCAGTAGGTCTCGTCGAAGGGATGGCTCGGCAACGCCTGTCCATAGCCAATGGCCGCGAAGGACGACGTCAGCACCACGCGCTTGACCTTCGCGTCACGCGCCGCTCGCAACAGTCGCAACGCACCTTCGCGCGCGGGCACGATGAGGTCGTCTTCATGCTTTGGAACGCCGGCGGGAAAGGGAGACGCGACGTGCAGAACGTAGTCGCATCCAGCGACCGCCGCCGCCCAGCCGGCATCGCTCTCCAGGTCGGCCTCAAAAAAGGTCAGCGGATCATCGGCCTCGACGCCGCCGGTGGCGAGCAACGCACGCACCTCCGCTTCCTTCTTGAGGCTTCGCACGGTGGCGCGAACGTCGTGACCCGCGGCGAGGAGCTGCAGGACCGAATGACTGCCAATGAAACCCGACCCGCCCGTCACCAAAACTGTGCTCATAGCATCTCCTTCTCTTGAGACGTGGCGTCGCTCGGCCGCGTCTTCAGGGCTTCTTCGAGAAGCGTGATCTGTCTCTGCTGCAAGGCCATCAGTTCACGCCACTGCGCGTCGCGCAGCTCATCGACCTTGAGGTGAAGGGCGGCGATCTCAACTTCCGCCTTGAGGTTGACCTCGTAGTCGTTCCTCGCCTCGACGCGATCCGTGGCAGCCTGCCGCCCCTGGCTCATCATGATAATCGGCGCCTGCATGGCGGCGATGCAGGACAGCAACAGATTGAGCAGGATGAACGGGTATCGATCGAAGGGATGTGGCGTCTCAAGGTTGTAAGCCATCCACAGAACAAGGAACACGCCAAACAATCCGAGGAAGGTCCAGCTTCCTCCGAACGCAGCGAGACGGTCGGCCGCGCGTTCGCCCAGAGTGCGCCGCTCCTCGAACTTGGCGGTGGCATCGACGGAGAGCGGATTCACGCGCAGGCGCGCAACGGTGGCGGGACTCAGTCCGAGCCTCTTCAGTTGCGCCTCGATGTCGAGAATGCGAAGGCGCTCCACCTCCGACATCCCGCGCGTGGCCGCATGATGCGCGGATCGGGCCAGGCCAATCGCGAGCATCGCCCCGATGACCGCGGTGATGAAATGCGAGAAACCACTCTCCTGCGGCGTCGCGCCGATCAGCCGGAAAAGCGCGCCCCCGAAGACGCCTCCAAAGAGGCCAAGCGAAAGGTCTTGAAGCGCGCCGCCGCTCTGCGCAGTCCGCATCGCGATCCGCGCGACCGAACCGGCGAGCAGACCGGTGAGAATCCAGATCACTGCATCCATGTCGTCTCCTCAGCCTGACGCCACAATGCGCCTTCGGCATTGTGCCGGAAACGAGAGGTCAGCGGGTAGCCCGGACGGACCAGCGAGGGCGAGTGTCTCTAGGCCGGACTCAGCGCCAGTTGAAGACCGCGCGGAACGATTCGTCTTTCGTCGTCTTCGCAACCAGCTCAAGAGACCACTGCGACTTCGCGTTCCAGGTGCCGGACTTCTCAAAGATGACGCCATCGGACTGCGGAGCGATTTCGCGACCCGGAGCCGCGCCCGCAGCGGTTGTCCTGGCACCGTCCTGGGTTTCATTCGCGGCGACACTTTCGATCTTGAATGCTTTCGTTCCGATGTTCAGGATGTTGCAGCGCACGGTGTACGCGGTTCCGGTTTCGAGAGCGGCCGGGGTCGTCGAGCAGCGGATCTGCGCCGAGAAATCGGTCTGAACCACACCGCCGCCGCCGAGGTCAAAGCCCGCAGGCCCTTTCTTCGCGGTCTTGCCGCCGATGACGGTGGTGCCGCCCACGCTGAACTTGCGATTGAGCGCCGCACTCCGCGCGTCAACTTCCGCCTTGCGCGTGGTCGCCTCGCTGTTGCCCGGCTCAAGGCGCAGGATCTGATCGAGCAGCTGGGAGGCCTTGGGTAGGTCGCGTGCCGCCATCGCGGCGCGTGCCTCTTCAAGAAGACGCGGAACCTGCGAGGTCGGCGCGGCCACGGCTGGAACCGGCGTCGCGGCGGCGCGTGTGGGACCGGGCGTGGGCGTCGCTTTGGGTGTTGGGGTGGAACGAGGAGTGGGCGTCGCGCGAGGCGTCGGCGTCGTGGCGGCTCGAGGCGTGGGTGCGAGCGGGGCGGCCACGGTGGGCGCGGGTGTGGCTTCGACCACAGCAACCGGAGTGGCGTCAGGAGAAGCGGTCGCCTCTAAGGTAGCGACAGGAACCGGAGTCGCGACTGGCGTTGGAGGCGGCGGCGCGGGCGCCGGCGCCGAGGGCCGAAGCAAGAAGAAGCTCGCAATGGCGAGCACGACGAGCAGGCCTAGCCCACCCAGCACAAGCGGAGTACTCGATGTCGTTCGCGCTGGAGGTGGCGGAGGAGGAGTACGCAGGGCTGCGTCCTGCTCGACCGTTCGAATTTTCATCTTCGGCGCAACAGCGGGCGGGCGCTTCGCCGACCCCGTCGCAGGAGCCGCGGGGCGCGCGGGTGGAGGAGGCGGAGGGACTGCGGCGGGCTCGGGCTCGACCGGTTCGGCGGGTTTGGCTGGGGCGGACTCCCACGCCGACGCGTATTCGGCGGGAGCAGCGGGCTCGGGAAGCGCCGATGGCATCTGCCACGGCGCGGGCGGAACCGTCTTGGGGGTTTCAAGCTCGGACGGAGTCGGCTGCATGTCCTCGTCAAACGGCGACGATTGTTCGGCGACCAGCTCATTAACGTGAGGTTCGAGCGCCACCGGTTCGGGTTCGGGCTCGGGCTCGGGTTCAGGTTCGGCCTCTTCAAATTGACTGACCGGCTCGACCAGAACAGGCTCGGGCGCTTCGGCGACCATAGCCTCGTCGGCCACCATGGGTTCCTCGGCCACCATGGGCTCTTCGGCCACCATGGGTTCCTCGGCCACCATGGGCTCTTCGACGGCCGGTTCTTCGGCGAGCACGGGCGCCTCAACCTCGGCGACAGCCTCGACGACCCCCTCGACTTCATGGGCCTCGACCGCCTCAGCTATCTCAACGGCCGCCGCGTCCTGCTCGATGGCCTCTTCCATCATTTCTTCATGCGCAACCGCAACAGGCTCGGGCGCTTCCTCGACCGCTTCGACCATCTCCATTTGGTCGTCGGACGCTACATCCGCGGCTTGAACCTCTTCATGAACGACGTCTTCAATGACGTCCTCCGAAGGAGGCACGATTGTTCTCACTTCGGGCTCGGCCGTCCAGGCGGCCGCCGTGGGAATCGCTGCTGCCGCCGCCGCGGGAATCGCATCGGCCGACTCATCGACATCGCCCAACGTGAACTGGAGCATCAAGGAAGTTGCGCCGCCGGGCTCGCCAAGCCAGACGAAGTCGCCGGAACGCAGCAATCCGTCGCCCATCACCACGTCGTCGTTGACGCCCACGATCCCGTCAACGCGGTAAATCGTCGCTCCCGTGATCTCAACCACGATCTTCGCGTGCTGACCCTCAACGCCTGCGGCCTCAACCCTGACGTTGCACTCAGGCCCGCTTCCAATCAGGCCCACGCTGCCGCGGAACTCGAAACGCCGACCTGCGAGAGGTCCACCAAGGATTTGAAGCGAGGAGGGTTGCGCCATCGGGGGACGATACCGCAAACGGAGCGGCCGGTGAAGGAGGGAAGGTCGCTCAAGATCGTCGGGCGTGCCGCGCTAATCTCACTGCGCCCATGCCACCACGAACCAACCCCGACGAGCCGCCTCAGTACCTGCTCCCCGCTCCGGCCGACGCCCAGTTCCAACTCGAGGCCGACTTCACACCCAAAGGCGACCAGCCGCAGGCGATCGACGAGCTCACGAACGGGCTTCTCAAGGGCGAAAAGGATCAGGTTCTGCTCGGTGTCACCGGCAGCGGCAAGACGTTCACCATTGCCTCCGTTCTCGCAAACGTCAACCGCCCGGCGCTCGTCCTCGCTCATAACAAGACGCTGGCGGCTCAGCTCTATCAGGAGTTCAAGGGGTTCTTTCCAAAAAACGCGGTCGAATACTTCGTCAGTTATTACGACTACTACCAGCCGGAGGCCTACGTTCCGCAGTCCGATACGTACATCGACAAGGAAGCGACGATCAACGAAGAGATCGAGAAGATGCGCCTGTCCGCGACGCGCAGCCTCTTCGAACGACGTGACGTCATCATCGTGGCTTCTGTCTCCTGCATCTACGGCCTCGGTTCGCCTGAGGCGTACTACGGCATGTTGTTGTTCCTGCGCCAGGGCGACACTCTGGACCGCGGAACCATGCTGCGGAAGCTGATCGAAGCGCGCTACGACCGCAACGACTTCGAACCGGCGCGCGGAACCTTCCGCGTACGCGGCGACGTGATTGAGATCATGCCGGCTTACGACGACTTCGGCATTCGCGTGGAACTCTTCGGAGACGTGATCGAAACCATCACGGAGTTCGATCCTCTCACCGGCAAGGCGCGTCAGAAACTTGCTCAGGTCGCGATCTATCCGTCGTCTCACTATGTGACTCCCAGGCCGCGCCTGGAGCGAGCGATCCATCAGATCGAGGACGAGCTAGCGGAATACGCGCCGAAACTGGATGCGCAAGGCAAGTTCCTCGAAGCTCAGCGCATCCGACAGCGCACCGGCTTCGACCTTGAGATGTTGCGCGCCACCGGGCATTGTCACGGCATCGAGAACTATTCGCGCCATCTCTCCGGACGCGCGGCGGGCGAACCTCCTCCGACCCTGATCGATTACTTCCCCAAAGACACCGTCGTCATCATCGACGAGTCGCACCAGAGCGTGCCGCAGGTGCGCGGGATGTTCTTCGGTGACCGCCAGCGCAAGACGACCCTCGTGGACTACGGCTTCCGCATGCCGTCGGCCATCGACAACCGGCCTCTGAATTTCGAGGAGTTCGAGCAGCGCATCGGCCAGACCATCTACGTGTCGGCGACGCCCGGCCCCTACGAGATGACGCGGACCAAGGGTGCCTTCATCGAGCAGGTCATCCGCCCCACCGGCCTTGTCGATCCCCTGGAGGAAGTGCGTCCGGTCAAGGGTCAGGTCGACGATCTTCTCGGCGAGATCCGCGCGCGGGTGGCCAACCAGCAGCGCGTTCTCGTCACCACTTTGACCAAGCGCATGGCCGAAGACCTGACCGAGTACTACGCCGAACTCGGGGTCAAGGTGAGGTACCTGCACTCCGATATCGACGCCATCGAACGCGTGGAGATTCTGCGCAGTCTGCGGCTCGGTGAGTTCGATGTCCTGGTCGGAATCAACCTGCTCCGCGAAGGACTCGACCTCCCGGAGGTTTCCCTCGTCGCCATCCTCGACGCCGACAAGGAAGGATTCCTCCGATCGGCAGGTTCACTGATCCAGACCATCGGACGCGCGGCCCGCAACGTGGACGGCAAGGCGATTCTCTACGCGGACAAGATGACCGACTCGATGAAGAACGCCCTGGCTGAGACGGCGCGACGCCGGACGATTCAGCAGGAGTACAACGTCGCCAACAACATCACGCCCGAGACGGTTCGGAAGAGCCTCGGCCAACTGCTGAGCGTCGGCGACGAAGCCATCCGCAAGGCCGAGGAAAAGGAAGCGCTCAAGGGCAAGATCGACACCACCAAGTACCGGACGCCGGATCAGATCGAGCGCGGGATCAAGGACATCGATCGGCTCATGCGCGAAGCGGCAAGGGCTCTCGACTTCGAGGAAGCCGCGAAGTATCGCGACAAGATCAAGGACCTTCGGGCTCAGCTCGCCCGAAAAGCCTGATCACGGGCTGCTAAGCGGTCGGCTGAGCCGCTGGCGATTCGGCGGCGATGGGCCTGATGCTTGATGGAGCCAGACGCCCCACCGCGTCGGCAAAGATACGATCAAGAAGCCGCGGCATCGTCTCTCCTGACAAGGTGAGGATCCAGCTCACCGACGTTTCACCGTCGGTTGAGAGGCCGCAGTTGCAGTTCGCTTCAAGGACCACGAACTCGCCCGTGCGTTCATCGCGGCGGATGTCAACGCGGCCGTAGCCTTTGCCATCGAGCGCTAGATACGCCGACCGCGCGAGCGTCATGAGATCGTTCGCCCACTCAGTCGGGGCGCTTTCGTAGTGTGCGATCGGCTTCCGATCCGGCAGCGCCTCCTCCGTCTCGTACTTCTCCCAATAACGATCGTAGGAAAGAAGGCGTTCGTGGGTGGGCAGGGCGGAGTGAAAGACGCGCTCGACCGGCGGATAGACGAAGACACCGCGGGGGGCCTCACAATCGGACGCGCACAGGACGGTGAACTCACGTCCCGGGATGAAACGCTCCGCGAACACGCCCTCGTAGTAGTTCTCCTGCTGGCACTCCCCCGCCAAAGCAACCGCAGCCTGCGCGGCGCAGGCAGCTTCCTCTTTCACGACAGACTTGATGGAGATACCAAAGCTCGCCGCCGAAACATCGGGTTTGATGATGAGCGGATAGCCCAGTTCAAGGCCCGCTCGCGTCCCGTCTTCCGCCGCGCGTGTGATCGCAACGAAGGGCGATGTCGAAACATTGTGATTCAGCAGCCGCTGCTTCATCAGCGTCTTCGGAGTGGTCAGTTCATAAAAAGCGGTATCGGCTCCGGTAAAGGGCACACCACTCGCCTCCAGCGCACGCACCGTCTTGATGCCCGGGTATCCGTCGACTTCGATGCCGTCACACAGATTAAAGACAACCACGGGCTGGCGCATCGCCACTTCACGGACCCGCGCGATCTCGGCCGCCGACGTCTCCGGCGTCACCTCCACCCACGTATGCGCCGTGCCAAGAGAGTTCATCCATCCTGCGACTTCCGTCTTGAACTCGGGCGTACCGTACGTGATGCTCTCCGGACCCGAAGCGGTCATGCGGTAGGGCGTGAAAACAAAGATGCGGTAGGAACTCCAGTCTTGAATCACCGCGGGATCTTACGTTCGTAAATGGTGGTTGGGCTCGACTCCATCAACAATGATCGGAAGCGTAAGAGATCGCACCGCGTCGTCGAGTCTCGCGAGCGCCTCTTCGCGAGTGGCGCCCCGGGTCAGGACCGCACCAAGCCAGTCGGGAGCCTGCGTCTCCATCCCCGCAACGCGATCGCCCGTGAAGGCCCAGGGTCGCGCGGAGACAACGTGCGCGCGCTCCGCCACCGACACCAGGAACCCATCGTCCGCCACGATGCCGGATTGCGGTGCAGGCAGGAGCGACTCGGCCACGAAACATGCGGGAGGCCGAGCTTCGGGGCACAACGGCAGTCGCAGACACGAGCGCAGCCATTGCTCGATCAGATCCACCCGCCACACTTCGCGGTGGATGTCGGTCGTCGAATAGCCGCCGAGACGACCGTTGACTTCGATCATGCGCGGGCCGTCGATCGTCCGCTTTACTTCGACGTTGAACGCGCCATCGTGGAGACCCATCGCGCGCACGCAGGCCGCGGCATGCTCAACGAGTGCCAGTTCATCGTTTGTGTTCAGGTCGGTGGGCGCCACTCGGCGGACGTCACGAAGCCCGCACGGCTCAAGATCGTCGGTGGCATGCGCGTAGACCACCCTGCCGTTGTCGAGCAGCAGATCGACATCGAACTTCGGGCCCTCGATCCAGGATTCAAGAATCAGACGCGGAACGCCGGACCACATCAGTTCAAACCAATCGCTGTCACTGCTGAGCGAAGAAGTGAGCCTGGTGGCGGTTGATGGCCTGGCTGCGGTGATTTCGAGACAGCGCTTTCGGAGCTCACTGGCGCTGCTCACTCGATACGTCTGAACAGAGCCCACGCCGGACACGGGCTTGAGCACCGCGGGAAACCCCACGACGTCGGCAGCGGCGTGAAGATCCGCCTCAGATTCAATGCGGGCGAATCTCGGACCGTTGATCCCCGCGGCCGCGCAGACCTCACGGACGCGATGCTTGTCACGCGCCGTGTCCGCGGCCAGGATCGAGTGGAACGGCAGTTTCAGATCGCGAGCGATCCGCGCGGCGAAACCACCGGCGAACTCGTCGATGCTTCCGAGAGCGTCAAAGACGAGACCGGTTGACCTCGCTGCCGCCACCGCTCGTTCGGCGAACGTCGGGAAGGGTGCCAGATCAACGATCAGGTGATGCTCGATCAGCCCCTCGACGCCCGACTCCGCTTTCATCCAATGATCCGGCCCATCGATCACCACGAGCCGAACGCCGAGCGCGCGGGCGTGCTCGTAGATGTGCCGCTTACTTCGATAGCTTCCGAAGACGACGAGCAGTCGCTTTCCCCGCAGATCCTCCCTCACCCGGCAAGTCTGCCTCAGCCATTAGCATCCACGGCAATGAAAGACCGATTGTTGAAGGAGCGCTGCCTGCGCCTGAAGCTGATCCTGACCGACGTGGACGGCGTGATGACGGATGGTTCGGTCTTCATCCTGCCCAATGGCGAGGAGGCGCGTGTGTTCAACGTACGCGATGGCTTCGGAATCATCATGGCCCACGCGGCCGGAATCGAAACCGGCATCATCACCGGTCGGGCGCACGAGACGGTGACCCAGCGCGCCAGAGCGCTCAAGATGGCGGTGGTGAAGCAGGGGCGGCTCGACAAGCTCGCCGCGTTCAACGAAGTCCTGGCGGAGAAGAATCTGCAGGCTCATGAAGTCGCCTATATCGGCGACGACTACGCCGACCTTCCGGTCATTCAGCGTGCCGGATTGTCGGCAGCACCGGCGGACGCGGTTAATCCCGTGAAGAATGCCGCGTTCATGATTCTTCAGCAGCCCGGAGGACGCGGCGCCCTGCGCGAATTCATCGAGGCGATCCTGATCGCGCGAGAGGAATTGGTTCCTACCCTCGCGAAGATGGAGATTGATCTGCCCGAGTAGCCCGGCGGGAGCCTGGCGCTTCTACTACCCAGGCGCCTAGCGTGCGGCGGCGCGGACCTTGATCTCTTCGGCGAGCTTGTCGGCGAGGGCCAGGGTGTCCTCGCGCGCCCCGCTGGTGTCGATCACGTAGTCGGCTTCTGCTTTCTTCTCCTCAAACGACAACTGTGTGGCGATGCGCTTCCGAGCTTCTTCGACGGAGCACCCATCACGTTTCAGGAGCCGGTCGATCTGAATCTCGGGCGTGCAGCCGACCACCACGAAGAAGTCGAAGCGCGAGCGCTGGCCCGTTTCGATCAAGAGGGCGGCTTCCGTCACCACCGCCACCACCCCGCTCTCGGCCATGGCCGCAAAGCGACGTGCTTCTTCGTCACGGATCTTCGGATGCACGATCTTGTTCAGCCGTTCGCGGGCGGCAGCGTCATTAAAGATCACGGCGCCCAGCGCTTTTCGGTCGATCTCGCCATCCGGCCCGAGGATGTCCTCACCGAAGGCCTGGACCACCGGCTCGAAGGCCTCGTGCCGTTTGCGTAGAACTTCGTGGCCGACCTTATCCAGGTCAATCACGGGGATTCCCCGATCCTTGAGACGGCGCGCAACCGTGGTCTTGCCCGACGCGATCGAGCCGGTGAGGCCGACGCGCAACGGCGTGGTGGAGGCTGGATCAGCCAAAGAGCTTCGCTCCCTTGAGGGTGTTGGACATCAGCATGGCGATGGTGAGCGGGCCGACCCCGCCCGGAACTGGAGTGAGCGCAGAAGCGACTTCGGAAACAGAAGGCCAATGCACATCGCCCACCACTGAACCCTTCGTCGGATCGAACTTGGCAAGGCGAGTCGGCGACAACATCTCGCGCGCGTCCGTCTCCGAGATAATGCGATGAATGCCGACGTCGACCACCACGGCGCCCTCACGAACATGCTCCGCGCGAATCAGCGCGGGCTTGCCCGCGGCGGCGATCAGGATGTCGGCGGTGCGCGTGACGTCGGCGAGGTCTTTCGTGCGTGAATGAGCGATGGTGACGGTCGCGTGCGCGTGAAGCAGAAGGAGCGCCATGGGCTTGCCCACGATGTCGCTGCGGCCCACGACCACCGCGCGCTTGCCCGCGATCTCGATCTTCTCGCGCTTCAGCATCTCCATCACGCCTGCCGGAGTGCACGGAGCGAAGCGAACACGGCCTTGCGAGAGCAGCCCGACGTTCTCGGGATGAAAACCATCGACGTCCTTGCGCGGCGAGACGGCGGCGAGCACGCGGACCGCATCCACCGGTTTGGGAAGCGGGAGCTGAACCAGGATGCCGTGAATGCTCGGGTCGTCGTTGAAGCGCTGAACGACGGCCAGCACTTCATCTGTCGTGGCGGTGGCAGGCAGGCGCTCCGTGACGTGATGAAGGCCGAGTTCTTCGCACGCCTTGGTCTTGCTGGAGACGTAGATGTGGGACGCGGGGTCATCGCCCACGAGAAGAGCGGCGAGCCCGGGACGACGGCCCCCGCCATCCACAAAGGTCAACGTCTCCATACGAACTTCCGCGCGGATCTGTCGCGCGATGGATGCTCCGTCGAGAATGCGTGCGGTCATGCGGGGCGCGATGTTATCCCGCGTGTCCGACCAGCGCGGATTTCAGGGCGCGGGCCGCTGCGTCTGGATCTTCGGCCTTCATCAGTTCGGAAATAACCGAAACGCCCGAGGCACCCGCGCGGATGACTTCGGCCGCGTTCCCACCATTGATCCCGCCGATCCCGACGATAGGGAGCATGGTCTTCCCCGCTGCCCAAGCCACGAAAGACAGACCGACCACGGGATCCGGGTTCGCCTTGGATGTCGTCGCGAAAACGGGCCCGACGGCGATGTAGTCGACCGGCGCTTCGCGGGCCTTTTCAAATTGATCCTGGTTGTGGGTTGAGACGCCGATCAATCCCTCGGGCATCAAAGACCGGACGTCGTGCGGCGCCATGTCTTCCTGGCCGACGTGAACGCCATCCGCGCCCACGATCCGCGCGATATCCGGCCGATCGTTGATGAAGAGAAGGACGCCCGCGTCGCGTGTGGCGACGCGCAACTCCTCGGCGCCGACGAGGGCCTCGTTGTCCGTCAAGCCCTTGAAGCGCCACTGCACGAGCGACGCCTTGTCGGGCCCCGCCAGCAGGCGCACCCAATCGGTCAACGATCGCGAACCGACCATCGACGCATCGATGATGGCGTAGAGGAACGGTGCGGTCGGAACGGTGACGCGACCGACAGCCTGCGTGGGCAGCGTCACTCGAAGGTCAGATCGGGTTGCTGCGCTTGAGGAAACGGTCCATGAACGCCGTGTCGAGCCTGCCCGCGATGAAGTCGGGGTCGTCCATGATCTGGCGCTGAAGGGGAATCGTGGTCTTGATGCCTTCGATGACCATCGCATCGAGCGCGCGACGCATGCGGGCGATCGCTTCGTTGCGATCCTTGCCGAAGGTCATGAGCTTGGCGACCATGCTGTCGTAGTGGGGAGAGACGACGCAGCCTTCGTGAGCGAAGGTGTCGACGCGCACGCCGGGGCCGCCCGGCGCCCAGAAATGCTGGATCAATCCGGGAGACGGTGTGAACGTCCGCGGATCCTCGGCGTTGATGCGGCACTCGATCGCGTGGCCCTGGATCACGATGTCCGCCTGCCGGAACGAAAGCGCCTGCTCGGCCGCGACCATGATCTGCTCCTTCACGAGATCCCGTCCGGTCACCAGCTCGGTCACGCCGTGCTCAACCTGGATGCGGGTGTTCATCTCCATGAAGTAGTAGTTGCCCTGGGCATCGAGCAGAAACTCGATGGTGCCGGCATTGGAGTAGTTCACCGCGGCCGCCGCGTCGGTCGCGGTCTTGCCCATCCGGCGGCGCAGCTTCTCGTTCATCAGGGTCGCGGGCGACGGCGCTTCCTCAATGAGCTTCTGATGACGGCGCTGGATCGAGCATTCGCGCTCATGAAGAGTGACGATGTTGCCGCGCTGGTCGGCCATCACCTGGATCTCGATATGGCGCGGCTGCTCGATGTATTTCTCGATGTAGAGGTCGGGCACGCCAAAGGCCGCGACCG
>JBDTQB010000061.1:0-17742 GCA_039932395.1 Vicinamibacteria bacterium | reverse complement strand
CCAAGCCAGAACGCCGGGTCGTTCGCAATGACGGGTGCGCGAGGGGAAGTTCGGGGCGTTCGCAATGACACAAAAAAAGGGGGCCCCGAAGGGCCCCCTTGCACGGCATTCGTCAGGAGTTTTTTAGAACTCGAAACGCACGCCGAGCTGGAACAGACGCGCTTCGCCGCGCTGGAAGTCGCCGGCGTAGGTCGTCGGCTTTCCAAAGTTGACGTTGTTGCGCTGCGTGACATAGCCACCGGGGTTCGACTCATTGGTGAGGTTGAAGCCCTCACCGATCAACTCCAGGCGCTTCTTCATGACCGTGAAGGTCTTGGCAAGGCGCAGGTCGAACTGCTTGAAGTCGGCGCCACGGGCCGAGTTCAACGTATTCACGTCAGACGGAAGGTCGTAGTTCGTTCCGTCGCGGTTGGTGTCGACGCCGGTGATGACGTTGTAAGGAGTCGGCGACTTGTAGCGGAAGATCGGGGAAACGCGGAAGCCATAGGGCGCATTCCACGTTCCATTGATCGTCACGCGATGGCGGGCGTCGGTGCGGGTCGGAGCCAGCTGGCGGTCGTTGAACGGATCGAAGGCATCGAGCGAGTTGAAGTCGCCGAATTCATCGGTCGCACGCAGGCTGGCGTTCGACTTCGAGCTGGAGAGCGAGTACCACGCGGTGAAGCTGAGGTTGCCTCCCGCGCGCTTCTTGATGGCCACGTTGACGCCCTTGTAGTAGCTCTGGCCGTCCATCACGTCGACTCGGAAGTTAGCCGCGCCGGATTTCGGGAGATAAGCGGCGAGGCGGCGGGGACCCGTCGTCTGGCCGTTGACGCGAACGTTCAACAGCAAACGAGTGCCAAGGTCCTGGCCATGCGCGTAAACGCCATCAACCTCGAGCGCGTAGTTCTTGCCGAGTGCCTTCGAGAAGCCAAAATTCGCCTGATCGGTGAAAGGCTGCAAAGGACGCGGCGTGGCGGCGTGGCTCGGAAGCGGAGCCGTCGCACCGACCAGCTGGTTCGCCGGCAACGTCTGACCAATCTGGTAGAAGCTGCCGTCGGCGTTCTTGAGGCCGGTGGAGTCAGAGGCGCTGTAGACGGTGCCGAACGAAGACTGCGCTCCGATGACCGCGAACAGGATGTTCGCGTTCGTGTAGGCAAAGTCGTAGTAACGGCCAAGGCCTCCGCGGAACACCAACTGGCTATCGGCCTTCGCGTCATAGGTGAAGCCGACGCGGGGCGCGATGTTGTTCTTGTCTTCCTGCGGGCTCTTGCCGAAGTCTTCGAGGCCAATGCAAGGACAGGGCAAACCACTGCTCTTGAACACGCCCGCATTCGCGGCCGCGGTGAGTTCGGAGAAGATGATGTTCTTGCTCTGATCGAAGGCGAAGCCGGTGACCAGGTCATAGCGGACGCCGAGATCGACGGTCAGCTTGTCGTTCACGCGCCAGCCGTCCTGGATGTATCCCGAGTACTGGTTGTTGGGAATGCGGCCGACGCTGCCTTCGGAAGCTCCGATCGAACCGTTGCGGGAGATCGCCGAGATCGGCGACGTGCGCGACGCGGTCAAATGGGTGTACTGGAGAACCTGGCCGGTCGAGAAGGTGATGTCGAGGGTCGGTTCATAGATGAAGCTCGCTCCGATGCGGAGATCGTGGCGACCCATCGTCCAGGAGAAGTCATCGCGGAACTGATGCTTGTGCTGTTCGGTGGTCTGGGGCGTATTCACGCTCTGACCCACGGACACACCACCCGGGAAGCTCTCGAAGGGCAAGGTGGAGTTGGCGGAGATGAAGTTCTTGAAGTAGGAGTACTGATACACGAACTCGTTCAATTTGCCGCCGGAAAGCGCGCTGTTGAGGTTCGCATTCAGCGACTGGAACTTGTTGGTGCTGATTCCCCATCCTTCGGGCGGAGTCAGTGGACCGGCGCCGTAGGGCTGCTCATTCTTGTCGTAGCCATAGCGGACCGACAGGAAGTTGTTGCCGTTGATCTGATGGTTGATCTTCGCGACGGCGAGGTTCTCGGTGAAGGGAACGCTGAAGACGCCGTCTTTGTCGGGGAAAAGTCCCTGGGTGTTGACCGACTGAGTGGTGTCCTGCTTGACCCGCTCAACCGAGAGGAAGAAGTGAGTTTTGTCCTTGACGATCGGACCACCGAGGCTGCCGCCGAACTGGTTCTTCTTGTAGAGACCCTTGTCGACTTTGTTGTTGATTTCGGTCGTGGTCTTGGCATTGAGCGACTCATTGCGGAAGTACTCGAACACTGAACCCTTGAATTCGTTGGTGCCGCTCTTCGTGACAACCTTGATGGTGCCGCCGTTGGCGCGGCCGGTGTCGGCGCGGAAACGCTGGGTTTCGAACTTGAACTCGCCGATCGAATCGAGGGGGAAGTTCTGGACGAGGCCGCCGACGGTGTCGTCGTTGTTGTCGCCGCCGTCAATGAGGTAGTTGATGTTGCGTCCACCGCCACCCGCAACCTGAGGAGCGAACTGCGTGCTCTTGGTGGGGTCGGTGTGGAAGCCGAGGCTGACGCCGGGGACGAGAGCCGCGAGGTTGCCGAACTGACGGCCGTTCAACGGGAGGTTCTCGATCTGAACGCGGGTGATGACTTCGCCCACGCCCGAGTCCTTGGAGTCGATCAGCGGAGCTTCCGCGGTGACTTCAACGTTCTCGGTCGAGCCGGCGACGGACATCTTGAAGGGGACGACGGTGGTGGACTCGACGTTGACCGCTGCCTTGCGAGCCTGCGCGGCGAATCCGGTGAGTGCAGCCTTGACGTCATACTGCCCAACCGGGAGACCGTTCAGGCGGTAAGTGCCGGCGGCGTCGGTTGTGGCGGTGCGGGAGAAGCCCGTGCTTGCGTTGGTCGCGGTGACGACCACGCCTGGCAAGGCCAGGCCCTGCTGATCAAGGACAGAGCCCTCGATCAGACCATTGGTGCCCTGCGCATGGACGGGCATGACGGCTGCGAACGCGATAGCGAGCGCCGCAACCAGAAAACGGAAACGATTCATCAAGTTTTCTAACTCCTAGTAAAGGGACGGCTCTCCGAGCCGCATGGCTGACGATTCAACATTCGTCTGGTGACGTCCACTTGAGCAAGACGTACGCCACAGGAATGTCACGTCAGGAAGTGTTGGAAGTCTAACTATCCGCTGAAGATAAGTCGATATTTTCTTCACGTTCAACGTATTGAAGTTCCATCGACTTGAATCGGCAGTCCAACTAAACCAAAGCGTTGGAACGGAGCGCGGCGATCCGCCTCACATCAGCGTGATCAAAACGATGGCTATTTGAGCGTGCCTGACAACGTGCCAAGGAAGGATCGCGCCTTGGTCTTCAGCGCGGTCGCGCCGCTTCCGGTCGCTACCTGGGTCGCAAGGCCTCGGGCTCTGACCGTGTTCCCGCGTTGAGCTTCGACAACGGCAAGGTTCAGCCGTGCTTCGTCAAAGGCTGGATCGATCGCCAGGACCTTTTCAAGCAGACCCGCCGCGTCGTCGAGCCTTCCCTGCTCGACCGCAAGGACGCCCAGACCGTTCAGCGCTTCGGTGGTTTGCGGGGCAAGTTCAATGGCCCGCTTGTAACTCCGCTCGGCCTGCGCGACGTCGCCCTGACCGCGCGCGATGTTGCCCCGGTTACTCCACGCGACCGCGTGGTTCGGGTCCAAGGTCAAGGCCTGGTCCACCGCGACCCGTGCGGCGGAAAGATCACCTCTCGCGGCTTCAAGAGTCGCCAGGTGATTGAAGGCATCAACGTCCTTCGGATCGAGCGCGACCGCGACCTGCTCCGATTCAATTGCTTGGACCGTGTTCCCCTGTTCGCTCAGCGCCATCGACAGATCGTGCGCAATTTCCGCGTCACGCGGAGACGCTTTCTGGGCGCGACGCAGGATTTGAACCGCCTCCGACGCGCGCTGGGAACGACGAAGAGCGGACGCAAGGGAACGCTGGAACGTCGTGTTCGTGGGGTCGTTCTTCGCGAGGGACGAGAGAAGGTCGACGGACCGAGCGAGATCGCCGCGCGCCTCGGCCGTCATCGCCTCTTCGAATTGACGGAGCCAGAGGGCCGCATCTTTCGGATCTGTTCGTACCGCGCGGTCGTCGCCCAGTGACGGCGCTCCCGCGACATACCCAAGGGACCGCAAACGCTCCTCGGTCTCAGGGTCCAGCTTGCGCGCATCGTCTCGCACTTCCGTGGCCTGGGCCGAGTGCAGAACGGCCTCGAGCCGCCGCAGATCAGCACGCTTTTCCACGGCGAGGTTTTTTTCCTCGTGCGGATCGCTGGCCAGGTCATACAGCTCGGGCTGCGGAGCGTCAACAAGCTTGAGCGCGCCGAGACGCCAGGAACGAAGCGATGACCATCCAAAGCCCTTCGGATAGTCCGTCTCCGCGTAGGCCTCCGTACGCCCCGCCCCTTTCGTCAGATCTCGCCCATCGAGGCCGGTCGGAGAAACCAGACCGAGCAGGCTCATCAGCGTTGGTACCAGGTCGGCGGAGCGGGCGAGACCCGCCGTGCGCTTCCCCACCGGAACGCCATCCCCGGCCAGGATCATCGGGACGGCAAGTGTCGATTGATAGAGGAAGAGTCCGTGGGTCATCTCCCCGTGGTCCCCAAGTCCCTCGCCGTGATCGCTCGTCACCGCCGTCACCAGATCGGCTCCCGCGGCGGATTGCGCCGCTCTCACAACATCGCCGAAGCAAGCGTCGGCGGTGAAGACCTCGGCAGAGTAGGGATCAAGCGGGTTCTTCGGGTCAGAAGGTCGCGCCACATAGGGCGCATGCGGCTCGTAGAGATGAACCCAGGCGAAGAACGCGCCCTTCTGGTCTTTGATCCACGAGATCGCTTTGGCGGTGGTTTCACGGCACGGCCGCTCTGACTCCAGGATGTTGCGACCCTCCGTCACCCGTCCGATCTGATCGTCGTAGACGTCGAATCCGCGGGAGAGACCGAAACGGCGGTCGAGTACGACGGCGGACACGAAGGCGCCCGTCGCATAGCCATTCGCCTTCAGGCGCGTGGCCAGCGTCTCCCGGTCAGCCGGAAAAACATAACGTCCGTTGTTGCGAACGCCGTGATGGAGGGGGTCTAGCCCCGACAGGAGAGTCGAGTGCGATGGCAAGGTGAGCGGGACCGCCGAGACGGTGTTCTCGAAGACCCATCCTCTCTGCGCCATGGCGTCGATGTTGGGTGTGACTGCGAGCGTCGAGCCGTAGGCGCCCACATGATCGGCACGCAGAGTGTCAATGGTGACTAACAAAACGCTCTTCGGCGGGTGCGGAGAGTGACACGCCGCTCCCACGCAGCAGAGTGTGAGTAGCGCAGCCGCCAGCCGAGCTGACGTTCTCATCGCAGGGTCGCCAGACGCGCCTTGGCTCGCTCTTTGGTCGCAGGATCGGCGGTCGCCGCTTCAAACTCACGAATCGCATCGCTCTGACGCCCCTCAATGCGGGCGATCTCGCCCAGATTGAAATGAAGCTGGCCGCTCGCTGGTGCCACTTTGAGACCACTCTCCAGAACCGCCCGCGCTTCCTTCAGGCGATTGAGCTGCGCGAGTGCGGTGCCTTGGCCAACGTAGGGATCGGCCGTGTTGGAACCGCTGCGAATGACGCGCGCGAAATGCGGAAGTGAAGCCTCCACTTGACCCGAACGCAAGAGCGCGTCGGCCAGGCGGAGGTTGAGCAATGGATTCTCGGGATCAAGCTTGACGAGGCTGCGGTAAGCAACGATCGCTTCGTCCCAGTCCTTGAACGGACCAGCCGCCTGTGCGATGCGCTTCGCCAGCTCGACGTTGTCCTTGGGATCAGCACCACTCCCCTTCCCACCGGTTCCCTGAACGTATCCAAGCGACCGGAGTCGTTCGACCGTTTCCGGATCCGCAGTTTGCGCGGCGCTCTTCTCGCCCATGGTGGTCAGCGCGGTTGAGAGCGCGCCGTCAAGCACGCGGCCTCGCTTCGGGTCAGTGGAGACGAGGTTCGTTTCTTCACCACGATCGTCCGCCAGCGAGAACAGCTCGGGCTTGGGGGCACGAATCCATTTGAAGCCATCCGCACGCCAGGATCGGAGTTCGCTCCAACCAAAGTCCAATCGGGGCGATAGGGTCTCCGCATACAGAGGGCGTCCAACCGCGCCAGGCTTGAGGGCCGAAGTCAGGCTGACGCCCGGCATCAGACCTGTCGACCCCGTGAACTCGGCGAGAGTGGCGGCGACATCGACGAGACTGACACTCACCTGACTTTTCCGCCCGGGTTCAAATCCCTTTCCACGAACAATGAGGGGAACGTGAAGGGTGGTGTCATACACAAACAGACTGTGACTCCATTCCCCGTGCTCGCCGAAAGCCTCTCCGTGATCCGAGGTCACCACGACAAGGCTCTTGCCCGCGCGCGCGTCCCAGGCAGAGATGAGCCGGCCGAGACTCGCATCGGCCGAGGCGATTTCGTCGCGGTATGGATCGCCGGTGCGAAACGCCTCGGGGGGATCGTAGGGCGCGTGCGGATCAAAGAGGTGCACCCAGACGAACGATGGGCCGGGGTTCGCGACAAGCCACGCCAGAGCCCGCTCGACCACGACATCGGCTCGGCGTTCGGCGAAGTCGTAGTTCACGCCGTCCGCCTTGGTGACGCTGTCGTCGTAGACATCGAAGCCGCGGGACAGACCAAACCGGCGAGAGAGCGGAAATCCGCCAATGAACGCGGCGGTCTGACGGCCCGACTTCTTCATCACTTCGGCAAGGGTCGCGGGTCCGGAGCCCAGGACGAACGAACCGTTCCCGCGGACGCCGTGGGCGGGCGGCAGCAGACCTGTCATCAACGAGACGTGCGCAGGCAGAGTGATGGGGACGGGAGTGAAGGCGCGCTCGAAGACCACACCTGCCTTCGCGAGCCCGTCCATGGCAGGCGTGCGGGCCTTGTCGTCTCCATAAGTACCCACGCGGTCGGCGCGCAGCGTATCGATGGTGACGATCAGGACAGACGGAGCGGGCTCAGCGGGCGGCTTTGGCGCGCACGCCGCCAGCAACGCGCAGGCCAGAACTAAGAGGCGGTTCACAGGCGATCGAGTCTATGACTGCCTGCGCCCCCGGCGTCACCGACTGGGTTTACTCGTCTCGAAGCGCCGCGGTCGGTTCGACGCGAGTGGCTCGTAAAGCAGGACTCAAGCTGGCCAGAAGGACCGCGAGCAAGAGGATGACGGGTGCTCCAAGGAAGGTCGCCGGATCGGTCACGGAGATTCCGAACAACAGCCCCGACATCGCGCGGGCCAGACCGAACGCAGCGATCACTCCAACCAACATGCCGGCGATCGCGGGAGCGAGCGATTGCCTCACGACCATTTGAAGAATGCTGGACGCCCGCGCTCCCAACGCCATGCGAACGCCAATCTCCTGCCTCCGTTGCGCGACCGCGATTCCCACGACCGCGTAGACCCCGACGAGAGCCAGCAACAACGCGAGCCCGGCAAAGAGCGCGAGCAGCAAGGTCTGAAAGCGGCGCGGCGCCATCGCGCCATCCATGGTTTCGGAGAGCGTCCGCACGTTCATCAACGGCTGCTCGGCGTCGATCGACCACACAACATCCTGAAGTGCTTTGGCGACAGAGGCAGGATGCGACGTGCGGACGGCAAAGTCGGCGAGACGGACGGGATACAGATCGGTCTGCCGCGCGGAGAGATACGCCTGGGGCGCGATGGTGGCCGCCTTCCCGTCGCGGCGCGTATCCGCGACCACGCCCACGATGGTGATCCACGGACGATCCGGGCTGCGGCGGAATCGCTGACCGAGCGGATCGCCGTGCAGGTGCGCGCGCACGAAAGCCTCGCTCACCACAGCCACGGGAGGTGCGGTCTTGGCGTCATCGGGACCGAAGACGCGGCCACGCTCAAGGGCTATGCCCAGCGATGGGAAGTAGCCGCCGCCGACCGCCTGGAAGGGGACGTCATGAAAAGCATCGGCCGCCTCTCCCTCGAATTGAATGCCGCTGGTCCATCCTCCTCGCAGAGGAAAGCGATTGGCGAAACCCACGGCCTCGACACCAGGCAGGGCACGGGTTCGTTCCGCGAGCGTCTCGAAAAAGGCGAGCCGCGCGTCGGCGTTGGGATACCGCCCATTAGGAAGAGGAAGGTTCGCGACGAGCACGCGATCGGTGTCGAACCCCAAAGACACGCCGCGAAGGGACGCCAGACTTCGAACAAGCAGAGTTGCGCCCACCAGCGGCAGAACCGCGAGGCCGATCTCGAGGGCCACCAGAACGCTGCGGGATCGAGACGAGCGACGACCCGTAGCTCCTCGCGACGCGGATCGCAAAGCGTCCGTCGCCTTCGATCGCGAAACGGCAAGTGCCGGCAACACACCGAAGAGCGCGGCTCCCATCATAGAGAGCACACAGGCCATCGCGATCACGCCTGCGTTGATCGAAATCTCTTCCAGCCGCGGGGTACGGGCCGGAGCGATCGCGATCAGAACGCCTTTGAGCCAGACCGCCAGAAGGAGGCCTAACGCGCAGCCGACACTCGCGAGCAGGAGACTTCGTGTGAGCGACTCGCGCACCACCCGCGCGCGCGATGCGCCAAGCGCCACACGGACCGCAACGTCCTTGCTCTCCTCCACCGCGCGCGCGGCCAGCAGAGTGGCGACGTTCATGGATGCGATCAGGAAGATCAGGGCCGAAGCGCCAAAAAGAAGAAGCATCGGCGTCTTCAGAGATCCCGAAATAGCCTCTTGCTGGGATTGCACCGAGGCGCGGACATCGCGATTGGTCTCGGGGTCGGCGCTTGAGATGCGCGCGCTCACCTGGGCGAGAGCCGTGTTCGCCTGAGCCATGGTGACGCCAGGTTGGAGCCGTCCGACCACATCAAGAATGTGCTCGCCACGGTTCTGCTTCACATCGTCGGAGAGAACCTCAGGGATGAAATAGTCGACGGGTGTCGACGCAGCGACGTCATCGAGGGAGCGGAAGCTCTCCGGCATGACGCCCACGATCCTGAACGGGCGGCCGTCCATCAGAAGGGTTGTGGCGAGAGCAGCGGGGTTGCCATCGAAGCGGCGCTTGAAGATGCGATCGCTCAGGATGACCACGCCGTCGCTTCCGGCACGATCCTCGCCGGCCACGAAGGCCCGCCCGAGAGACGGGCGGACGCCGAGCACATCAAGGTAGCCGGGCTCGATGGAAAGACCGGTCAGCCGCTCAGGCGACCCCGCGAACGAGACGTTCTTTCCATCGCGCTCCGACCCAGCGAGGCCCGAAAAGGTGCTGGTCAGCGTCTTGAAGTCTTCCAGATCACGCGGCGCCACCGCACCCAGGCTGGTCGACCTCAAGCCGGAGGACTCCTGGAGCGACACCAGCCGATCGGGCTCGGGATACGGCAGCGGGCGCAGGACGATGCCTTCTACAAAGCTGAAGATCACCGCATTGGCGCCGATCCCTAACGCCAGGGCCAAAGCCCCGAGTGCCGTCGAAACGGGCCGCTTTCCCAGGCTGCGAGACGCAAGACGGAGATCTGAAATCATGGTTCCCTATTAGACGAGATTCAGGGGTTCAGGTTCGCGGTCGGGCACAAATCACGGGTGGCCGAAAGAATTCGAATTTTTGATCGCGCGCTTGGAGTCTTTCGATGCGATGGATTAGATTTAATTATGTTGAGATTAATATTTAGTGTCTATAAATTAATATTTAGTAGTTTCAGAACTACTCTTCGAGCGAGGAGTTAAGCCCGTGATCAGTCCTCTCAATGGCGCCGATACCGCGTGGATGCTGATCTCCACCGCCCTTGTCCTCCTGATGACGCCGGCCCTCGGCTTCTTCTACGGAGGCCTGGTCCGCGGCAAGAACGCCCTCAACACCATGATGATGAGCGTCTCGGCCCTGGGGTTCGTCGGCCTCGCCTGGGCTTTGATCGGCTACTCTCTGGCGTTCTCGGAAGGCACGTCCTTCGTCGGCGGCTTCTCGCACCTGGCTCTCGTCGGCGTCGGCCTGGAAGCCCAGGGCACCATCCCCCACATCCTGTTCATGGCCTATCAGGGGACCTTCGCCATCATCACGGCGGCTTTGATCTCTGGTGCGATCGTGGAGCGGATGCGCTTCCCCCCGTACCTCATCTTCATCTCTCTTTGGAGCATCCTGGTCTACGCGCCGGTGGCCCACTGGGTGTGGGGCGGCGGTTTCCTGAGCACCATGGGCGCGCTCGACTTCGCGGGCGGCACCGTCGTTCACATCAATGCAGCGGTCGCGGCCCTGGTGGCGGCCCTCATGCTTGGTCCCCGCAAGGACTACGCGCGTCAGGCCATGCTGCCCCACAACGTCCCGTTCACGGTTCTCGGTGCAGGACTCTTGTGGTTCGGCTGGTTCGGCTTTAACGCCGGAAGCGCCCTGAGTGCTGGGCCCTCCGCGGCGCTCGCCTTCGCCAACACGATGCTTGCGCCCACCGCCACGCTGGTCGTCTGGACTCTGCTGGATCTCCGGCGCAGCGGCAAGGTCACCGCGGTGGGGGCCGCCACCGCGATCGTGGTGGGCCTGGTCGCGATCACGCCCGCTGCAGGTCTCGTCAGCCCCATTTCCGCGATCGTGCTCGGAGCGGTGGCCGCGGTTCCCAGCTACTTCGGCCTGCTCTGGCGCGCGCGCACCCGGCTTGACGACTCGCTCGACGTGGTGGCCGCACATGGATTGGGCGGGACGGTGGGCGCGCTTCTGACCGGAGTGTTCGCGGAGAAAGCCTGGGGCTCGCCCGTGGATGGCCTGCTCTTCGGCAATCCAAAACAGTTCGGTATTCAGGTGGTCGCGATCCTTGTAGTGGGCCTGTACAGCGCCGCCGCGTCCTGGTCGATCCTGAAGGTGGTCAACGTCTTCGCTCCCCTTCGCGTGTCGAAGCGCGATGAAGGCCTCGGTCTGGATGTCAGCCAGCATGGCGAGGAAGCGTACGTTCGCGGCGAGGGCGCGTTGCTGATTCTGAAGGACGCGCTTCCGAGTGTGGTGGTCGCAGCCGCGACCGCCGCAACCGCGGTCTCGCTCGGCGTGGGAGGACGGTCATGAAGCTTGTCGTGGCGATCTTTCGATCCGAGAAGCTCTCCGACGTTCTGGAGGCTCTGTTCCGTGCCGAGGTTCGCGGCCTCACCATCGCGCGCGTGGAAGGCCATGGCGGCGAGGTCGAGCCGGTGGAGACCTATCGCGGCACCACCGTTCGCATGGAACTGTCGGAGAAGGTGCGCATTGAGATCGGAGTCAGCGATCACTTCGTGAATCCGACGGTCCAAGCCATCCTGGCCGCCGCCCGCACGGGAGAGGTGGGCGACGGGAAGGTCTTCGTGCTTCCCGTCGAGAAGGTCTATCGCATCCGCACCGGCGAAGAGGACCAGAGCGCGGTCACCCCGCTCTTTCCCCCCCGCGAGAACGAGTAGAGCGGCCTACCTCGGAATGGCGTTGAGGTACTTGTCTTTCACCATGTCGAACACCCGCAACGCCTCGGACACGGTCTTCGGCAGGTAGTCCGACTTCATGTAGACCCAGCCGGTCTCCCGGAAGAGCTTGCGCCCGCGCAGCCGGGAGTACGCGAGGCGGCCGGCCTTGACGTCCTTCGCGGCGGCCGCGAACGGAATGATGCTCACGCCAAGGCCGTTGCTCACCATGGCCTTGATGATCTCGACGTTCTCGGTCTCCATGGCCACCCGAGCCGTGACCTTCTCTTCCAGGAAGAAGTCATCGATCACTTTTCGCGTGTTGGAGCCCGACTCATAAAGGATCAACGAGTGCTGGCTGAGGTCTTCAGGTGCGACGGGACGCTTCTTGGAAAGCGGATGACCCGGCGCGGTGACCAGAACCATCTCCTCACGCAGCGCGGGAACCACTTCAAGGTCATCGGCGACGATGGGAAGGGTCAAGAGGGCGAGATCGAGTTCGTGGCGACGCAGACTCTCGAGAACGGTGGAGGTGGCGGCACTGGTGACCGAAAGTTCGACGGCCGGATAGAGGGCTCGGAACTTCTTCAGCACCGGGGGCAGGATGTACATGCAGACGGTCATCCCGCCGGCGAGACTGAGCGATCCACGGTGCAGGGTGCGCGTCTCGGAAATCTGAGACACCGTTTCCTGAAGCTCACGCTGGACGCGGTGAACCGTTTTCAGCAGGAGATCTCCCGACTGGGTGAGCGCCACCCGCTTCTGGCCGCGGTGGAGGACCACGCTGCCGAGCTCCTCTTCGAGCAATTTGATCTGACGGCTGATCGCCGACTGGGTCACATGAACCCTTTTGGCGGCCTTGGTGAAGGTCCCTTCCTCGGCCACCGCCCTGAACATCTCAAGCTGACGCAGATCCATCACATCTCCTAATTTGATAACCTCAATGAGTTCAATGCGCTGTGGTTTTATTCCCTGAGCGCATGGCTCCCATTGACAAGTTCTATTTTACACATACCGAAGAAGTTGTTAAACCCTTTTTCGTCATGAGACCGTCTCCCCTGCCTCCGCGGCGCCCGATCAACCAGATCGGGCACGACGCCTGCGGCACGGGGTTTCTCGCGGATCAGACGGGGCGCCCGCGCACCGATATCCTCCCCCTCGCCCTCACCGCCCTTGGGCGCATGGATCACCGCGGCGGCCTGGGGGCGGATGGCGAGACCGGTGACGGTGCGGGCATCCTCACCGCCATTCCCTGGGCGGTTCTGATCGCGGAGCCGGGGAATGACATCCACACCCACATGGCCGACGGTGGCTTCGGCCTCGCCAGCGTCTTCATGGCCGCCGACCGGCACGGCGCGCTGCTCGCGATTGAACAAGGCCTTCGGAACGCCGGCCTGAACGCGGTCGCGTGGCGCGAGGTCCCCACCAACGATGCCGTCCTGGGCCGGCTCGGGCGCGCCAGCAGGCCGGGGTTGACCCACGTCGTCATCGCGCGCCCTCACGATCTGACCGACGACGCCTTCGAGCATCAACTCTTCGTGGGAAGGCGTGAGATCGACGCGGTGGCGCGCGAGTGCTCGATCGAAGATCTGTACATCGCCTCCATGAGTCATCGCTCGGTGGTCTACAAGGCGCTTTTGCGCGGGCCCCAGCTGCGCGAGTTCTACACAGACCTGCGCCATCCCGAGTACAGGACGCCTTTCGCGGTGTTTCACAACCGCTACAGCACGAACACCCAGCCTTCGTGGGCGCGCACTCAGCCGTTCCGCCAGGTCGCCCACAACGGCGAGATCAACACCATCGACGGGAATCGGAGATGGATGGAAGCGCGCGGGATGCAGAGTGCGGGCCAGGCCCTCGGTCTGAGTGCCGCCGCGGCCCGGCCGCTTCTCGCGGAGAACGAGAGCGACTCGGGGAGTTTGGATGAAGCGTTCCGCCTGCTCCTTGAAGCCGGTCATTCGCCGTTCGAAGCGCTGGGAATGCTCATGCCCCCGGCATGGGAAAACGACGGGCGCCTTCCCCTCAAGACCCGCGCGTTCTACGAAGGCGCCTCCCGGATGATGGAACCCTGGGATGGGCCGGCGTTGATCGCCTTCTCAGATGGTCGGGTGACCGGCGCCATCCTCGACCGCAATGGGCTTCGTCCTGCCCGTTCGACGACCACGGTGGATGGTCTGGTGCTCGTTGCGTCTGAAGCTGGCGTGCTCGATGTTCCCGAGAGTCAGATCCTCGATCGTGGTCGCCTGGGGCCCGGAGGATTCCTCGCCGTCGACATGGAGCGCGGGGTGATCGTCGATCGCGCCCTGCTCGATCAGACCTTGTCCGAGTCCCCCATCACTCGCGAGGCCCGCGGCCGGATGATCGAGCCTGGGGAGTTGAGGGCGGCTCCTGAGCATCAAGCGATGACGCTCCGCGATCTCTCAGCCTTTGGATATTCGCGCGAAGAACTTCAGTTCGTCATCGGTCCCATGGCTCGTGACGGCGTCGAGCCCGTGGGCTCGATGGGCGATGACACTCCGCTCGCGCTCCTTTCCGAGCGGCCCCGTCTGCTCTCTTCCTTCTTCAAGCAGCGTTTCGCTCAGGTCACGAATCCGCCGATCGATCCCCTGCGTGAGCACCTGGTGATGTCACTGCGGACTTCCCTTGGCCCCGCGCGCAACCCATTCCAACGCACCACCGCCGCCACCGAGGCCCTCACCTCACCGAGTCCGGTCCTCTCAGAATCCGACATACAGTCGATCACGAATCATGAAGACGAGGGGACAAGCAGCATCTCGTTGCTCTTCAACGCCAAGGGCGGCGTCCCGGATCAGGAAATGGAGCGCGCGCTCGACCGCGTTCTCCTTGCCGCCGTAAGGGATGTGCGCGACGGAGCGACTCGACTGGTCCTGAGCGACCGGGGCGTCGATGCGCGCCACGCTGCGATTCCAGCACTTCTTGCCGCATCGGCGGTTCATCAGCGGCTGATTCGTGAAGGCCTGCGATTGCGCACAAGTCTGATCCTGGAAACCGGCGAGCCGCGCGACGATCATCAGATCGCGGCGCTGATTTCCTTCGGCGCGAACGCCGTCTGTCCTTATGGTGCCTTCGAAGCCGCGCGCTACTGGGCGAGAGAAATGGACCAAGCGTCGTCTCCCGATGCGGCCGTCCGGAACGTCGCGCGCACGCTGGAGAAGGGTCTTCTCAAGATCCTGTCCAAAATGGGCATCGCGACCGTCCGCTCGTACCACGGCGCACAGCTCTTCGAGATCCTGGGGCTCGATCGATCCCTGGTCGATCGGCACTTCACGGGAACCGCGAGTCAACTCGAGGGTCACGGCCCCGCGGAGATCGCCCGAGATGTGCTCGATCGTCATGCCCGCGCCTACGACGACGCCTTCACTGATCTTGAAGAAGGCGGGGCGCATCGCTATCGACGGAAAGGGGAACTGCACGCCTTTGAACCGCCCGTCATCAAGGCGCTTCACACGCTGATCAAGACCGGCGATCGCCTGGATGCGGTTCGCTACTCAAAGCTCATCGAGGAGCGCGCGCCACTCGCTGTGCGCGATCTGCTGCGATTCCGCGCCTCCAGCAGCGCGCCCATGCCGATCGAGAGCGTCGAGGCCACGACGTCCATCTTTAAGCGTTTCTCCACCGCGGCGATGTCTCTCGGTTCGCTTTCTCCAGAGGCACATACGGCCCTCGCCATCGCGATGAACCGGATCGGCGGCCTTAGCAACAGCGGCGAAGGCGGCGAGCCCGAAGAGAATTACTGGCGTGATCTTCCGGGCGGCGACAGTCCGAACCATCGGATCAAGCAGGTCGCATCCGCGCGCTTCGGCGTCACCACCGACTATCTGGTGTCGGCTGACGAACTGCAGATCAAGATCGCGCAGGGCAGCAAGCCGGGCGAAGGCGGGCAGCTCCCGGGCCGCAAGGTGGTCGCGCACATCGCGCGCGTCCGGCACTCCCCCGAAGGCGTCACCCTGATCTCGCCTCCACCGCATCACGACATCTACAGCATCGAAGACCTGGCTCAACTGATCCATGACCTGAAGCGTGTGAATCCGCGCGCCATCATCAGCGTGAAGCTCGTGTCCTCGGCGGGGATCGGCACGATCGCGGCCGGGGTTGCGAAGGCGGGGGCGGACACCATCGCCATCGGCGGACACGACGGCGGGACCGGTGCTTCGCCTCTGTCGTCCATCAAGAACGCGGGCACGCCCTGGGAACTCGGTCTCCTTGAAGTTCAGGAAACGTTGCTGAGCCAGGGGCTGCGCAATCGGGTGCGGCTGCGGGTGGAAGGCGGATTCAAGACCGGCCGCGACGTGGTGATGGCGGCGGCGATGGGCGCCGACGAGTTCGCGTTCGGGACCGCGGCTCTGGTCGCGACGGGCTGCGTGATGGCTCGCCAGTGTCATCTCAACACGTGCCCCGCGGGCATCGCGACTCAGCGCGAAGAATTGCGGCGACACTTCAAAGGCACTCCGGAGCAGGCGGTCCGGTACTTCGCCGCGGTGGCCGAAGAGGTTCGGGAGATCCTCGCCTCCCTTGGCCGCACTGAACTTGAAGAGGTCGTGGGCGATCTGAGCTTGCTGGAGGCGCGCAAGCTCCCCTCAGGAAGTCGAGCGTCCCGTGCTTCCGCGGAGCCGCTGCTTCGGCGTCCCGCCACGTTCATGGCTTTGCCTGGTCGAACGATCGGCGGCCGCAATCCGTTCGAGGCAAGCACAGGTCCCGACGAAGCGGTCCTCTCGCGCCTCGAGTTCGTGCACGGCCACGTGAAGCCCCTCTCGATCTCCCGGCCCATCACCGCGGCCGATCGCTCGGTTGGCGCGCGTGTCGCAGGAGAGGTGACGCGTCATCTCCGCGGTCGGCGTCTCTCGGAAGGAACCTTGAAGCTGCACTTCCGCGGATCCGCCGGACAAAGCTTCGGAGCGTTCGCGGTCACCGGCATGACGCTTTCGCTCGAAGGCGAAGCGAACGACTACGTCGGCAAGGGGCTCTCCGGCGGTGAGATTTCGATTCGTCCGCGCCTGCACGCGAATACGAAGGGCTCGGACCAAGTCATCGCGGGGAACACCCTTCTCTATGGAGCCACTCGAGGCCGGGCCTTCATCGCCGGTCAAGTTGGTGAGCGGTTCGGGGTGCGACTGAGTGGGGCGGTCGCCGTGGTGGAAGGCACGGGCGATCACGCGTGCGAGTACATGACGGCAGGCACGGTCGCGATCCTTGGTCCGGTCGGCCGCAACCTGGGCGCCGGCATGTCGGGCGGTCTCATCTACGTCTACGACCCGGGCCATCGACTCATCGGCAACGTCAACGAGGACATGGTGGCAATCGAGAACATCCTCACGGCTGAAGATGAAGCCTGGGTGAAGGAAGCGTGCGAACGTCACGTCAGGGCCACTTCAAGTCCACTCGCGTCAAGCCTGCTCAAAGGCTGGCCGAAAGCGCTGCGCTGCTTCAAACGCGTGAAGCCTCGCGGCCTGGAGAACGTCCGGCCGGTCGCGTGGACCCCTCTGCCCGCGGTCGCGACGACCGCAGACCTGACGTCCTCCGTCAGTGTGGCGAACGTGGCGTGAGATGAACCGGCGCGCTATCTCCGCACCGGTTTGAACACGAAGGATTGCTTGCCTTCGGATCCATCCAGGTCGGCCTTCAAAGTTCCGTCAGGCATCAACGAATACCGGATCAGCTTCGGATGGTCGTGCGCCGGATTCTCGAAGGTCGCGGAACGGCCGTCCGACGCGGTCAGCTTGAACTCGGTCTTCGGCTGCCCGCCGGGCTGGGCCACGTAGAAGATTCCGTCGCTTCGAAATTCGACACGAAGAAACTCAAAGCCCACGGCACGCTCGCCCTTGATCGTGCGCGACACGCCCATCATCAGACCACCTGCCTCCTCGGTCCAACGCTCCTCAAATTTCAGCGTCGCGGTCCCCCCTTCCCAGGCGCCCTTCATGAAGGCGAGATCGGCGGGGCCAGTGGCGGCGAGAAGTGCGAGAGCGAAAGTGGCAAGCATCAGAAACTCCTTGTTGCTAACGAACCCTAACGGTTGCGAGACCCCTCAGTCTTGGACGAAACGGACAGAAAGAACGACGTCAGCGGATCCGCGTCCTTCACGATGTCTTTCGGACGAACTCCGGTGAACGCCTTGAAGTCACGATTGAAGTGAGCCTGGTCGTAGTAGCCGCAATCGAGCGCCACCTGTGACCAGGCGCGCGCATCGCCTTCGCGTTTCTGCTCGAACACGCGCTGAAAGCGGATCAGCCGGCTGAAACGTTTGGGGGGCAGGCCAACCGCGAACTCAAAGCGGCGACGGAACTGTCGTGCGCTTAAATGAAGGACATCGGCGAGTGCGGTCAGCTCGACCGCGCCTGAGCTTCCCGCCAGATCGTTC
>JBDTQB010000060.1:0-18035 GCA_039932395.1 Vicinamibacteria bacterium | reverse complement strand
GGACTCCGTTTGAGACCACCTGATAGTGGGCAGGCGCGATCACGATCATCTCGCTGGTGGCCTTGTCCGATGGATGGTCGACGGTCGGAAGCCAATTCCGAACCTTCGAAGACCAGTTGTCGCTGAAGAAGGCCCGGTCGCCGTGCTTGTTAGGCGCGATCTTGAGACCCTTGGCGGGGATGCCGCTGTAAGTGATCGTGACCTGCACCCGCTCCATCGCCTGACTCGGCCGGCCAAGCTGAATGAAGATCTGATCGCGCTCATGCCGAAAGGCCAAGGGCTTCTCCCGCATGGTCACTTGCTGTACCGTCATGCCTTTTCCGCCAAGCGCTTCGGACGCTTTGATGAGATCCAGTCTGAGTTCGCTCTGCCCGGCGTTCAGGAACCTCGCGTCAACCGTCGCCCGTCCGGAAATTGAGTCCGACTGGTCGGACAGCTTCAATTCAAAGGCGTAGTTCAGGATGTCGATGCCTGGATTCTTCGGGTAGCTGTCCTTGTAGTCGCGTGAGAATGACTGCGCGGAGACCGTCTGCGCGAGAAAAAGGACGATCAGGGGAGAGAGGCATCGGGTTAGCACGGCGTTGAGCGTAGGTGAAACAAGCGCGGTGCGCCAGTCGGTAGACGGCGACGTCCCTTCTGAATCCCATCGAAATCTCAACCAAGCTTGGCCGATTGGTAGAGTGCTCGCCTCGTGGCTCGTCGTCTGCTTCGTCTCGTGGCCGGTGTCGCGATTGTCATCGCGACCGCTGCGATGTTGCGGCGCGAGTACCGAACAAGCCCCGGGGTGGGAGCCGTCGCCCGGAAGTTCAGCTACCGCGGCACCGAGCGGACCTACCTGTTGCGAGCGGGCTCCGCGACTTCGAAGACGGCGCTGGTCTTGATGCTGCACGGCATGGGCAGCACCGGGGCGCTGATTGAGCGACGGTCGGGGTTTGATTCCGTCGCGGAAGGCGCGGGAGTCGTCGTCGCTTACCCTGACGCCTCTGGCGAGCGGTGGAACGATGGCTTTCAGAATTCGTCGACCGACGACGTCGGGTTTCTCTCGGCGCTCGCCGACGTGCTGGTGGCGGAGTTCGGCATCGACACGGCGCGGGTCTACGCCGCGGGTCTTTCGAACGGAGCGATGATGGTGCACCGGCTCGGGTGTCAGAGCGATCGTTTCGCGGCGGTGGCCGCCGTCGCCGGCCCGATGTCGCCTCACGCGGAAGAGCGCTGCTCGCCCGGGCGGCCCGTCTCGGTGATCGACTTTCACGGCACGGACGACCGCGCGGTGCCCTACGACGAGCGCCTCACCCAGACCATGCGCTACTGGGCGAGGCGTGACGGCTGCCTCGAGCCGGGCGAGATCTCGCGGTTGCCCGACGCTGACCCTGCTGACGGTACCCGCGTGCGGCTCGAAGACCACGCGCGCTGTCGCGGAGGTGCTGAGGTCGCGCTCTACACGATCGAGGGCGGAGGCCACACCTGGCCGGGCGAGGCGCCGCGGTGGACTGGATGGAGTGGCGCGGTCAGCCGGGACGTCAACGCGAGCGCGCTGCTATTGCAGTTCTTCTTCGCGCACCCGCGCATCTCGGAGCCTTAGCTGCAGCGCACTCGCTTCGTTCGGGGTATTGCGGCGGTGAGAAAGGCTCCCGTGGGTCGTTGGGTCAACGGACCAAGCGCCCCCCGCCATGGTTCAAGTGGCTCATCCAGAATGAGTCGCGAACATTAGTCCTCTCGGGGCCTCGAAGGAGGAGAATAAGCACGTCGTAGCCCATCAATCCGAGGAGACACACGATGTTCGAAGCCGCTGAGCTCGGTCATGAAACTCCGAAAGCCGAATACGAAAAAGAAGTTCCCATCCTGAGGGCCGGACTGCTTCAGGCCCAGCGCGACCTTCTCGATGCCAGGGTGCCCCTCATCCTGATTGTCTCGGGCGCCGATGGGGCCGGCAAGTCCGAGACCGTGAACCGCCTCCACGAGTGGTTCGACCCCCGCGGTCTGGAGACCAACGTCTTTGGTCCCCTCACCGACGAGGAGCGGGACCGGCCCGACTATTGGAGGTTCTGGTTGTCGCTTCCCGCGCGGGGACGCGTGGGCATCTTCTTCGGGTCCTGGTACACCGATCCCATCATCCAGCGAACCTACCGTAAGAACAGCGGGTCTGAGTTCGACCGCAACCTCTCGAGGATCGAGTTCTTCGAACAGCAACTCGCCCAGGACGGCGCCCTCATCGTCAAGCTGTGGCTGCACCTGTCAAAGAAAGCCCAGAAAAAGCGCCTGACCAAAATAGAGAAGGATGAGAAGACACGCTGGCGCGTGAACCCTATTGATTGGAAGCACTTCAAACTGTACGACCGCTTCGTGAAGCACTCCGAGGCAGCGCTGCAGCGCACCGATACGGGCTTTGCGCCCTGGACCGTGATCGAGGCGACCGATGACCGCTACCGCGAGATCACCGTGGGCAAGACCATTCTCGAGGCCATCAAGAGGCGACTGGCCACAAAAAAGGCGGCGGAAGCTCCGGTCAAGGAGGCTATCCCTTCCGGCGACATCGTGTCTGTGCTCGACCGCGTCGACCTCAAGAAGACCGTCTCCCCGAAGGAATACGACCGCACGTTGGCGCGATTGCAGGGCCAATTGAGCAAGCTGTCGCGCGCGGCCTGGGAGAAGAAAGTGTCGAGCGTCCTGGTCTTTGAGGGCTGGGACGCCGCGGGCAAAGGCGGGACGGTGCGTCGCCTGACCTCGGCCATGGACGCGCGGTTGTATCGCGTGGTGCCGATCGCCGCCCCCACCGACGAGGAGCGCGCCCGTCAATACCTCTGGCGGTTCTGGCGGCACATCCCGCGCGCGGGGCGGGTGACCATCTTCGATCGCTCCTGGTATGGCCGGGTGCTGGTCGAACGAGTCGAAGGCTTCGCCCGAGAAGACGAATGGAGGCGCGCCTTTCAGGAGATCAACGAGTTCGAGGACCAACTCGTCGACCACGGCATGATGGTGACGAAATTCTGGGTTCACATCAGCAAGGACGAGCAGCTGCGCCGCTTCAAGGAGCGCCAGAAAACGGAATTCAAGCAATACAAGATCACCGACGAAGACTGGCGGAACCGCAAACAGTGGGACGCCTACGAGTCGGCGATCAACGAGATGATCGTGCGCACCGGCACTCGCGGCGCCCCCTGGGTGATCGTGGCCGGCAACGACAAGCGTTACGCCCGGATCCAGGTGCTGGAGACGGTCTGCCGCCGACTTGAGAAGGTACTCGGTTAGGTAAGGAGTCCAAAGTGCACAAGTACATCGTGATGGGGCCGCAAGGATGCGGGAAAGGCACGCAGGCGAAGATGCTCGAGAAGGACTTCGACCTCGTCCACATCAGCGTGGGCGACATCTTCCGCTGGCAGGTTCAGCACCACACCAAGCTCGGGGCCAAAGTGAAGCGCATCGTGGCGTCGGGCCTGCTCGTGCCCGATGATCTCGTGAACGAAGTGGTGACCGAGCGACTGGAGCTGCACGACTGGAACTACGGCTTCATCCTCGACGGCTTTCCCCGGAACGAAAATCAGGCGATCTTCTTTCTCGAGAGATTCGACGTCGACGCCGTGCTCCTCATGGAGGTGCCTGACGAGGTCGTCCTCGAACGCATCATGAGCCGCCGCCTGTGCTCCAACTGCGGCCTCGACTACAACCTCATCTTCCACCGGCCCGCGCGCGAAGATGTGTGCGACGTGTGCAAGGGGAAGCTGGTCGCGAGGGCCGACGACAACCTCGACGCGGTCAAGGGACGTCTCCTCGATTACCGTGAGAAGACTCAGCCCATCATCGACCTGTTCCGGCGGAAGGAACTGGTCGTGGCCGTGGATGGAACCAGAAAAGCCGCGGATATCCAGGCAGAGCTGCGTCAGCGTCTCGCGTTGCCCGCGGTGGCCGAAGCCTGAATTTCCACATCTCCTGAACGTGGGCCCAGGTCGCGGGCCCGAGCCGCCGCCATCATTGCCGGGGCGGGGTCATCAAGAAGAGCGCTCGCCTCCAGGAAGTTAAAGGTCACATGAGCGACCAGCTCCGTCGCCGCAACGTTCCAATGCCCGTCGTTTGGAAAGTCCCACAGGCCCGACGGATTGCGCCGTCGGGCGTCGCCCAGATTGCCTTCGAGGCCCAGAAGGCGGACGTGCTCCCGTCTCAGAAGGGGACGCACCGCTTGGAGCAATTCTGTTTTCTCGCCGCGCTGAGCGGTATTCATCATGACGAACTCGCTGCCCATCGCGCGGGCCGCGTCACGCATTGCGACGATGAGCGCCGCCGTCAGCGGCACCTCTGGGCTCGCCGGGGGCAGTGGGGTGGCGATCTGAAAATCCGCGAGGAGGGAAGTGACCCAGGGCCAGTTTGATCGCCGGCCGCGGACCGCATTCCAGACCTCCGAGCGCTGTCCCAGCCACAGTTTCGCGCGCTGCCAGGTTGTGAAACTGGGTATCGGGACGTTGTGTTCCGTCAACCGCCCCTCGGGAGACAGTACGAAGTAAGGCTTGTAGTAGCGCTGATTGACGAAATCCAGAGTGTTAGCCTCGAAGTCGTTGTCGCACACGTAGAGGACCGTGAGGTCAGGTTGCAGACGCGGCGCTATCTCCTGAAAAAGCACGAGCTCCTGATCCGTGGAGTAACTGTTGACGCCCAAGTCCATGACTTCCCAGGTCCCATGGCCCCGAGCATTGAGCCGCTCTGAGAGGTGCACGCTCACGGTGTGTTCATCGTCGACGCCGTGGCCGAAGGCGTATGAGTCGCCGACCACAAGCAAGCGCCTGGTGCCGGCTGGTTTGCGCGCCGAGACTTCGGAACCGCGCAGGCCAAGCGAGTTCGTGTGAACGCGCCCCCGATCAGGCCCGCCCAGGGGCAACTCTGTCGTGAAGCCCCGCCGATGGAACCAACCCTTGGTCGGATCGGCGATCCAAAGGTCCTGGCTGCGGTCCCCATAACGAAGTCCGGGAAAGTGGTGGCCCGTGACTCGAACAAGGCCTTCGGCCGCGAAGAGAACAAACGCCGACACCAGGGTCGCGCCGAGAATGCAAAGAGGCAACCGAGAAGGGCTTCCGACGCTGGGGCTATGGGCGCTCGTGTCAGTGCTCGCGTCCTCAGAGGTGGATGATCCCTCTTCGCCTGGTCTCGCATTCGCGCGGGCCGGGTCGTGCCGCGATGCTGCTGAGCGCATTCTGGTTCTCCTGATTCCGGCGAGGTCGAGCCAACCACCCGGGGTCGAACGGATGAGGGCTGGGAGACGAGGCTAACCGATCCGACCCTGGAGTCTCTGTCTGCTACCGCACATAGACACTCTCTCGCCGATATCAAGGACGCCCGCGCGCCGGCACGGAATCACCCCCTGGCGGTGTTGCGTCGTCGCTCAGATGAGCGATCAGGAGCTCGGACTTGAACGGGCGGATGACCTACTTGCGGAGGCCGGTCTCGCTGCGCGTCGCGAGACCGGCCGGTCGCACCTTCCTAGGAGAAGGGCTACTAGAACGACAAACGAGCGCCCACGCGGAAGATGCGCGGACTGATCACTTCTTCGACCCGACCGAACGTGGCGACCGATCCTGCGTCGCGCGCCCGGGACAACACGACGTCATTGTTGAGGGCGTTGAACAGCTCGATCGATGGCGTGATCGTGATCCGTCCGATCTTCGAGTTGCGCGCCAGCCGGAAGTCCAGATTCCAGACATCGGCGTAGCGCGCGCCGTCCACGGATCCGGCGAGAATTCGCGTGGTTGCGTCCGCCCCGAGAGATCCGGTGATGTTGGTCGGGAGAACTCCACCTTGACGGCCGAAAATCGCGGTCGAGAACGACAAGCTCGCTGGAAGATTCACGAAGGCGTCCGCGTAGATCTGCCAACTGAAAGACGAATAGAAGCTCGCCTTGCCGGAGGCCCCGGACAGGACAGAGACGGGGCCCCCATCGAGCAGTGCGTTGGTTTCAAGCTTCGTGGGGTTTCCAAGCGCATTCACGCGATTCGCGTCCGAATATTGCTCGGTCCAGTCGTTGTAGGACACCGCGAGATTGGCCGCCCATCCTCGGGACATCCGCTTTTTCGCGGTCAGCTCGAGACCGTTGAACCGCCGAGTGTACCCCGCGTAGTTCGTGACGTAGCGTCCCGAACCGCCGGCGTCAATCAAGGCCGAAGGCGCGACGTAACGCTGAACCGTGTAGCCAAGCGAAGAGACGTCCGACTGGCGCACGTACTGGTTCGGCTGGATGATCGAACATGAAGAACCGACCGCGCAAGGCGCCGAAAGGAACGGCGTGTACTGAAAGTCCTTGGACGACCGGAAGGTGTAGGCCGCGCCGATGGCGAGACTCGCTCCCAGTTCGTGATCCAGTCCAATCACCACCTCGTTGTCGCGTTGATTCTTGAGATCCGGGTCGATACGGCCGGGTGCGACCCCGGTGCGCGCATTGGGGTCGATGTTCACCGTGTACAGCACTCCGCCCTTGATATCGACCTCATTGGGCTGCGCCACCCGGTCCCCGTTGAGATCGGTCCATCCGTAGGCCAGATAGCCCGAGGGAACCGCCGCGGTGTTGACGATCCCGTAGCCCAACTGCGAGGCGTAATTGGCGTAGGAGCCGCGCACGATGGTCTTTCGAGTGCTGTCGAGCGCATAGGAGAAACCAACACGCGGCGAGAGATCTTTCCAATCCACCAGATTTCCGGAACCGGAGTATTCAACCGCCGGCGCCTCGGTTGGAAACGATTGGTTCGCGGGAATCGAAGCGGGAAGATTCTTAGCCGTCTGCCCGTCGAAACGAACTCCCGCGTTCAGGGTCAACCTATCGCGGGTCAGCACATCGCCGACATAGCCCGAAAGATAGCGGCCCTCGTTGTGCGGCGCCGCGTCCCGGTGGACGTAAGCCGCGTACGGCCCCCCCGCCACGATGGCGCCGAGCTGGTTCCCGTTGTAGTGCGTCGTGTCATTGGTGGTGGCGACGCGATACCCGAACCCAAACTTCAGCTGATTGTTTCCGCCGGCGCCGCGAAAAAAGTAGCTGGCGTCGACGTTGGCGGTTTTCTGCGGACGACGGGCGACGTAGGTCAGGTAAGAGCCCGTGGCGCTGGATTGGTCAAGATCCAGCGTATAGCTTTGGGCGTCGCCGCCGCGCGCGTTCAACGAGAAGCCGGTGTCGTAGTAGGCCGCCTTGGCGGAGGCGAAGAAGCTGGACGAGAAGGTGTGATTGATCTCAAGCTTCGACAGCCCATGCGGCAAACCGCCGTCCGTCGCCGCGGTTCCCTGGTTCCAGAGGAAACTGTCCGACTCCGTCAGGCCCGTGCCCACCGCGCGTCCAAACTTCTCCTTGTTTCCCACGAAATAGAACGCGGTCACCATCGTGTTCGCACCCGCCTGCCAGTTCAGTTTCGCGTTGTACGAGGGAAGCAGGGTCGCATCCTGGGTGCCGCTCAGACGACAAAGCTTGATGTCCTGCTTGCCGTAGCTCGCGTAGAACCACAGCTTGTCCTTCACGACCGGACCGCCCAGATCGAAACCGTAGTCTTTGATCGCGTCGATATGGTCCGCCTTGTCGCGAGCCTGACCCGCATCCGCCGCGCAATATCCACTGCCGCCGGCCAGACGATTTCGCGTCCCACCTTTGTTGATCTCGGCCAGCAGCGCGGGAGAGATATTGGATGAGCTGAACTTCTCGTCCGTCGAAAGATAGCGACCGCCGCCATGAAACGTGTTGGTCCCACGCCGGGTCACGAGGTTCAGACCGAAACCGCCGGTCGCCATGTTCAGATCGCCGCCTCCGGTGGTGACGTTGATCTCCTGAAACGCATCGAAATCGAAGTAGTCGGGCGAGGCGCCGGTGGACGACATGTCGGTGATCACCATTCCATCGAGGGTCCAGACCTTGTCGGCCGATGAGGAACCCTTGCCGGCGACGTTGGCCTGCTGCCCGTTCTCGTTGCCCGCGATGTTGACGCGGTCAATGAGCGCGCCCGGAACGTTCCTGAGCACGCCCCAGGGATCGCGCGAGTTCGGAACGTCCTTGAGCTGTTCATTGGAAATAACCGCTCCGGTTCCACGCTTCTGCGCGTCGATGAGCGGCGCCTCACCCGACACGTCAACGACGTCCGTGAGGGTTCCGATCTTCATGCTCATGGTCAGCTCAATGTTCTGGCCGGTCACCACGCGAAACGAGCGGCTGGAACTCGCGAAGCCTTGCAGGCTGGTCTTCACGGTGTAGGTCCCGTAGTCGAGATTGAGGAAGTGGAACTCGCCACTGGACCCGGAGATTGCCGTGCGCGTTCCGGATTCGCCGGTGATGGAGACGGATACGCCCGGAAGGATCAATCCGGATTCATCGGTTACTTTGCCGTAGACATTGCCCGTGGCGATCTGCGCATGGGCGAACGTGCCCGTGAGAAGCAGACACGCAAGCGCTATCAGTCGTTTTTTCATTGCTGTTCCTTCGTTGGGGTGGTTGGAGCCTCGTCAAGAGGCGGTTTGACATCGTTCGGACGGACGACACGCTCCCCACGGCGTGCGCCCCTTCCAAATCGCTGGTCGAGAAGTCCGAAGCGCTTCAGCTTTTCCTGAAGCGTCGTCGGAAGAACGCCGAGGGCCATGGCTGCGCGGCGCTGATTTCCGTCGGCCGCGAGAAGAACGGCGAGAATGATGCTCTTCTCGAAGGTGGCCAGGATGTCTCGAAGCACCGGACGCGCGGCGTCCGCGACTTCAAGGTTGAGACGAGAACCGAAGAACGATCCTTCCGCAGTGTGAGTCGACATGGGATTCAGGATCGGTCAGCTCGATCCTTCTCACCATGGACGCGACATTGATTACGTCATGAATTTGGATTTGTTACACGGCCTCCATCACCGGCACAGGCTTTGCACTGATCGGACGCATGTTGAGATGTTCAATCAAATGCTTCCCTTCAGATCGAAGTCAGGGAGCGCCCATGGAATTCAGATGGACTGTCCTGACCTTTCCAGACAAGGGGGCGCGTGAGGTCGATGGAACGCGCACCCGGAGTCTGACCTCGGTGCGGTCAGCCGGGGAAATGGATGGATATCGATGAGCGAAGGACTGCCGGCGATCCAAGAAGTTGAAAACGATTCAACGCATTCTTGGACTGGGACCGAAACCGGTTTTCCCGGCGAAGGATTTCAGTTCGGTATTTTTGAACTCGACACCAGAACCGGCGAGCTGCGAAAGGAAGGCCGTCTGGTTCGCCTGCGGAATCAGCCGTTCAAAGTCTTGTGCATGCTGCTCGATCGTGCGGGCGAACTCGTCTCGCGCGACGCGATCAAGGGCGCGCTGTGGGCCGACACCGTCGACGTGGACGTCGAGCAGGGACTTAACTACTGCGTAAAGGAAATCCGGTCAACCCTGGGCGACAACGCGGAGTCGCCGGTCTATGTGCAAACCTTGCCGCGCCGTGGCTACCGGTTCATGGCCACCGTGAGCCGTCTTCCGCCGGCGCTCACCGAAACCCAGGTGGACAGAGAACTCTCATCGGCAACCCCTGGGACAACTTCAGAGGCGGCTTCACGAAGAACGCGCACTTGGGGCGGGGCCCTGGCAGTCATTCTCATCCTATCGACGATCGCGGTCCTTCCCTGGCTCCGGGATCACGTCCGCTCCCCTCCGAAGACGCGTGATCCAGCCTCGATGCGGCTGGTGGTTCTCCCCTTCACCGATCTCTCGGAGACGCCGCAGGCCTATCTCGCCGACGGCCTGAGCGACGAACTGATCAGCTCGCTTGGCCGGGAGACGCAAGGGCGGATCGGAGTCATCGCACGATCGAGTTCGCTTGCCTTCAGGGATCGGCCGCGTGACGCCGCCGCCTTCGCGCGGGAAATAGGCGCCACCTATTTCGTGGAAGGCACGGTGCGGCGAGACAGCGCCAGCGTGCGCGTGAGCGTGGCCCTGGCGCGCAGCGAGGATGGCACGCAGGTGTGGAGTCAGACCTACGATCGCAGCGTGAACGATCTGTTGAAACTGAAAGACGAGGTGGTCGACGCGATTGGTTCGAGCGTAAGTGTGGCCGTGAACGCTGAAACGAACCGAAACATCGTCACCAACTCGGACGCGTATCTTGCGTATCTGCGAGGTCGATTCGAATGGAACAAGCGAACGACCGAAGGCCTCCACGAATCGCTCGCGATCTTCCAGTCCCTGACGAAGGACAATCCGGATTTCGCCCTCGGCTTTGCGGGACTCGCCGACGCGTACAGCGTCTTGATGGATCGCGGAGACCTCCCGGCAAAGGAAGCGTGGCCGCAGGCTCGGGCCGCGGCCGAAAAGGCGGTGGCGCTTGACCCCGGACTGGCCGAGGCGTGGACCAGCCTCGCCATGATTCGAGGCCTCTACGAATGGAACCCGGAAGGCGCGGAAGAGGCGTTCGCGAAGGCCGAGGCCCTGAACCCAAACTATGCGATGCGTCTCCACTGGCGATCGATCCTTCTCAGAACCGAGGGGCGAAACGAAGAGGCGCTCGTGTGTCTGAGGCGCGCACGCGACCTCGATCCCTTGTCCTTGGTGATTCGGGTCAATCTGGGCGGCGCCCTTCTCGATCTCAAACGGACCGACGAAGCCTTGAAGGAGGCGGAGAGTCTCGCCGCCATTGCGCCCGACTGGCCTTCCAGTCAGATCCTTCTAGGGGACACGCTGGATCAGCTTCATCGAGAAAGCGAAGCGGAGACGGCCTACAAGAAGGCGGCGGCAAAGTCAGACCCAGGCCTAGCCGAAATCTCGGCGTTCTATTCGCGAACCGCCCGACCCGAACTCGCGAGGCAAACCCTGGACGAGTTGCGCGCTCATGCGACGAGCTCCTACGTTTCTCCGTATCTCATCGCGGTGGCGGCCGCCGGCCTCGACCGTGAACTCGCGTTCGCTTCGCTCGAGGCCGCGTTCAACGAACGGTCCTCGTCGCTTCGCCTCATCCGAAGCGACCCTCGGCTAAAACCTCTGGCCGTCGATCCCAGGTTTCAACGATGGCTTCGGGTGCTTTGGCCCGGACAGACGCCTGGCAGCCTCACGCTCAAGGCCGAATCACATCAGTAACCGGACGGTTTTTCGAAAGAGCGGCCGGCCGATCGCGCGACCGCTGCCCGGCTTAGAACCGGAAGCGCACACCAAAGGTCGGCAGGAACGGAATGGAGCCGCCCGGTTTCTCCTCGATGGTCGGGCGATCCGCACCGGCTACCGGAATCACCGTGGCTTCGTACCGCCCGACGTTGGTGCGATTGGTGGCGTTGATGAATTCCAGGTAGAAGAGCCACCTTGAGCTATCTCCCTTCGGCTTCCAGTTCAAACGCAGGTCGAGCCGCGCGAACACCGGAAACCGCGCGCGGAGGAGGTCGGAGACAGAGCCGAAGTCGGCGGTGTAGACGGGCAGGCCCGTGGCGTCGCGCTGGGGAACAAGTTCGGAGGTGTTGCCGTTGTTGTTGCTGTCAAGAGTGTCGGCGATGGGCACGACCCGCACGCCGAGCGGATCCGTGCGCGGAAAGCCCGAGGCCGCGCGGAGCGTGAACGCCACTTCGAGTTTCCGGGAAACATGCAGTTGCCCCACGAAGGACACCGCATGCCTCCGGTCGTACTCGAAGGGAAGCTCCAGGCCATACTGTTCCCTCGTGGCCTTGCCGAAACTGTAGGAGGCCCATCCGGAGAGAAAGCGGCTTGGCCGGTCGGGCACGGTGGCCACGAGTTCGAGACCGTACGAACGCCCCGAACCGCCGTTTGACGGGATGGTCGTAATCTGACGGTCCCGGGGGATGCTCGACTGCAGCGCCACCGGAAAGTCGTAGCTGGCCACGCGTGCTTTGAGTGCCGCGTCCGTCTCGAGGGTCCCGCTGATGAGATCGCTGAAGCCCTTGTAATAAGCCTCGGCTTTGACGCTGAGCGCCTCGAAATCCTTTTCGAAACTGAGCGTGGTATGGCGCGAGTGCTCGTTCCTGAGGTCGAGGCGCGTGAGGTCGAGGAAGTAGTCCGACTGAATGAGTTTCTCGATGCCGGGACTTTGAGAGTGTGAACCATACGCCACGCGCCATCGTGAGGTGGGGCTGCCACGCAGCAGGAGGGAGAGACGAGGTTCCACTTCCACGTTCCTGCTGATCGACGACCGAGAGAACCGCAGACCGCCTTCGACGGAGACACGCTCGCCCATGGTCATGCGGTCCTGGACATAGGCACCCCAGCGATTGGCGGGGATGCTCGCGTTGTAGGCGTCGGGCAGAGCGGAACCGCCCTGGATGGACGAGCCGTTGGCTTCATCCAGGTTACGCGCTCCGCGGATGTTGTAAGTCGTCCCTGTGTTCAGCAGATGGGCCTCGAAACCGGCCTCGAGCAGGTTCCGTGAGGAGAGGGCGAAGCTCCAGTCGTTGCGCAAGGAGCCGTCGCTGGTAGCGATCCTCCGATCGAAGTCGACGACGATCTGCGGCTCCGCCGCGGACGACAGCGGCGCGTTCGACCGGCGCGCTCCGTCCTGGAATTGGGCGTTCACATTCAGATTCTGGGAGAAGTTGTAGTAGGCGACCGCGAAGGTCGACGAGACCCGGGTCCCGAACAGGCTGCGGCTGCGAAGTCCGACCACGTCGTTCCGCGAAGCGGTCACAAAAGCGGCCGAGTCCGTACCATCACCCGCGAAGGTGCCGTCCCCGCTCTCGCGCGAGCGGATCCCGAACAAGGTCAGACGGGTGGAGGCGGCAATGTCGTAAGCAGCTCGGAACTGCACGTCCTGAAATCCGGGCAGGTTCTGTTTGACGAAACGCTCGGCGATGAGGTCGTAGTACGTGCGACGCGCACTCACAATCCAAGATCCCTTTTCGCTCTTCTTCCACGGACCCTCGAGCAGAACGTTCCCGTCGCTGATCGAGAGAGTGGTGGAGCCACGAACCCCGCCATCCTTCCGACCGTCGCGATTTTCGACCACCAGGATCGACGAGAGGCGATCGCCATACTTCGCGGGAAATGCCCCCGCGGAAAGATTGAACTTGTCCACGGTCTCCGGATTGAAGGCGCTGGTCAGCCCGAACAGGCGATACGGGTTGTGGATCTCGATGCCGTCCATGATGGTGAGGTTTTGATCAGGCGTGCCGCCGCGAACGGCCAGACGCGAGCTGAATTCCTCGGTGGCCGAGACCCCGGGGAGGGTCTGGAGAGCCCGGAAGATGTTGTCGACCGCACCCGCCACCTGCAGCACCTCGCCGGGCCGGACGGCGATGGACGCCGGGGCGGGATCGTCCTTTGTAAGGCCGAAGACCTCAACCTGCTCCTCGCGACGCACCTTTGGGTCGAGCAGCAGGATGACGGTCGAGAGCGACTCGACCTCTGACACCGAGCGCACGACTGGAGATTGCGACGAAGCCCTGAGCGTGAACCGGTAGGGTGGTGTCCCTCTGCGGACCGTGAACTGTCCGAGTCCATCGGTGACCACGACCTGCGCTTCTAGGCGCACCTCGATCCCAGCCAGCGGAGCACCCGACACGCTGTCCCGGACTTCGCCCCGGATGTCCTTCTCTTCGGTGACACTGAATGCGGCGGCGGGGTTGATGGCCAACAGGAAGAGTCGGGCCGCCCACGCGGCGACCGGGAGTCGGAGTCCCATGGGTTTCATAGTGTTCAAATACTACTCAATTACTGTTCAACCAGCAACTGGCTCTGCCCAATCCATTTGTTGATCGACCCGAAGACCGAACATCTGCCCGAGCTTCAGGCGCTGGTCTCCCTGGGGACCTTGTGCCAGGCAGCATGGGAGTGCTTCGGGGGAGAACCGTCTGTGAAGCGTACAATCCCCGATGAAAGTTTGAGGATCTGATGAGAACCAGAACAAGCCCCAAATATGCCACTGCGGCGGCGCTTCTGGCGATCGCCCTTGCGTCGCCCGCAGCCGCCCAGACGACGGCGAGTCAAAAGGCTGCAGCGCAGGCGAGCGTTCCGATGCCGAAGACAGACCGGATGCCCATGGCGGAGTTCAAGGCACTTCTTGCCAAAGGCGACGTTGTGATCATCGACGTTCGGTCCGCCGATGCCTACGCGGGAGGTCACATTCCGGGCGCGTTGTCGATTCCCGAAGAGAGCATCACCTCCGCGACGGCCGAAAAGCTCAAGCGTATGGGCCGGCCCATCGCCACGTACTGCTCCTGACCGGCCGAACACACTAGCGCCCGTGCGGCGCAGACACTGCAGAAGATGGGCGTTCCCGCCCAGGCCATCGTCGGTGGTATGAACCTCTGGGTTCAGGAGAAGAACCCCGTGAAGATGGGGACCGACGCGAAGTAAATCGAGACAAGAACGGCAAGCTTAAGAAGACCGAGACGGCGAGCAAAGGGTAGACGTATCAGGATCTGTTAGAACTCTTCGGCCGCAGCCTGTTCGTGAGCCAGGCCGTTCGGTAGGGAGAGGCCGCGAGGCTAGCCCTGGCTTGCGCCGTCTCGGGTCCGCTCATCGCGGAGGAATCAGCGCCTCGACCCCCTCCAGGCACTCGCGCGGAAGCCGGATCAAAGGCCGATCACGGGCCGCAGTCAGCGGGCCCCGCCTGTTTCACTCACGCTCGTCCCACCTTTCATCGGACGGATTCCAAGGACAAACGGAAACAGTGGCGGTACTATGGGCGAATCAAGGATCTACGCTGGCAGGTGCCAGAGGACCTGAGGAGACGGCTGTGGATTGCGCTTCCTGTCACACGCCACTATCCGACGGCGTACTCTTCTGTTCGCGCTGCGGCGTCAGGGCGCCGGACTCCCCTGCTTCCAAGCCGGCGGACCCGTTGCGGGAGGCTCTCACACTCGCGCTGGGGCGGCAGTACGACGTCACGCGCCTGCTCGGCAAGGGCGGCATGGGTGCGGTGTACCTCGCGAGGGAAGCTGCGCTCGATCGCGAGGTAGCGATCAAGGTCCTACCTCCGGATCGCAGCGCCACCCAGGATAGCCGCGATCGATTCCGTCGAGAGGCGCGCACGGCGGCGAAACTCTCCCATCCCAACATCGTCCCGCTCTTCACCTTCGGAGACGTGGACGGCACTCTTTACTTCGTCATGGGGTACGTGAAGGGCGAGTCGCTCGTTGCGCGCCTCAAGCGCGAGGGCCGCCTCCCCGTCGAGGACGCACGCCGGATCCTGATCGAGGTCGCGGACGCCCTCGACTACGCTCACAAGCTCGGCATCGTCCATCGCGACATCAAGCCCGACAACGTCCTGCTCGAAGAAGGGACCGGCCGCGCGCTCCTGACCGACTTCGGTGTGGCTAAGGCCCTCGGGGCGGGTCAAACCATGACTACCGAGGGCAGTGTGCTCGGAACGCCCCACTACATGTCACCCGAACAGGCCCAAGGGAAGGGCGACCTCGACGGGCGGTCGGACATCTATTCGCTTGGCGTTATGGGCTACGCGATGCTCGCGGGGAGGCTGCCTTTCGAGGGTTCCACGCCGGGCGATGTCCTGATTCAGCACATCACCAAGGAGGCGCCGCCCCTCAAGTCTCTGGCCCCGGGAATCCCGGTCGAAATCGCAAATGCCCTGACACGCTGCCTCGCGAAAGATCCAGCGCAACGGTGGCGCGACGCCCTCACTCTGAAGCAGGCGATCTCGGTGGCCGGGGAAGACGAGACTCCTCGGGCTCTCGAGGAACTGCAGTCCTGGGCCCTCGTGACTCTCGGGGCGCTGTGCATCCTCATTTTACTCGCGGCCTGGTGGGGCGGTGGCGGAGACGTGTCCGATCCCTTCCCTATGCTTCCAAGTGTCGCCGGCATGATGGCCCTCTTGTCCGCCCTGATCTGGACCCAAAAGTGCAGGGAGATGGTCAATAGAGGATATGGCTTCAAGCGCCTGCTCTATGAAACGTTCAAGCAGCCTTCGGGGTGGATGGGTTGGTATCCGTCGCGCCTCCGCGCACGAAGCGACGTCTGGGACCGCCTACCCGGAGAGCTGCGAACGGTTCGTGCCTTCTTGGGTGGGATGATCCTGGCCGCCCCGCTGTTTGCAGCCTCGATGATTGCCGAGCAGGCCTACTGGTCCCACGTTCGACTACTCGGACGCAGTCCTTACCGTCACGAAATTCGCGAGGCTCTCACCACAATGACCTTTGCTCTTGCGTTGCTGCCGTTCGTCTGCGGCCTGTATTGGGTCGCCCGATGGCAGCGACGCGCGCGTGTTCTCGATGTCGAGCAGGAACTGGCGAATTACCTGATCGGAGCGCCCACCGGAAAGCGCGCCTTCTGGACCAAGCCCGAGATCGCGGCCCTGCTTCTACCCGAAACGCCCGCAAATTCCATGGCGGCCATGCCAGCACCAGCCACGCCTGCCGACCTCGCCAATGCCGTGTCCGCCATCGCCGCTGTCCTCCCGGAACCGGGCCGCGCGCTCGGTCGCCAGGCGAGTGCCGCGGCACGCCAACTGGCCGAGGGCGTCGTCCTTCTGGACAAACACGTCGCGAACCTCGCGAAGTCGTTCGACCCTGCGGAAGCGGGGCGCCTGGTCGGAAGAATCGCAGCCCTCGCCCCTGAGGCGGCGGAGAACGGGGAGCTTCGGGAGATCCTTGAGAGGCAACTCGAGAGCGTGCGCAGCCTCGAAGCACGCCTCGATGGCGCCAAATCGCGGCGCGCGCGCCGGTTCGAACTGCTGAAAGCGGTCTGGCTCCAGGCGGTCGAACTGCGCTCGGCCGCGGACGACGCCGCCCGGACCAATCAGACCACCGACCGTATCAACGCGCTCTTCGCGGAGATCGAGCGGCATCTCGACGGCTCGCCGGTCACGCAGCCGCCCGGCGATGGCACGATCACGCAGTCCCCGACACTCCAGAGGTAGCTGAATCGACTGTGCTTCCCGCCACCCCGCGCTCTCTGACGGCGCTCTCGGAAGACACTTACGGAAGATAGGCCGAGTAGCGCGTTCAGGCTCGCCGCCTACTTCGCGGGCAATTGATGAGGAACTTTTCGCAGCTTCGTCGGGTCGTATCCCTGCTCGGTCACTCTGTCCAGCATCTTCTGGTAGTCAGCTTCTGGAATCTCCGGCGTCCGGGCCATGATCCACACGTAGTCCCGCTTGTTGCGACTGATAATGGTCTGGGAGTAGTCGTCGTTCAGGTAGGTGATCAGAAACTCGGACTTGAACGGCCAGATGAATCGCATGCCCCAGGTCGAGTTATTCACCTTGTCCTTCACGAACCCGCGCGGCTTGTAGCGCTTGGGCGGTCCGTCAAAGGCTCCCTTGTTGAAGGTGAAGACCGTGTCGATCGTGCCATTGGAATCGAGTCGGTAGGTCTCGACCGCGTTGAAGGATTGCTTTTCGATGGAAGTCGGGATGGCGGCAATGACGTACCACGGGCCCATGAAACGCTGGAGGTCGACCTTCTCGACGGTCTTGAGCCGCGGCCGGTCGGCGGCGTCCGCAGCGAGCGGGAGCAGGCAGAGGAGCAACGTCAGCGTTCTGATTGTCATCGCCTTTGAGTATAGGCATCGCGTAGTTCAGAAAGTTGAACTGATTTTCGAACGGCGACGCTCAAGTGCCAGAAAAGCCTTGTCTGGCTTGATGAAATGCGGTTAGGGTTTCCTCACTTCATCGAGGTGAGACCCATGACACCATCCTTTCATCGAGTGTTTCTTGTAGCCGCCGCTCTGTCCGTTGTGAGTCAGAACGCGCTGGCACAGTCTCCCGCGGTCGACGAGTTCAAGGCGCAGCGCGCGCTTTTCAACTACGACGCGACCATTCCACTCGGCTCCGTTGAGAAGGGAGTCGAGAAGAAGGACGGCGCGATCATTCGCGATGTCACGTTCGATGCCCTCACCGGCAAAGCGCTCGCCGCGTACATCGTGTCGCCGGCCGAAGGCAAGGGTCCTTTCGCTGCCGTGTTGTGGGTGCACTGGCTGGGCGAGCCTGCGACCACGAATCGCACCGAGTTCCTGAATGAGGCGACGAAGCTTGCGTCACAGGGGGTCGTCTCCGTCCTGGTTGACACGATGTGGTCGACCGCCGTCAATCCGGACTGGTTCGGCAAGCGCGTGCCGGAAGAGGACTACGCGAACTCGATCAAGCAAGTCATCGCGCTGAGGCGCGGCATGGATCTGCTGATGTC
>JBDTQB010000059.1:0-18118 GCA_039932395.1 Vicinamibacteria bacterium | reverse complement strand
CCGATGTCTTTCTCCTCGGCGGCATGCTCTACGAGATCCTGACCGGCCAGCGCCCGCACGGCGGACTGACCATGGTGGCCGTCCTTACCGCTGCCATTCGAGGCGACCTTATTCCGCCCCACGAGCGCGCACCCGAGCGCGCGATCCCGCCAGCACTCGCCGCCATTGTCATGAAAGCGATGGCTCCGAAGCGCGAAGACCGGTACCAGAGCGTGCTTGCGATGCAGCGCGACGTCGTGGCGTTTCAGCGCGGCGAAGAGCGCGCGCCCCGCCGGACCTATGAGGCGGGAAGCGTGATCGTTCGCGAAGGCGAAACGGGCGACGAAGCCTTCGTCATCGTCAGCGGTCGCTGCGTCGTCACCTCGACTCGGGACGGCCAGCGTGTGGTCTTGCGCGAACTCGGACCGGGGGACGTCTTCGGTGAAACCGCCGTGTTCCTGGCCGAGCTGCGAAGCGCCACCGTCGAGGCGACAGAGAAGGTCGTGGTCAGAGTGGTGTCGGGCGAGTCACTGTCGCAGTCGCTCGGCCTTCAAACCTGGGCCGGCGAGTTCATCAAGACACTCGCCGATCGCTTCAGAGAAGCCGACCGCCGCGCCCGCGGCTTGTAGTTCGCGGCGAACGCACCCTCAACGTCATCGCGAGGAGGCGGCCCGTTTCCGCCGACGCGGCGATCTGAAAGATCTTCAGATTGCTTAAGTCCCCGCAAAACGACTGGTCCTTCGCAATGACGGGGGGGGCTTAGCTCCTCTTCCCTTCTAGACTGAGCTCCTCACACAGGAGAACTCCATGCGCTCATTTATTCTGGTTTCGGCTCTGGCCGCCCTCGCCGGTCCTCTCGTTTCTCAGGATGCCCCGGCTCCCAAGGCTCAACCCGCCATGGCACCAAAGGTCACGCCCTATGTGCAGCCCTACACGCCCAGTCTCGACATTCCTTCCATGGACAAGTCGGCGGACGCGTGTGGCAACTTCTATCAGTACGTGTGCGGCGGGTGGATGAAGAACAATCCGATTCCCGCGGATCAGGCGCGATGGAGCGTTTACGGCAAGCTGACCGACGAGAACTACCAGTTCCTTCGCACGCTCCTTGAAACCGCGAGCAAACCGTCAGCGACACGCACCGCGTCTGAAGCCAAGATCGGCGACTTCTATGGCGCGTGCATGGCGACCGACGCCATCAATCGCGCGGGCAGCGCGCCGCTTCAACCGGAACTCGAAGAGGTTCGGGCCCTCACCACCAAGGCGATGCTCGGCGCGTACCTGGGCAAGCTTCATCTCAGCACGCAGGGCAACGGCTTCGTCTTTGGATTCGGCGCGAATCAGGACTTCGCTGATTCCACGAAGGTGATCGCCTTCGCGTCCGCCGGCGGGCTCAGCCTTCCCGATCGCGACTACTACCTCAAGACCGACGCGAAGAGCGTTGAGTTGCGCGCGAAGTACGTGGCGCATGTTCAGAAGATCTTCGAGTTGCTCGGCACTCCGGCAGCACAGGCCGCGAAGGATGCGGCGGATGTGCTCGAACTCGAAACGTCGCTCGCTAAGCCTCAACTCACCCGCGTGGAAAAGCGCGATCCCTACAAGCTCTTCCATGTCATGACACGCGCCGAAGTCGCGAAGCTCACTCCGGATTTCAACTGGGATACTTACCTCCGCGAAGAAGGTGCTTCCGCAATCACCTCGCTCAACGTGACCGAGCCCGCGTACTTCACCGAGCTCAACCGCCTCATCGGTGCCGAGAGTCTCGACAAGTGGAAGACGTATCTCCGCTGGCATATCGCCCACGCCCGCGCTCCGTATCTCTCGCAGGCGTTCGTCGATGCCGACTTCGACTTCTACCGCAAGACCCTCCGGGGCGTGACCCAGGACCAGCCGCGCTGGAAGAAGTGCACCGGCATGGTCGATCGCGATCTCGGCGAAGCGCTCGGCCAAGTCTTCGTGGCGAAGACGTTCTCGCCCACGACCAAGGCGAAGACGATCGAGATGACGAAGTACGTCGAGGAAGCGATGGCCGATGAGATCGCCAAGCTCGACTGGATGTCGGCGGCGACCAAGAAGCAGGCGATGGAAAAGCTCGGCACCATCGTCAACAAGGTGGGCTATCCCGACAGGTGGCGTGACTACTCAAGCGTGGTTGTCACGAAGTCCGACTTCCTCGGCAACGTGAGGCGCGCCACCGCGTTTGAGTCGAAGCGCACCCTCGCCAAGATCGGCAAGCCGATCGACCGCACCGAGTGGGGCATGACCCCGCCCACCGTCAACGCCTACTACGACGCGCAGATGAACGACATCAACTTCCCTGCCGGCGTCCTTCAGCCACCGCTCTACGATTCGAAGATGGACGATGCGCCGAACTACGGCAACACGGGCTCAACCATCGGCCACGAGCTCACCCACGGCTTCGACGATGAAGGGCGTCAATTCGACGCGAAGGGCAATCTGAAAGACTGGTGGACGAAGGAAGACGCCACGAACTTCGAAGAGCGCCTGAAGTGCGTGCAGGATCAGTACGCCGAGTACGTGGTGGTCGACGACATCAAGATCCAGAGTAAGCTCACGTCGGGTGAAGACGTGGCCGACCTCGGCGGCACGCTCATCGCATATTTGGCTTGGCAGAAGGCGGTGGCGAAGTCTGGCCAGAAGCTTCAGCCGATCGACGGCTTCACGCCGGAGCAGCGCTTCTTCATTGGCTTCGGTCAGTGGGCGTGCGAGAACAACCGTCCCGAGAATCAGCGAGTCAGTGCCGCGACCGACCCGCACTCGCCGGGCGAGTACCGGATCAACGGCATCGTGGCGAATCTGCCTGAGTTCGCGCAGGCGTTTGGATGCAAGGCAGGCCAGCCCATGGTCCGCGCCAACGCCTGCAAGATCTGGTAGGCATCCCGAACGGCGCAGACGTTGTCACACCGGACGGTGGGACGGTCAGTGAATCGTCTCGCCGCGCGCGCACATCTCCGCGAATTTCCTGATGCGTTCGGCACGGGTCTCCGCCTTCTTCGCGGTCTGCACGCGGTAAAGGATGGCGTATCGGTTGGCGCCGCTCAGCTTCTCGAAGAACGCGAGCGCTCCGCGGCGCTGGGACAACGCCTCCGTCAGATCATCCGGCACGGTTGAGTTCCGCGCGCTGTCGTAGGCGGCTTCCCAACGGCCATCCGCCTTCGCCCGTTCGACTTCCTCCAGACCGCGCAGTTGCATCTTCTTCGCTGAGATCAACACTTCCGCTTTCTCTCGATTGATCTTCGACCAAGGGCTCCTCACCTTGCGCGGAGAGAAGCGCTGGATGAACGCGACCTCGTCCAGAGTGCGTTTCTGGGAGTCAATCCATCCCCAGACGAGGGCCACGTCGAGAGCCTCCGCGTAGCCGAAAGCCCGCGTCGGTCCTTTGGGAATGCGGAGCCAGATACCGGTGGACTTACCGTGGTGCGACTTGAGCCAGCGATCCCAGGCCGCTGCGGTCGCGACCTCGAGGATCGCCTCGGCTTCGCTTCCTTTCTCCGTGGTGGATGAAGGCCCGGTCTTCTTCGGCATCCGCGAGATCTTACCGAGTGGCGCGGCGACCTCAGGTGGGCGGAGAATGCTGCTGTCATGACCACTGAAACCAAGCGACGACTCTTCCTCGGCATCGACGTTTCCACGACCGGAGCCAAGGCCCTTCTGATCGATAGCACGGGCCAACTGGTCGCCACCGCGACCACGCCTCTGACCGTGCAGACTCCCAAACCTCTTTGGTCGGAGCAGGATCCCGCCGAGTGGTGGGCCGGAACGATCAAGAGTATTCGCGACGTCATCGCCGCGGCCTCCGTGGACGCCGCCGACATCGAAGCGATCGGCCTGACCGGCCAGATGCACGGCCTGGTCCTCCTCGATGAGCAGAAGCGCGTGCTGCGTCCGGCGATCCTCTGGAACGATCAACGAACCGCGGCCGAGTGCGATGAGATCCGCGCCCGCATGGGCGGCAAGGCAAGGCTTGTCCAGGTCACCGGCAACGATGCACTGACGGGTTTCACCGCTCCGAAGATCCTCTGGGTCCGTAATCACGAGCCGGAGATCTTCGCGCAGGCGAGGCTGGTCCTTCTTCCCAAAGACTTCGTACGCCTGCAAATGACCGACATCGCCGCCATGGACAAAGCGGACGGATCAGGCACCCTTCTGTTTTCGCTGGTCGATCGAAACTGGTCGGCCGAAGTGCTCAAGGCGCTAGAGATCCCATCGGCCTGGATGCCCCCAACGTTCGAAGGCCCGGAGATCACCGGACGCATCACGAAGGCAGTCGCGGAGCTGACCGGTCTGCGGGAAGGCACTCCCGTGATGGCGGGCGGAGGCGATCAGGCAGCGGGTGCGGTGGGTGCGGGCGCGGTGAAGCCCGGAGTGGTGGCGCTCACCCTCGGCACGTCTGGCGTCGTCTTCGCCGCGACCGAGAGCGCGCTCATCGAACCTGAGGGCCGGCTCCACGCGTTCTGCCACGCCGTCCCCAATCGATGGCACTTCATGGGGGTCACCCTCGCGGCCGCCGGAAGCCTGCAGTGGTATCGCGACACCCTGGCACCGGGCGTTCCTTTCGCGACCCTGGTTGAAGAAGCTGCCGATGTTCCCGCGGGCAGCGATGGGCTGCTGTTCACGCCTTATCTGTCAGGGGAGAGGACGCCTTATCCCGATCCGTTGGCACGCGCGTCCTTCGTCGGACTTACCGTACGTCATCGCCGCGCGCACCTGACGCGGGCGGTTCTCGAAGGGGTCGCCTTCTCGATGAAGGACTGCTTTGCCCTGTTAGGTGAGGCGGGGCTGCCGAGCGTTTCGCAGGTGCGGATTGCGGGTGGAGGTGCTAAGAGCGAGCTTTGGCGGCAGATCGTTGCGAGCGTGCTGAACGTCGAGATCGTGACCGTCAACAGTACGGAGGGGGCGGCATTTGGAGCGGCGCTGCTGGCTGGGGTGGGAGTCGGCGAATGGCAAAGCGTCGATGCTGCGTGTGACGCGACCATCCAGACCGCAGGCCGGGACCTTCCCAGACCTGAGTGGGTAGCGACCTACGAGTCGGCGTATCAGCGCTATCGAGGCCTCTACTCTGCCTTGCGTCCCACATTCGACGCGCTGAAATGAGAACAGCCCGCTGAATCCAGCGGGCTGTGGCACGAAACGGCGAGCGTCAGGCTTACCGATTCTTGCTGCGGTACTCGGGACTGTTGCGGAGTTCTCGGCTGACGTCTTCCTCGGTCCAGCGTTCATTCATGACCTTGTTGACGTACACCTGGCTAGCCGAGTCGGGCTCACGCTTCAGGATGCTGCGGTAGGCACGGGCCACAATTTCCTGAGCCTTTTGCTGAGTCATCGTGTTGCGATCACGATATTCCGGGCTCTTGAGGATCGCGTCGCGGACGTCGCTTTCCTTCCAGCCTTCGTTGATCATGCGACCTCGATAGAGCGAAAGACCAGCGGCGTCGGCCTCTCGCTTGAGGACATCCAGGTAGACACGCCGCACGATGGCGTCGGCCTGCGAAGTGGTCAGCCGATTGTCGCCTGAAGGACGACCGTCGTTGTAGCCGCCTCGCCCATCATTGTTGTTGCCTCGGCCGTCGTTGTAGCCGCCTCGCCCATCATTGTTGTTACCTCGGCCGTCGTTGTAGCCGCCTCGCCCATCATTGTTATTACCTCGGCCGTCGTTGCGACCGTCGTTGCGGCCGTCGTTGCGGCCGTCGTTGCGGCCGTCGTTGCGACCGTCGTTGCGGCCATTGCCCGAGTCACGTCGATCGTTCGAATCGGGACGACGCCACACCCCGGTTTCGATGCGACCAATGCCCGCGCCGCTGCGTCGTCGATCAAAATCCCGCGGGGAACGGTCATAGTCGACGCTGACCGACGACAAACGATCACTCCAGCCTTCACGACGGAGGTCGCGAACATCCCCTTCGAGGCGCGTCCAACGTCCGCGGAAATTTGAGTCTTGAAAAATAGTGATAGCGACATCGCCAAACGTCCGAATCGAGGAGACCCGGTCGTTCATGCCACGGCCCAGCCAAGCGAGATCGTCGCCGGCGACAGCGCAGAAGTAGTCGCCGCGAAAATTGGCATCCTTGTAGAAACAGGCGCCCGCGCGGGGCGCATCAGGCCGACCCCATCGAGGCTGCGCATCGACGACCTGCGCTGACGACAGCATCGAGACCGCAACGAACGATCCCAGCGCGATCTTGTGAGTGGCGGCATTGAGTAGATTTTTCATAGCGACTCCAATTAGAGCAAAAACCGTGCCCGCCACAATCAGGTCAAATCGACCTATGGCGATTACAGCGGCGCGTTCTTCAAGCCTGCGACGAGCGCTTCAAAACGGCGGCCCGGGCTAGTGCACCAAGGTCGACGTTCGTCGTGCGCGCGGCGCGACCGGCCCGCGAAAAGACTTCAGGATCGCGTTCACCACCTCGCCTTCGATCAGAAAGGCGTCGTGACCGTGCGTCGACTCAAGGAGAACGCACTCCGACGCGGGCCACACCTTGGCGACGGCCTCGATTTCCTGCGGCGGATAAAGAACGTCCGACGAAATCCCCACGAACAAAGCCCTCACATCCAGCGTGGCAACGATGGACGCCAGATCGCCCCGACCGCGCGCGATGTCGTGAGTGTCCATGGCCTTCGACAAGGTCAGCCATGAGTTCGCGTCAAAACGTTCCACGAAGCTCTCGCCATGCCGATCGAGCCAGCGTTCCACTTCGAACCGACCGTCCTCGATCTTGCGACCAAAGCGTTCGTCGAAGCCTTCGAAGCTGCGATACGACAGCATCGACGTCGCGCGCGCGGCCGCCAGGCCTGAACGCGGTGGATCGCTCGGCGCATAGCGACCCTCGAGGAACTTCGGGTCGGCGAGCAGCGCGGATCGGGCAATCGCATTCCAGCCGATCGCCCACGCCGAATGGCGCGCGGGCGCGCCCAGAGCCGCGATCGACGCCACGCGCTGCGGATAGCTCGCCGCCCATTCGAGAGCGCGCATGCCGCCAAGCGAACCGCCGAGAACCATCGACCATCGCTCGACGTTCAGCGTATCGGCTACCTTCGCTTCGAGATTCACCATGTCACGCACGGTGATTCTCGGGAAGTCGGCGCCCCACAGCACGGTGGAGCCCGGCCTCGCCGCAGTGGGACCGGTGGTGCCGTAACAGGAACCAAGCGCGTTTGTCGCGACGATGAAGTCGTGCTCTGGATCGAGCGCGCGCCCGGGCCCCAGGATGTCGCCCCACCACTCGTCGAGATGCGGCGAACCGGTGAGGGCATGCTCGACCAGGACCGCGTTCCCGCCCCCAGGAGCTAGACGCCCCCAGGTGCGGTACGCGACGCGGATGTCGGTGAGTTCCTCGCCCGACTCCAGCGTCAGGCGATTCACGACCAAACTGTGCGTCTTCGGATGCTCGCGGATCACGCTGCTCACGCGAGGACCTTTTCGGGCTGGGCGGCCTTGGTGAACGCCTGCTCGAAGTCTTCTTTGATGTCTTCGATGTGCTCGATTCCCACGGAGACACGAATGAGATCGGTCGTCACGCCCGAGGACTTCTGCTCCGTCTCATCGAGCTGTTGATGCGTAGTGGAGGCGGGATGGATGACCAGCGTCTTCGCGTCACCGACGTTGGCCAGATGGGAGGCGAGCTTGACGGAGTTGATGAAGCGACGGCCGGCGTCGATGCCACCCTTGATCCCGAAGGCCAGCACACCGCCAAATCCGTGAACAAGGTATTCCTTCGCGCGACCATGGTACGGATGCGTCTCCAGACCCGGGTACGAAACCCACGCGACCGCCGGATGCTTCTCCAGCCATTTCGCCAGGTCCAATGCGTTGCTGGCATGGCGCTCGACGCGTAACGACAGCGTTTCAACGCCCTGCAGCAGAAGAAACGAATTGAACGGCGACGCGGACGCGCCGATGTCGCGCAAGCCCTCGACCCGCGCGCGGATCGCGAAGGCGATGTTGCCAAAGGGCGAACCCGTGCCGAACGTCTCCCAGAAATTCAGGCCGTGATAGCCGGGTGCGGGACGCGTGAAGAGCGGGAAATTCCCGTTGCCCCAATCAAACGTGCCTGCGTCAACGATCACGCCGCCGATCGAAGTGCCGTGGCCTCCAATCCATTTCGTCGCTGACGAGACGACGATGTCGGCGCCGTGCTCGATCGGACGCGCCCAGTAACCGGCGGCCCCAAACGTGTTGTCGACGATCAGCGGAATCTTGTTGTCGTGCGCGACCTTCGCAAGCGCCTTGAAGTCGGGAATGTTGAAACGAGGATTGCCGATGGTCTCGACGTAGATCGCCTTCGTCTTCTTGTCGATGGCCTTCGCGAATGCGGTCGGTTCGTCGCCTTCCACGAACTTCACGTTGATGCCGAGGCGCGGCAAGGTCACCTTGAACTGGTTGTAGGTGCCGCCGTACAGGTAGCTCGTGGAGACGATGTTGTCGCCCGCTTCGGCGATGGTGGCAATGGTCAGAAACTGCGCCGCCTGACCCGACGCAGTCGCCACCGCCGCGACTCCGCCTTCGAGCGCCGCGATGCGCTTCTCAAAGACATCCGTGGTCGGATTCATGATGCGCGTGTAGATGTTGCCGAACTCCTGCAGTCCGAAGAGGCGCGCGCCGTGCGCCGCGTCCTGGAATGTGTAGGAACTGGTCTGATAAATCGGCACCGCGCGGGCGTTGGTTCCGGGGGCAGGCTCTTGGCCCGCGTGAAGTTGAAGCGTCTCGTAGCGATAGTTCTTGGACATGGTCATTTTCCTTTTGCTTTGTGGATCCCATCAGCCGATTCGCTGCGGCTTGCATCAGAGAGGGCCCAAAAACAAAACGACCCGCTCGGCAATGCCGCTGCGGGTCGGAGGAGGGAACCGGTTGGATGGTTCGTTACGGTCTCAGGCGCACCTCCGCCCCGCGTGGCATACAACAGCTAATGCACATGCTTGCGAGGGCGCTGAGGAGAACGAGAGTCATCGAGAGCCGGAAGGCTACGGCCGCCTCTCGCTTCGTGTCAAGGACCCGATCTTCACGCTGGTTGATGTACTACGGATTTGTAGTACGCTTTCTCCATGGCCCTGTACAGTGTGCGTCTCGATGAAGCGAGCGAGGAGGCTCTCACAGGGGCCGCCCGCGCTCGCAAAGTGAGTCGTGCGGTCATCCTTCGCGAGGCCATCGCCGACTACGCAGGCAATGCGGCCGCCGATGTCTCGCCTCTGGCCCGACTGTCCTCGCTCATTGGCGTGATCGACGACGGCCCGGCAGATCTCTCCGAACGCACCGGTGAGAAGTTCGCGCACGCGCTTGAGCAGCGACGCGCCGCGACGCATGGCAAGACTGGCTCGGGGCCGACGAAAAAATCGAAGCGAACCACTTGATCCTGGTCGACGCCGGACCGCTTGTCGCGCTGGCGAACCGGGCGGATGCCCATCACGACGCCTGCGTGAAGGCGCTTCAGTCAATGCGAGGTCCGCTCGTCACAGTCTGGCCAGCGGTGACTGAAGCGATCTATCTGGTTCAGCGCTGGCCGAAGGCCCAGTCCGAAATTCTCATCCTGATCGAAACGGGGGCGTTGCGGATTCTGCCCGTCGGTCGCGAGGACGTTCCAAGGATTCGGGCGCTCATGGAGAAATACCGGGACCTTCCGATGGATCTCGCGGACGCAACCCTGGTTCGCGTGGCGGAGCGCGAGCGCATCAAGACGGTCTTTACCGTCGATCGACGGGACTTCCAGGTCTATCGGCCAATCGGACTCGGGAGGTTCAAGGTCGTCCCTTGAGGCCCCCCGCGCTCACTCCTTTAAGATTGGGGGCTTGAGGCTGCGAAGATGACAACGACGGATCGGTCGACCTCTGCGTCGACCGAATGGATGCTTCAGGGTGGCGGTGAAGCCGCTGCCTTGATTCGGGCGATCGACTGGGCAACCACTCCGCTCGGTCCGATGGCCGACTGGCCGCAGAGCCTCAAAACCACGGTTTCGACGATGCTGCACTCGCGTCACCCGATGTTCTTGTGGTGGAGCCCTGAGCTGATCCAGTTCTACAACGACGCCTACGCTCCGAGCTTCGGCCGGGGCAAGCATCCCAGGGCAATGGGGCAGCCCGGCAAGGAATGCTGGCCGGAGATCTGGCCGATCATCGGACCGCAGATCGCGGACGTGATGGAGCGCGGCATTCCGAGCTGGCACGAGGACGCGCTGGTGCCGATCTTTCGCAACGGCGCGATCGAGGATGTGTACTGGACGTACGGCTACTCGCCCGTTTTTGACGATCAAGGCGACGTCGGCGGGACTCTGGTCATATGCACCGAAACCACTCCGCGGGTCATTGCTACGGAGCGCGAAAACGAGCTGCGCGCCGAGCAGGATCGGGACCGGGCGCGGCTGCAACAGTTCTTCGCTCAAGCGCCCGCGGGAATCTGCATTCTGCGCGGGGCCTCTCTCACATTCGAGTTCGCGAACGATCACTACCGCAGAATCGTGGGCGGGCGAGACGTCGTAGGCAAACCGATGCTCGAGGCCTTGCCTGAGTTGAAGGACCGGGGACTCGATACCATCCTCCACCGAGTCATCGAATCGGGCGAGCCTTACGTCGGCGTTGAAGTTCCGGTGCTGCTCGATCGCGGCGGAACGGGCGTACCCGAGAACACCTTCTATACCTTTGTCTACAGCCCGCTTCGCGAGGCGGCGTCTCCCGTGGATGCGGCGATCGTCCTCGCGCTCGACGTCACCACGGAAGTCGCCGCGAAGCGTGAGTCGGAGAGCCTGGCCTTGCGTCTGCGCGAAAGCGAGGCGCAGTTTCACCAGCTCGCCGAAAGCATTCCCCAACTCGCCTGGACCACCCGCGCGGATGGCCACATCGACTGGTACAACCGGCGCTGGTACGACTACACCGGCACAACGGCGGAATCGATGACAGGCTGGGGCTGGACATCGGTCCATGATCCGGCACGCGTGGGTGAAGTGGTGGAGCAGTGGAGCGCGTCCCTCGCAACCGGCAAGCCATTCGAGATGGAGTTCGCGCTGCGAGGTAAAGACGGAATCCTCCGCTGGTTTCTAACCCGCGCGGCTCCCATTCATGGCAAGGATGGCGACATCGTGCGCTGGTTCGGTACGAACACCGACATCGACGCGTCGCGGCGCGACGCTTTGGAACGCGCGACTCTGCTGGAGAACGAGAGGCGCGCGCGCGCCGCCGCCGAACTTGCGAGTCGAGCGAAGGACGACTTCCTCGCCACCGCATCGCACGAGCTGCGCACCCCGCTCAACGCGATCATGGGCTGGGCGCGCCTGCTGCAGACCGGTCAGCTCAATCCAGCGGCGGTCATCCAGGCCATTGATGTCATCGAGCGCAACGGCCGCGCGCAGGTCCGGCTGATCGAAGACATCCTCGACGGATCGCGCATCATCACGGGCAAGCTCCACCTGGAGACCAGACCCCTCGATATGACGGTCGTGCTGAAAGCGGCGCTCGATTCGGTGCAGGCTTCGGTCGACGCGAAGCGCATCGCCCTCGCGGTGGAGGTCGACGCGGAAGCGGCCAGGGTTATCGGCGACCCCGAGCGCCTGCAGCAGGTCATCTGGAACCTGGTCAACAACGCGGTCAAGTTCACGCCGAAAGACGGCGCCGTCACGGTGGCGCTCAAGCGCGCGGGAACGGACATAGAACTGAGGGTCAGCGACAACGGCCAGGGCATTGAGGCCGAATTCCTGCCTCACGTTTTCGAGCGCTTCCGTCAGGCGGAGGAGAGTACGACGCGGCGTTACGGCGGTTTGGGACTTGGTCTGGCACTTGTCCGCCATCTTGTCGAAGCCCATGGCGGCACGGTGCGCGCCGAGAGCGGCGGTGCCGGTCAGGGCGCCACCTTCACGGTGACCCTACCCGTGCAGGCGGTGTACGCGGCTACCCCCGCCGCCGTCTCACCTGACCATGAAAGCACGCGCACCTTCGTGCCGCGTCCCACCGGTCTGAGTGGCGTCACCGTCCTCGTGGTGGATGACGAAGCGGACGCGCGCGATCTTGTGGCGACCGCCCTTCGAGGCAAGGGTGCCGATGTGACAACCGCGGCGAGCGCAGCCGAGGCGCTCGACCTGATGGTGCAACGTTCATTCACCGTCATGGTCAGCGACGTCGGAATGCCGGATACGGACGGGTATGAACTGATCCGGCGGGTCCGAAAACTGGGAACCGATCGGGCCGCGGTGCAGGCGGTTGCTCTCACCGCCTACTCTCGCGAAGAGGATCGGAGGCGCGCGCTCGAGGCAGGCTTCCAGACCTATCTTTCCAAACCGGTCGACCCGGATGAACTGGTCAAGGTTGTCGCCAGCCTGGCCATGACGGTTGAGTCGCAGATTCATCAGACCTCCTCGGGGATCATGGCGCGGGCGCAGACACTCGCCAAGTTCGAAAAGGAGCTGGGGGCAAACGGTGTGCAGGAAGCGCTCCGTTTCCTCAACAACCGTACCGCCCATCGCTTCACCGGGGTCTATCGCTTCGATCCGCCAACCCTGCACAATCTCGCCCTGCTCGATGCCAAAGACCGCGCGGTGGCCCAGGGCGAGAATCCACCGATGGAGGCCACGTACTGCTCCATCGTGGGCACGTTCGAGCGACCCTTCACCTCTGAAGACACACTTCAAGACGAACGTTTGCGCGCCCATCCCGCCCGCGAGTCGGTCCGTTCCTACTGCGGCGTTCTTCTGCGCCGCGAGGACGGAACGCCTTTTGGGACGCTCTGCCACTTCGATCTCGTTCCCCGCGACGTGCCGGTGGCCGAGCTGGCATTGATGGAAGCGGCTGCGCCACTCCTGATGAAAGCCATAGCGGCGCGCGCCGAGGACTCCAAATGACAAAGACAACTCCTTCAAAGCGCTTCGCAACCCAGCTCGTTCACGCGGGTGAGCGCAAACAGCCGCCGATGGGCCGGCCGGTGGCAACGCCCATCTACGCGAGCTCGGCCTTCACCTACGACTCCATGGAAGACGTCGACAAGGTCTTCAGTGGTGAAGCGGGCGACTACGTCTACACGCGCTACGGAAATCCCACCATCGCTGCACTCCAGGACGCTCTGATCAGCCTCGAAGCGGGAACGGTCGCGTGCGCCTATTCCTCCGGGATGGCGGCGTTGCACGCAGCGCTCTTCGCCTGCGAGCTTGGGCCCGGTTCCACGGTGCTTGCTTCCCAGGATCTGTATGGTGCGAGCTTCGACCTTCTCTACAAGGTGTTCGGAGTGGCCGGCGTGAAGACCGCGACGGTGGACTTCAACGACCTCGACGCGTTGCGCGCGAAGGTAGAAGCGACGAAGCCCACGGCGCTTCTGGCTGAGACGATCTCCAATCCTCTTCTCAAGGTGTGCGACATCGCGGCCGTCGCGGAGATCGCGCATTCCGTGGGCGCGCGTCTCATCGTCGACAACACCTTCGCCTCTCCCTTCCTTTGCCAGCCGCTGACCCTCGGCGCCGACTTCGTCGTCCACAGCGCCACCAAGTATCTCGGCGGGCACGCGGACGCGCTTGGCGGGGTGACGGTGGCCAGGCAGGAGACGGATCGTCTCGCGCTGGTCAGCGTGATGAAACTGGTCGGCGGCATCGCGAGTGTCTGGGAGGCGCATCAGATCCTGCGCGGCATCAAGACGCTTGGTCTGCGTATGGAGCGTCAGTGCGACAACGCTCGTGCTCTGGCCGAACATTTCAAGGATGATCCGCGGCTCGCCCGCGTGCACTATCCGAGCCTCTCTTCCGCGGCCACAACTGGCTTGCTGGAACGGGTTCTTCGGGCGCCCCACGCGGGCGCGCTCGTTTCCCTGGACCTCAAGGACAACACCAAGGCGGCGGCGTTCCGCTTCATGAACGCTCTGGAGCTGTGTGTTCGCCTCACCAGCCTCGGCGACGTCTTCACCGGCGTATCGCACTCGGCCAGTTCGTCACATCGGGAAGTCTCGCCCGCTCAGCGTGCGCGACTCGGCATCAACGACGGACTCGTGCGCATGTCGGTCGGGATTGAAGACGTGGCCGACATCCGCGCCGACATCGACCAGGCGCTCGCCAAGAGCGTCGTCTAGGGATTACGCATGATTTCCGTTAAAGCCAGTCACCTCGCCGCCATCAAAGCGTATGGCGAAGCTGCGTACCCGAACGAATGCTGCGGCCTGCTGATTGGGCGCACCGGCGATGATGGCCGAAAGGTCGTGGTCGAAACGTACGAGATCGCGAACGCCATCGCCGAAGGCGCGCAGCACGATCGTTCGCTCATCACGCCTCAGGACCTGATGCGCGGCGAGAAGTACGCGCGCTCCAAGGCGCTCGATGTGATCGGCAACTATCACTCGCATCCCGACTGGCCGGCCAAGCCGTCTCAGTTCGACCTCGATCACGCGTGGCCGACCTGGTCGTACATCATCGTTTCGGTGCCGGAGCGGAAGGCCACCGACATCTTTTCGTGGGAACTCGAACCCGATCGGTCGCGGTTCAATTCCGAAGACATCGACATCGCAAAGGAAGATTGACCCATGGCTGTCACCGTTGTTATCCCTACTCCGCTCCGCCAGTTCGCGAACAACAAGTCGGAACTCAGCGTCACCGCGGCTACCGCGGGTGCGGCACTCGACGCGCTCACCACAACATTCCCTGAGCTGCGTCAGCATCTCTTCAACGAGCGAAACACGCTGCGCAACTTCATCAACATCTACGTCGGCGATGAAGACATCCGCCATCTTGACGGCCCGGACACAAAGGTCAAGGACGGCGACACTGTGATGATCGTCCCCGCGATCGCCGGTGGTTCCGGAGCCGCGGCAGTGGCGGAAGCGGCGGTGGAAACCGAACTCCCCACCCTCACCAACGCCGAGATCGCCCGCTACAGCCGCCATCTCATCCTTAATGAAGTCGGCATGGAAGGTCAGCGCAAGCTCAAGGCCGCGCGGGTGCTGATGATCGGTACGGGCGGGCTGGGTTCGCCTCTCGGCCTCTATCTGGCCGCAGCTGGCGTGGGGACCATCGGCCTAGTCGATTTCGATGTCGTTGACGAATCGAATCTTCAGCGACAGATTCTCCATGGCGCCAAGGACGTCGGCCGGAAGAAGACCGACTCCGCGCGCGATCGTCTGCGCGATATGAATCAGCACATCACGATCGACGTCTTCGACACTCATCTCACGTCGAAGAACGCGCTCGACATCATCAAGGACTACGACATCGTGGTCGACGGCACCGACAACTTCCCCACCCGCTACCTCGTCAACGACGCCTGCGCGCTCCTCGGCAAGCCGAATGTCTACGGGTCCATCTTCCGATTCGAAGGCCAGTCGAGTGTGTTCTGGGCCGCGAAGGGTGCCTGCTATCGCTGCCTCTATCCCGAGCCTCCTCCTCCCGGCCTGGTCCCGTCGTGCGCCGAAGGCGGCGTGCTCGGCGTTCTCCCGGGCATTGTCGGGTCGATTCAGGCGAATGAAACGCTCAAGCTCATTCTGGGCGCCGAAGGCACACTGCTGAATCGACTGCTCCTCTTCGATGCGTGGACGATGAAGTTCCGCGAACTCAAGCTCCGCAAGAACCCTTCGTGCCCGATGTGCGGCGACAACCCGACCATCAAGGAACTCATCGACTATGAGGAGTTCTGCGGCATGAAGCCGAAGCCTGCCGCGACGAACGCGCCGGCGAAAGCGCAGATCACGACGAAGGAACTCGACGCCATGATCAAGCGCGGCGACGACGTGCAGATCATCGACGTCCGCGAGCCCTTCGAGTACGACATCGCCCGGCTGCCGAACACGAAGCTGATTCCGCTCAAACAGGTGGTCGCCCGTGCGGGCGAGATCGATCCGTCTCGGACCACCGTGGTCCACTGCAAGGGCGGCGTGCGCAGCTCTCAGGCCATCGCCGCGTTGCAGGAGTCAGGCTTCAAGGGATCGCTGATCAATCTCCAGGGCGGCATTCTCGCCTGGTCGAACGACGTCGATCCCTCCGTACCGAAGTACTAGCTCACGCGTCGGGTCACTCACTCCGCAAGGTGAGGAGTGGATCGACGCGCGTGGCCTGATGCGCGGGCAGGAAGCTCGCGATGAAGGCGACCGCGGTCAGCATTGCCGCCACGCCGGCAAGCGTCGCGGGATCGGTCGGACTGAGCTGGAACAGAAAGCTCGATATCGTTTTCCCAAGCGCCAGGGCACCCAGGACCCCGCCCGCCACTCCGGCGAGAGCGAGCGCCATGGCCTGGCGCAGAACCATCAGGCGAACCGCACCCGGATGCGCGCCGAGGGCCAGCCGTACCCCGATCTCGCGAGTCCGCTGGGCGACAGAGTATGAGATCACGCCGAAGATCCCGAGTGCGGCCAGGCTCATCGCGACGACCGCGAAAAATCCGAGAAGCGTGGCGTAGAAGCGCGGCTGGGAGATCGAAGCCGAAATGATCGTGTCGAGACTGCGAACCCGCGCGAGCGGCAATTCGCGATCGATCTCATGAACGACCCGCTCCACCGCGGTGGCGAACTTCATCGGGTCGCCTTGAGTCCGCAGCAGAAAGTCCATCGAGCCCGTGGGGACCTGCGGATACGGCAGATAGATCTCGGGCCAGGCCTCAAACTCCAGCCCCCTGTCCTTCACGTCGGCTGCGATCCCCACGATCTCACCGCCTGCCTTGGGCCGCCCCTTGCCGCTGCTGTAGCTCAGAGTGATCCAATGCCCGATCGGGTTTTCGTTGGGGAAATACTTCCTGGCCGCCGCATCGGTGATCACCACGACCTGAGGGGACCGATCCGTGTCGGTCGCTTCAAACGGGCGCCCTTTGACGATTGGAATGCCCATGGTCTTGAAATAGCCCGCGGCCACGGACCGCATCTGCATGGAAGCCTGTTGACCCGGGAGGAGGGGCGCGCGATCCTTCACGGTGAAACTGATGGCTAAGCGCGTCCGATTCAATGGGAGACCCATGGTGGCGGTCGCCGGGCCGGCGCCCGGAATGGCCTCCAGCCGCGGAAGCAGCTCATTGACAAAAGCCTCGCGCCGCGCGGCGTCGGGATAAGCCGTGTCCGGCAGGGAAAGATTGAAGGTCAGCGCGTTGCTTGTGTCGAATCCGGTGTTCACGCTTTGAAGCTGAACGAAGCTCCGCGCCAGAAGGCCGGCGCCGGCGAGGAGCATCATGGCGAGCGCCATCTGACCTACGACGAGCGCGTTACGAACGCGGCCGGAACGAGCGCCCGAGAGACCGCGTCCCCCTTCACGCAACGCCTGTGCCGCGGGACGCCAGGAGCGCAACGCCGGGAAGGCTCCGAAGAGGACCGCGGTGAAGAGCGTGATGAGAGCGGCGAAGAGCATGACCGGTCCGTCGATCGCCGCCTGGTCGAGGCGCGGGACATCCGAAGGACCGAAGGCCAGGAGGCTCTTGAGCGAGGCGGATGCCAGCATCAGGCCCGCGACCCCTCCGATGGTCGCGAGGACGACGCTCTCCGTCATGAGCTGGCGAAACATCCTGACTGAAGACGCCCCCATCGCCTGACGGACCGCGAACTCGGATTCACGCGCGGCGAAACGACCCATGACGAGATTCGCGACATTCACGCACGCAATCAGCAGAACCAGACCCACAGCGCCCAGCAGCAGCATCAAACCCTTGCGCGTCTCCCCCACGATCGATTCATGCAGCGGCCGGATCGCGCCGCCTATTCCTTCGTTGGACTCCGGATATTCCTTGGCGAGAGCGGACACAATGGTCGCGATTTCCTGATTCGCGGCGGCCTGCTCTACCCGCGCGGCAAGACGACCCACGATCTGCAGATACCAGCTGCCCCGATTCTTGGTCCGGAAGACGTCGTCGTACTGGAGTGGCGTCCAAAGGTCTGTTCCTTCGGGGAAGGCGGGGCCCGCGGACGCGATGCCGATGACTTCAAACAGTTCACCATCGAGGCGAATCTTTTTCCCGAGCATGGCTGGGTCACCGCCGAAATGGGTGCGCCAGAGGTCATGACCAAGGACGGCGACGTGGCTGCGGGCAGGATCGTTCTCCTCCGTCTGGAAGGCGCGGCCTTGCTCGGGCGCTGCTCCCAGCACCTTGAACCAGGAAGCGCTGACGGTGGCCACTCGCAAGCTCGCCGGGCTGGAGTCACCAGTGAGCGTCACGGATCCGGTGTCGAACGCCGCCATGGTGTCGAACGATTTCGAGC
>JBDTQB010000058.1:0-18198 GCA_039932395.1 Vicinamibacteria bacterium | reverse complement strand
ACGTGGCCGCGTTCCAGCAAGCACCGCCGCCCTCAAACTCGATCAGCAGTTTCGACGGGTCGCTGCGGTACACGAAAAAGCGGAACGGCGAACCATCGGAGCAGATCGTGTCACCGCCGGGCACGACGGTCTCCCACTGAGCGAGCGCGGCATGAGGCAGCGCCAGCATCACGCCCAGGGCGAACAGAATTTTCTTCATGACGCGGACACCTCGATGGTGCGTTCAACGCGCTCGACGATGTCCTTCAAGGAGGATCCGGGAAGGAAGACTTCCGCGACGCCCATCTCACGCAGCGGCTCGATGTCCTGGGTTGGGATGATCCCGCCCACGAAGACGCGCGTTTCGAACATTCCTTTGCTCTTCAGCAATCCCAGGATCTTTTGGCAGATGGGCAGATGCGCGCCGGAGAGGATCGACAAACCGATGATGTCCGCATCTTCCTGAGCGGCGGCGCTCACGATCTGCTCGGGGGTCTGGCGCAAGCCCGTGTAGACCACTTCCATGCCGGCGTCGCGAAGGGCGCGCGCAACGACCTTAGCGCCACGATCATGGCCATCGAGTCCGGGCTTCGCGACGATGACGCGGATCTTTCGAGCGGACGTTGCGGCGTTCATAGTGGACTGTCGAGTATAGGTCTTGAAGGCCGACTCCTAGCCTTTCTGAGTCGCCGTGGCGGCCGACCAAGCGATCTTCTCGCGCAGCGCCTTCAACGCCTCCTGGTCTGTGGACATCGGCGTCCAACCCACCCCCAGCCCCTGGCTCTCGAACTTGGGAATGATGTGGAAATGGACATGAAAGACCGCCTGGTGGGCGGACGCTCCGTTGTTCTGCAGAATGTTGAAGGCGGTGGCGCCCGTCGCCGCCATCACCGCGCGCGCCAGGCGCGGCAGCACACGGCCGATCGCCGCAGACGAGTCGTCGGAAAGGAGGTCGAGCGTCGCGACCGCCTCCTTGGGAATCACCAGTGTGTGGCCGGGCGAAAGCGGACTCACATCCAGAAACGCGAGCACGGCGTCGTCTTCATAAACCTTGTGGCACGGAATCTCGCCCCGAATGATCTTGCTGAAGATGGTGTCGCTCATGGCGGTGGAGTTTAGGCTGCAAGGCTTCATGTCCCCTCTCCTTCGCGTGAGCCTTTGCTGCGGCCTCGCGGCGGTGTCCTTTTGCGGCGCTCGGCCCGATGGAACAGTCAGGTCCGGCAAGGTCGTTCTGAGTGCAACCGTCGGAATCGATGGACTTCCCGCCATCGTTGCCGGCAACTATCTCGGCCTGGGTCGAGAGGCCGCGAGAATCGACGTTTGGTTTCGAAGTGCGACTTCCACGGTCACGCTGCACGTGAACGAGCTACGCCTTCAGGATGAGGGCGGGCGCAGCATGACGCTCACGCCGGAAATGACCAAGGTGCTCACCCGCCTCAATCAGTGGTACGGCCTCGCGAGCTCCGAGGACGACCCGATCACGCATGAGCAGTTGCGCGTGGCCACGGTTTCGGATGGATCAGTGAGCCGCATTCAGACGATCTTTGATGATGCGATCGGTCGCGCGATTTTTACGTCCGAAAAATGGCTGGTTCCCGAGACCGGCGGCGAAGCGACGATGGATTCCGAACTGCGGCTCGCCGAGATAAAAGATCCACGATGGTCGACCGTCCAGGACCTCGCCAAGCTCGTCGGGCAGCCGAAAGCGGTCGGCGATCTGTACGCGAGAAGCGAGGCCGAGGTCGCCGACGTCGATCGTCACGGGTTGATCAAAAACGCGCTCGGCCGATACCGGCTCAAGATGAACGGAGCCGAGAAGGAGATCGGTCGCGCGATCGAAACCGTGGTGCAGAACTCCGCGCCAACCTACACCCATGATCCGGACCTGCAATTCGCCCTCATCGCGTCTCAGGCATGGAGTGGACGCTATGTCGGCCAATGGCACACCCACTCGCCCCATCAGGGCAAGGACCAATGGATGGGCGGTGATGTCCCCAGCTTCGAAGACATGCAGAATGCTCTCGCCGCAGGGCAGTATCTGACGCTGTCGTTTCAACCCGACGGTTTCGACCTCTACGACGCCTCGGCCATGGTCGATGCGGGGAAGGTCGACCTGTCGCGTCTTCAGGTGATTCGTTATCGCTCGGCGGCGTGGAGGGAACATTTTGAGAAGCAGCGCGTTCTACTCACCAGAGCGCACTGACCCGGGCGGGCGAGCCCCGCTCGACGAATGACCGGCGCCCTCCTCCCTCCCATGCGAAGATTCAAAGACTGATGCGAGATCGCGCCAAATTCCTCGCCGCATTCGTCAAGCGGCCCTTCGAGACGGGTTCCATCACGCCCAGTTCGAATCAGCTGGCAGCGACCATCGTGGAGGGCGTGGGCATCGCCGACGCCGACACCATCGTGGAACTGGGCCCGGGGACGGGCGTCTTCACCCGGCTGATCCATGAGCAGATGAAGCCCAACGCCTGTTTCCTCTGCTTCGAGATCAACAAGGATTTGGTCAAGGATCTCGCCGCGCGCTTCCCGCGTGCCCGCATCATCAACGACTCGATCGAGAATCTTGCGCCCTACCTCAAGGACGCGGGCCGCACTACGGTGGACGCCGCGGTCAGCGGGCTGCCCTGGGCGGTCTTCTCACCCGAGCATCAGCAGAAGCTGTTGGACGCGACCGTCACACCTCTGCGCGCGGGAGGCGTGTTCGCAACCTTCGCCTACTCGCATGCAGCGTGGCTTCCCCCGGGGAAACGATTCCGCTCGCTGCTCGATTCGCGGTTTAGCGACGTCACGACGTCGCAGGTGGTGTGGCGGAACGTTCCGCCCGCGTTCGTCTACCGCTGCCGGAAGTAACTTTCTATTTGAGGAAGTAGCTCATGGTGCGGAGGCCGCGGGTGCCGTCCTTGACCAACGTGACCGATTCCGCGCCGTCCTTGTGTTTCTCGAACGCCGTGGTGAAGCGCACGGTGATGTACTTGTCGGGCGGAAGGTTGGGAAGAGCCGTGCGGATCTCACTGTTGAGGAACGTCCGGGTCACAACCTTGCCCATGGTGGCGCGTGAACCGCCAAGGCCCGTGGACCAATCGGTCTTCTTCTGACCCTTCTGGAGCGAGGTCGCGGCCTCGTCCCAGGATCCTTCAAACTTGCCTGCGTCCACCAGAGCCAGCCATTCGAGTGCTGCCTTCTTTGCCAAAGCGACATCCGGATCGGCCGCGTCGGCCGTTTTCGCGGGAGCGGATTTGCCTGCCGCGGGAGCTTTGGTTTGGGCGCTGGTCGCGGTGATGAACGCGAACATCAGGGCGGCGATGGCGGCGATGCGAAGGGGCTGGCTGGAGACTCGGTTCATGAAAAGAATTATAGGGGCGACTACACTTCTCCCCAGACCTCGTTCTGCACTCAAAGGATTCCAAGAAACATGCGTGCTCCTTCGAAACTGATGACCCAACGCCTCGCGGGCGCCGGATTGTGCGCGCTGCTCGGATCGCAGCCTGCGCTTGCGCAGGTGGCCGACATCGCGATCGATCCGATCACCGTCATGGTGAAACAGCTCGAACTCGAACGCTACAAGGCAACGATCAAGGGCTTGACGCAGTTCGGCGATCGGCGTCAGGGAACCGAGCGAAATCGGAAGGCCATTGATTGGATCGAGGCGCAGCTCAAGAGCTATGGCTGCACCAACACCGAACGCATCAAGTACGACTTCACTCAGGCGGAACCACGGCCGGCGGGAGCGCCCCCTGCGCCCGGCGCTAGCCCAAGGCCTTCTCCACTGGGCCCGCGCAGCGGCGGATTGGGTGGTCCTCCCGGACAAGGAGGAAGCACGCTCTTCGGGAATCGCGCGCGGACGGGCGTCAACACGAATCCCATGGGACAGCCCGACGAGGCAATTCGCGCCCTCGACGCCGAACAGACGCCGATCGGCACGACGCCGCGCGAGGAGGTGTACTGCACCAAGATCGGCACGACCCATCCCGAAGAGATGTACATCGTGGGCGCGCATATGGACGGCATCGGCTTCAATGAAGCTGCGAACGACGACGGCTCCGGCACAGCCCTCGTGATGGAGCTCGCGCGCATCTTCCATCAGCCCGGAGTTCAGACCGAGCGGTCGATCCGTTTCGCCCTCTGGAATAACGAAGAGACCGGACTGAATGGCGCCGTCGCGTACGTCGCGCAGCGCAAGGACCTTCAGGGGATCGAGAATCCCAAAGGCTCCGGGAAATATCCCGAGCCGAAGTGGCTGGGCATGATTCAGCACGACATGATGATGTGGGATCACGGCATGCCGATTCCTCAGGTCGACGCGAACGGCAAGGCGGTTCAGGACGCGAACGGCCGTCCGGTTTATGTGTCGCCCAAAGAGCAGCGCCTCGAAGCCGACGTGAACATCGAGTTCCAGTCGAACGCGAAGCAAGCCGACGCGGCGCAGAAGCTCGCGTGGTTCTTCCGTGCGGCGAACGACAAGTACGCGACCGACTATCCGGCGGCGGTTGGCTTTCACATGACGAACACCGATTCAACGCCGTTCATGGACCTGGTTCCCGCGATCAGTCTGCGCGAGAACGAGAGAGGCCAGCAGATCGGCGCCGGCTGGAACCCGAACTGGCATCAGCCGACGGATGTGTTCTCGACCTACTCCGACAAGGACTTCCGCCTCGGCCTCAACGCCGCGCAGACCACACTGGCGGCGGTCGCTCAACTCGCAGGCGCGAAGATCGTCAAGTAGGGCGATGGCGCTCCGGACGCTCGTCGTCACCGGAGCCGACGAGTCGTTCGCGGGGCTCTTGCGAGGTTTGCTGGAGTCGCTCGATCAGTGGGATCTGCCGCCCTTCGAGGCCATCGTATGTTTTGATTTCGGCCTGAGTCGGAGCAGCCGCGATTGGCTCGCGACGCGCGTGCGCCACCTGGTGATTCCGGGCTGGGATCTTCCTGTCGAGGAGGAGATCAAGATCCACGCTGCCAGGAAAGCCACTGGGCATCGTCCACCTGGCGGGACCAGACAAGAATCCGCAGATCCGGGTGAAACGAGGCGACACATCAGCCATGATGGGTCTGACCTTCCCCGGCCCCTCGGAGCGAGAACCGGACCGCATTCGAACATCATGACAAGGAGCCACCAGACGATGAACAAGCGACACTTTCTCCAAACCCTCGGAAGCGCGTCTGTGGGCGCCACGCTCCTGGACGTCAAGTCGCTGTTCGCGGCGGTCGCGCATGTTCCGGCGGCGGCTCTTGCCGAAGATGAGGCCTTCTGGTCGGGCATCCGCGCGAAGTACAAGCTGAAACCCGACTACATCAATCTCGAAAACGGCTACTACTCCATGCAGCCGCAGGAGGTACTCGAGCAGTTCATCGGCAAGGTCCGCGAGGTCAATCTCGAAGCCTCCCATTACATGCGCACACGCCAGGCCGACGACAAACTGGCGGCCCGCAAACGACTGGCCATGATGGCCGGCTGCTCGGATGAAGAGCTGATCATCACGCGGAACACCACAGAATCACTGGACACCGTTATCGCGGGCTTCGACTGGAAGCCGGGCGACGAAGCGGTCATGGCCGAGCAGGACTACGGCGCGATGCTCGACATGTTCGATCTGCAGGCGCGGCGTTATGGCACGGTGAATCGCAGGGTCTTGCTGCCGCTCGACCCGAAGTCAGACGATGAAATCGTCCAGCTTTATGCCTCCGCCCTCACCCCGAAGACACGCCTCCTGATGGTCTGCCACATGGTCAACATCACCGGTCACATCTTGCCGGTTCGCAAAATCGCCGACATGGCGCACGCACGCGGCGTTCACGTCATGGTGGATGGAGCGCATGCGTTCGCCCAGCTCGACTTCAAGATTCCCGACCTCGGTTGTGACTATTACGGCGCGAGTCTTCACAAGTGGCTCGGCACTCCGCTTGGAGCAGGGCTGCTCTATGTGAAGCAGGACCGGATCGAGAAGCTTTGGCCGATCTACGCAGACAAGAGCATGGCCGACACCGACATCCGCAAGCTCAACCACACGGGCACGCATCCAGTGCATACCGACCTCGCGATCATGAACGCGATCGACTTCCACGAAACGATCGGCGTGGCGCGTAAGGAAGCGCGGCTGCGCTACATCCAGAACTACTGGACGTCGAAGGTGCACGATGTGCCTCGAATCATGTTGAACACGCCACGCGATCCGAAACGTTCCTGCGCCATCGCCAACGTCGGCATCGCCGGTATGGCGCCTCGCGACCTATCGAAGCTTCTCCTCGACAAATACAGAATCTGGACCGTCGCCATCAGCACCGCGAATGTACAAGGCGCGCGCATCACGCCTCACGTGTACACGACGACGGCGGAACTGGATACGTTTGTCTCGGCGTTGAAAGAGATCGCGGCCGCCGCCTAGGCCGCGGGCGATCTCACCAGAAACGACTCAAGCCTTCGACGCGGCGAGGGCGGCCAAAACTTCTTTCTCGCGGTCGGGTCTAAGTCCCGCTTTCATTGCAGCCTGACGCTCCGCCGGCTGGCTCTTGAACCACGCCAGCGTGTCGGGCGCCGTCTGACTCATCGGCCGGAATGTAAGGCCCGAGGCGATCGCCTTCTTGTTGCTGCGACGCGAGAAACCCGCATCCTCGCCCACGCTGGGAACCCAGACGGGCATGTCGCTCCAGGGCGCGACCTTATGCTTTTCGAGGAAGTCGGCGGGCGCCCAATGCAGCCGCGCGGTCGACTTGATTGCGATCTGAATATCTCCGAGCATCGTCGACATCGAGAGATCGGACGCCGGGCCCATCGCGTTGAAGGTTCCGAGCGTTCTGGCCTCCGCCAGTCGGATCATCCATTCCGAAAGATCACGCGCATCGACGAACTGCACCGTGTCCTTGCCATCACCGGGTGCCAGGACGTCGCCACCGCGATCCAGCCGTACCGGCCAATACGTGAATCGATCGGTCTCGTCACCGGGACCGACGATCAGTCCAGGACGGACGATCGTGGTCTTGCCGGGAAACCAGGTCTCGGCTTCCTTCTCAGAACGCGCCTTCAGAGGCCCGTAGAGATTTCCTGTGAAGTTGCGGACGCTCTCTTGCGTCTCCTTCATCACCTGTTCTTCCGTGCCCTGGTACTTCATGAGCTCGCCGGACTCGTCCTCGCCAAGTTTGCTGTTGTCGGCGTAGACGGAGATGGTCGAGACAAAGATGTAGTGACCGACCTGTCCCTTGAGAACCTGGCCGGCGTCACGCACCCAGAACGGAAGAGTCGTGGGATTGTCGATGCAGACGTCCCAGGTCCGGCCCTTCAACGACGCGAGATCGCCAGTGTTGCGATCACCGGTGAGCTCCTCGACGTCGGCAGGCCAGTCCTTCGGATTGCGCCCGCGGTTGAAGAGTGTGAGCTTGTGGCCACGGGCCAGCGCGTACTTGACCTGATGCGGACCGATGAAACCGGTTCCGCCCAGGATCAGAATCCGCAGCGGCTTGCCGGCGGGCTTCACTCCGACCGCGGGCTTGACGACCGCCTTCGTCGCCTGCTCGCTCGCGAAACCATGAGTCCCCAATCCCGCGGCGGCAAGGGCCGCCGTCTTGATCACATCTCTGCGTGTTGGCATGGCTCGATATTACCCACACCATCGCAGCGCTTCGCAGTGACAACGTAGCGAAGGCGTCCACCAGATTGAACGGCATCGAAGGGGTAACAGGTGATGAGAGTCAGCCGGTCGTCGCCGAAGTCACGCAGGACGTCGGCGCGCTCGCGCGGATGTGACAGCCGAGGACTCTGGGCCGCCGCGGAGTAATCTCCAGCGTAGGCTCAGTTTTCCTTCCTGGCTAATTGGCGCTCTTGTACTGCGAATCGTCTCGCCGCCCCTGTTTGCTCAATCGTTTCTGGGCGGCGTATCCCTTGGCGGCTGGTTCCAACTGGGAGTCATGTTGCTTTCCTTCTTTCAGTGGTACCTCATTGGCGGGTTGGCACAGTGGACCTGGCGAAGGTGGTCACGGCGGCGCCGTACGCAACCGGAACCGCAACCTGTGTCCAAACTGAAGGAGCTTGATTTTCCGAGCAGAGGGTTGCGAGGAGGGCTCGCTTTTCCGAGCGGCTATCCTGAAGGCACGCTGGCGGCCGATGTTTCGGCGATCGGGTCGGGACGATACAATGAGCCTTACCAATGAGTGCCACTGCTACCGCAGTCGATGTCGTGGTCGTCTTTAAGGACGGCGTCCTGAAACCCGAGGGCGATGTACGCCTCTCGGACGCCCTGAAGGACAGCACCCGCTACAAGGCTCACCTCGAACCGGTCGCCGTGGAGACCGCGGTCGATGATGACGACCCGACCGGGTGGAAAGCCCTCGACAAACTCATCGGCTGCATCAAAGATGCACCGACGGACATGGCCGAGAACCACGACTTTTATCTGTACGGCTTCCCTCGGAAGTGATCTTTCTCGATACGAGCTTTCTCTTTGCGCTCGCGTCCCAGAAGGATGAACATCACGAGCGGGTAAAAGCGGTCTACGCCGAGTATCGCGGCCAGCGGCTTGCGGACACCTGGATCACGACCAATCACATCGTCTCGGAAACGGTCACCCTGTCACGGCGTCTCGGGCATCGCGTCGCCGCGGACCTCGGAAACAAGCTGTACAGCGAAGCGCTCGGCCGGATTCACTGGGCGACGCCCGCCGAAGAGCGTGAGGCTTTCCAGTACTTTGAAAAGCACGCTGATCAGCTCTACAGCTTTACGGACTGCTTGAGTTTCGTGGTGATGGAGAAGCTCGGTATCCACGAAGCCCTCACCGTCGACGGCGATTTCACTCATCGCTTCATTGCGCGGCCAGGGCCGATCCGACGATGAATGTCCTCGCCGTCGCGCTCGTCCGGAGCCCCTCGTTTCCACGCTGAAAGAGATCGCGGCCCACTACGTAGGCCACCGCGTCTTCATCACATTGCTGTGTGCCGGCAGGGCTCGACGTGGCCCACACCATCGCAACGCTTCGCAGTAACAACGTAGCGAAGGCGTCCACCGGATTGAACTGCGTCAAACGGGTAACAGGTGATGAGAGTCAGCCGGTCGTCGCCGAAGTCACGCAGGACGTCTGCGCGTTCTCGATCGACGATCTCCGCGGCGGACACCGCGTACTCGAACAGATCACCCTTCGCCGACTCCATCAACAGACGATCCCCGTGTTTCAGTTCCTTGAGGAACTGGAAGTGCGTGTCCCGATGTCCGCCGATCGCGACATTGCCGTGCTGACCAGGCATCGCGGTCCCGCTCACATGGCCCGGCCCAAACGCGAGGGTTCGACCGGTGCCTCCTTCGAGGACCATGAGATCGACTCGATGAGACGGAGCGCCCAGGCGCGCGACCGGCGTGGTGTCCGCCCAGGGCCACGGCTTCGGCGAACCACCTTCGTTCTCGGCCTTCACCCAGGCCCGCCGGATGAGAACCTGGGCGAGCACAGCCTTCGCGTGGATGTACCCAGCCTGCGCCGCCTGACCCAGACCGATCAGGGTCAGGAGCAGCGCGACCGTCCGGATTTCGAGCTTGCTCATGACCGACGCGCCCAGATGAAGAGGCCGGCTGCCGTAAGCCACGCGGCCAGGGCCTGAAGCATGAACTCAGGAGCGGCCGTCGCCGACTGGGGCAATGAGCCGAAGGTCGATCCGTTCGGTGTGTTGACCGGAATCAGAATCGTGTCGGCCGATTCATCAGCGGGACGCGCTGGAGTCTTGTCGATAGCAACGAGACTCGTGTGTTTCGTGACAAGGTGATGCGTCAGCCCCAGCGAGACCACCTGCGCGCGGGCCGCTTCCGGATCATCGCCTTCCTGGACGCCGTCGAGAAGCGATTGGATCTTGCGACGCGCCCATAAGACATTGATGCCGCGACCGGTTTCCGCCTTCGCCATGGGAACGACGGTCTCGAAAGGTTGTCCATCGCGCTGACCGGTGACCCGGATCATCGACGGAACCTTGGTGAAGCGCGCGCTCACAACCACCGGCTCGCCCAGGTAAAGGTCGGGAACGCGATCCGGCCAGATCTCAGCGCCATCCCCACCGATGCCGTCGAATGACACCTGAATATCGGACAGAACAGGGCTTTCGATCTTCGCGTACAGCTCGGTCATTTGCTTCTCCACCGCGGAGACGTCAGAGATGAAAGTGAACGTGCCGCGTCCAAACTCCGCCGCTTTGGTCATGAAGTGGCTGTTGGGCGCCGAGCCAATTCCGACCGTGAAGAGACGGGTGCGTCCCAGCTTGCTCTTGATGAGTCCGAACAGCTGGTCCTCGTTGGAAACGGCGCCGTCGGTGATGAAGATGATCTGCTTCAGACGGTGCGCCGCGCCCTCGATCTCCGCATGGGGAGAAAGCGCCGCGACCAGCGCGTCGAACATCTCGGTGCCGCCATCCGCCTGCAGCGACTGGGCGTAGGCGAGAGCACGCTTCCGATTGCTTTCGGTCGCCCGCACAGGCGCAGGAAACAGAACAGACGTCACGGTATTGAACTGAATCAGATTGAAGGAGTCATCCTCCTGGAGACGGCCGATCGCCAGCGCGAGAGCCTTCCGGGCCTGGTCCATCGAGACGCCGGCCATCGAACCCGACGTGTCGATGATGAACGTCACTTCGCGCGGCATCCTCACCGACAAAGCGTTGATGCCGGTGGGCGGAAACAGGGTCACGAGCGCGTAGGTTCCATCCGGTCCCTTCTCCGTTGTGATGCTGCTTTGCGGCATCACGCCGGGTGACGGCTTCCAGGAAATCTCGAAGTCGCGATCGGCTGGAACCAGTTCATTGCGCAGGCGAGCGTGGAAGGAATGGGAAGAGGTCGTGTCAACGGCTATGGGGTGGGTCGAACTCGACAGCGTCGCCACATCGAAGCCAGCGTTGAGGTTGAGCTCGATGGAGACGGGACGGCCGCTGAGGTTCCGCGGCAGCATCGGTGGCTGAACCAGTTCATCCGAGTCCGCATCGTCTTCGTAGGAGCAGTGGTCTGCGCCGTCGTCTTCGCCCATCCCGGTTTCGTCATCGCCTTCGAAGAGCGAATCGTCGTCCGCGTTGTGCAGGGCGCTCTCACGCACGGTGGTCAGGCGGTTCAGCGTGGACGCGATCCCCGGCATGTAGCGCGGAGTGATCGCCAGGGGAAAGCGCAACGTCACACCGTTCTCGGCGAGTTCGAGGGTCTGCTGGTACTCGATTTCGACTTCCAGTTCTTCCAGAGGACCGAGATTGGCGACTCGGCTGGTGAAGAGATTGGGCCGCTGCTGTTCGACCAAAGTGGCGCGCTTCCCTTCCGCGGCCGCCTTCTCGAACTCCTGACGCGCCTTTTCTTTCTCACGGATTTCGCCTTCAATCACTCGACTGCCGACGCGCATCCTCATGTGATCGACCGCCGAGGACTCGGGCAAGGGAAAGACGTAGACGCCATGGATCCAGACGTTGAGGGGATTGCGGAATCGCTGGACCACGGTGGCGCGGGCGATCACCCCGGTCACATCGAAGCGGACCCGGGTGTCGACGACCGGGGCGGTTTCAAACGCTTCCGTGGACTCGGCACGATAGAGAAATTCGCCTGAGGTCGCGTTGTTCGGCGTGGCGGCGACGTTCTGAGCCGCCGCTTGGGCCTGCGTCCGCGCCTGAGGCTGGGCCAGCTCCTCACTGCTCGCTACCGCGGCGAGCGCCAGGAACGCGACGGTCATGCAGAGTACGAAACGAACCGAAGCACGAACGAATTCGCGCGCCTCGTCGTTGGTGGGTCCGGCGTAAGCGAGGCGGACCAGAATCGTTTGGGTCAGGTAGTGCCGTCGTCCGTAAGTCATGAGTCGCTCCTGTCGAGCCGGCCTGCGATGCGCGTGATTGCGACCGGCCGGCTCGACGAAGACGATTTGAATCAGACAAAAAGGCGTGGCTCTGCCGTGTTGATGACCTTCCTATGGAACATTGTGGCGGAAAAATGTCGCAACGACTTTTGCGACAGGCGGCTCGTATAGTTCCTTGAGACTCATGCCCCGCAGAATCACCATCGTTGAGGACGATCCGGCCATTCGCCAGAACTATCGCGATGCGCTGGTCACGCAAGGCTATGAAGTCACGGTGTTTGAGGACCGGAAACGCGCGCTCGAATCGTTTCGCACGCGCCTGCCGGATCTGGCACTTCTGGATATCGGACTTGGCTCGGATGTCGACGGAGGCTTCGCGTTGTGTCGCGAACTGCGTTCGCTCTCGCCGACCCTTCCGATCATCTTTCTAACCGCGCGCGACTCCGACTTCGACGTCGTCTCCGGTCTGCGCATGGGTGCTGACGACTACGTCACGAAAGACGTCAGCCTGCCTCATCTGTTCGCCCGCATCGGCGCTCTCTTCCGCCGGATGGAAGCTGCGGGCGAATCGCAGAATGCGGAAGAGACGCTGGTGCGTGGCCAACTCACGCTGGATGTCGCTCGCGTTGTCGCCACTTGGAAGGGCCGACGCGTCGATCTGACGCTGACCGAGTTCTGGTTGATCCATGCCATGGCGAAGCATCCCGGTCATGTGAAGGATCGCGAGGCCTTGATGACGGCGGCGAAGATGCTGGTGGATGACAGCACCATCACGTCGCATGTGAAACGGGTGCGTCGGAAGTTCGAGGCTATCGACGACGCTTTCGATCGCATCGAGACGGTTTACGGTATGGGCTATCGCTGGAATCCGGAAAGCGTCGGGCCTTAGCCTCCATGCGTCTTGGACTTCGGGCGCAGCTTCTGATTGTTTCGAGTCTGCTGCTGGCCATTCCGATTCTCGGTCTGCGGTCGGCCCGCGAGATCGAGGCGTTCCTGGTGGAAACGCAGGAGCAGGGCCTGGCGTCGACCGCTCGCGCCGTCGCGACCGCTCTTCATGAACGTCCCGGCATCTTCGTCAGTGACTCGACGCTTCCGCCTTCACATGAGACGTCGCGAGCGCTGCGCATCGAAACACTCAGCTCACCGATCATCATCGACGGCCAGAACACGGACTGGAACGGCCAGCGTGGAGAAGTCCATGAACTGACGGCCACCGCGACACCGGAAGCAACCGATCCCCCGCTGCGGCTCCGCTATCGAATCGGCCGCTATGACCGGGCCATCTATCTGCTGATCGAAGTGCGGGACAACGTGATTGTGCGCCACAGTTCGGATTTCCCGCCCGTCAACGCGAGCGATCACGTCGAACTCGCGATGGTCTCAGCCGACGATGAGTTCCTGCGCTTCTCCATCCATGAGGCCGAGGACGGTTCGACGCGGGTCGCGCAGATCGGCCCCGATGGCGTTGGACTTCCAGATCCCCGGATTGAGGCGGCGTTGGTAGAGACGGAGGACGGCTACCGCATCGAAGCACGCGTGCCGAGAACCATGATCGGCGCACGATTTGGGATCTCTGTCGAAGACGTGGACGACGCAGAAACACGCCTTGAAGTGAGTCGGGTCGGCACGACCGCCACGCGCGAAGACCTTGGCGCGATCTTCGTTCCCTCTCCGGAACTCGCCGTATTGGCGCAGGGCCTCGGACGGGCCCGCTCCAGGCTTTGGGTGATCGACCGCGACGGTAGCGTTCTTGCCCAGGCCGGAACTCTTCAGGCGACGCCCGCCGCTCAAACGCCGCCAACCTGGCGGCAGAGTCTGGTGATGGCGCTTCGGCCGATCTACCGGTCCATCCTGGTCGAGCCCACCGAAGACTTCACCGACAAAGGCCCCGATGCCATCCGGCTGGAAGGCCCCGAACTGACCCAGACCCTGACTGGAGCAAGCACTCACTGGCGACGACGGACCACCGATGGACGCGTGGTGGTTCTGTCCGCGGCCGAGCCGGTCTGGAATGAAGGGCACGTCGCAGGTGCGGTCCTCGCGGAAGAAACCACGAATGAAACCCTGGCCGCCCGCAATCGGGCGTTCGAACAACTCTTCTTTTCCATCGCGTTCGTGGTCGTCGCGGGAACGCTCACCCTTCTCGCCTTCGCCACCCGCCTCTCGTTCCGAATCCGAGGGCTGCGCAACTCGGTAGAGCGAGCGATCGACCGCCAGGGGCGCGTCCGCGCGGAGATTCAGACATCCACCGCTCAGGATGAAGTGGGGGATCTCTCGCGCAGCTTCGGTTCGATGCTGGAACGCCAGCAGCAGTACACGGCGTACCTCGAAGACCTTCGCGCGCGCCTGTCTCACGAGATCCGAACTCCCGTCGCGGTCGTGCGTTCATCGCTCGACAATCTGCGCCTTCATCAGATTCCGGCGAACGCCTCGGTCTATCTGGATCGCGCCGACGAAGGCCTGTCGCGTCTGGTCACCATCCTCCAGCGGATGACGGAAGCGTCTCGTCTCGAACAGACCATCGCGATGAGCGAGCGCGAATCGTTCGATTTGTCGCGCGTGGTCAGCGGATGCGTTGAAGGGTACCGGCTGGCACATCCTCAGCGCCGGATCGACCTCGTGATAGACATCGGCGACCGGCCTCTCGTCATGGAAGGCGCACCGGATCTCATCGCTCAACTCCTCGACAAGCTCGTCGAGAACGCTCTCGACTTCGCGCGGGAGGGAACTTCGATCGAAGTCCGTCTGATCCGCGGGCTGGGTGTGGCCTTTCTCTCCGTGAGCAACGAAGGACCTACGCTCCCAGACGAAATTTCCGGCAAGGTCTTCGAGTCGGTGGTCTCCGCGCGTCCGGCCGACACCTCCGGAAAGGTCCATCTCGGGCTCGGCCTCACCATCGTGCGCGCCATCGCCGACTTTCACGAAGCTACCGCGACCGCGGCCAACCGGCGCGACGGGAACGGCGCGGTGTTCACCGTTGGCTTCCCCTTGAAATCAAAGTTCTCAGAACGCTGAGGGCTTTCACCGCGGCTGCCCAACACACCTGATAGCGTATCGGCGAGGACGCTTCTTGGACCATCAAACCGCCTACAACCTCATCGTCCCCATCGTCGAGAAGAAGTACGGCATCGAGGTGATGATCTCCGACGTCGTCGATCCCAACACGGGCGACTTCGATGGCCAGACCATCCTGATCGACTACGACCAGGACCTGGAGGTGGCGCTCTTCGTGCTTATCCATCTCTTCGGCCATACCGTTCAGTGGAACGTCTCCGACGCCTATCGCTCGCTTGGACTCAACGTCGCGGTGGGCAAGACTCCGGAGGAGATGGCGGCGATCACGGAGTACGAACAGGGCGCGACACGCATGGGCATCGCGCTGCTGCATGAAGCGGGTGTGATGGACATGGACGGCTGGGCCTCCGACTGGTGGCGCGCCGATTTCGAGTATCTCCTTCACTACTACGCTACGGGCGAGAAGCTCGACGTGCGTTCTCTGCTGAAACGCGGCGGCGACTCTCTTCAGCCAATGCCGATTCCCCATTTCACGCCGCAGAAGTTCGCCTCTCGATGGAGCTTCTGACCAGCTGAACTAAATTCCGTCGTTATGGAATTCGACCAGGCGCATCTTGAACGCGAGGCGGCGCTCGATCGTGCACGTGAGATCTCGCGCGACTTCTTCAAGGCGCTGCCGGATCGTCCGGTGGGGCCCAAGGCCACTTTCAGCGAACTCGTTGAAGCCTTCGGCGGCGATCTGCCGGAACGCGGCGAGAATCCGGCGGCCGTGGTGGATGCGCTCGCCAGGGCGGCCGATCCAGGACTCATCGGCTCGGCTGGTCCGCGGTACTTCGGTTTCGTGATCGGCGGCGGGGTTCCTGCGGCTCTCGCGGCCGATTGGTTGACCGCGACCTGGGACCAGAACGCGGCGCTCAACATCGCCTCGCCCGCCGCCGCGGCGGTGGAAGAGGTTTCCGCGCGCTGGATCAAGGAGCTGCTGGGACTCCCGAGCGAGGCGGCGGTGGGCTTCGTGACCGGCTGCCAGATGGCGAACTTCTCGGCGCTGCTCGCGGGACGACACGCGGTCCTCGCCCGCGCCGGCTGGGATGTCGAGAAGCAGGGACTTCAAGGCGCGCCGGAGGTTCAGGTCGTCATCGGAGAAGAGGCGCACGCGACCGTTCTCTCCGCTTTACGTCTACTCGGGCTGGGTGAAGCTCGCGCGCACCGCGTCGCGGCGGATGCGCAAGGCCGCATGATTCCAGACGCGCTCAAGGCCAGACTCGGTTCCCTCAAGGGTCCTCTCCTGGTGGCTGCTCAGGCCGGCAACGTCAGTACCGGCGCCTTCGATCCGCTGGACGAAATCGCGCCGATCGTTCGCGCGAACGGTGGATGGCTTCACGTGGATGGAGCCTTCGGTCTGTGGGCGCACACCGATCCTGGCCGCCGCCATTTGCTGAAGGGCGTTGAACTCGCGGATTCATTGGCGACCGACGCGCATAAATGGCTGAACGTTCCCTACGACTCCGGGATCGTGGTCGTGCGCGAACGCGAGAACCTGACCACCGCGATCACGAAGAGCGCTGCATACCTGATCAAGGGCGTGGACGCGGTGCGCGACAACCACGACTTCACGCCCGAATCCTCGCGGCGCGCGCGCGGCTTCGCGGTGTGGGCGGCGGTTCGAAGCCTTGGGCGACAAGGCATCAGCGACATGGTCGCGCGGTGTTGCGATCTGGCCGTGCGTATGGCGGAGCGCCTTCGTGCGGGCGGCGTGGTCGTCCTCAATGACGTCGTGCTCAACCAGGTCCTGGTGCGCTTCGCGCCCGACCGTGGCGGAGATGCTGACGCGTTCACGCGTGCGGTCATCGGCCGTATTCAGGCGGGCGGTGTGATGTGGGCCAGTGGCACGAAGCGCCATGGCATGGACGCATTGCGGATCTCGGTGTCGAACTGGGCGACCACCGTGGCCGACATCGATCGCTCGGCCGACGCCTTGCTGGGCGCGGTCCGCGATGAGAACGCCGTCTGGAAAGGGATCTCCTAACCATGATCGACCTGCACCCCATCGTTCTCGAAGGCCGCGGCATGCGGCTGGAGCCTCTTTCCCTTGATCACGCGCCGGCGCTGGGCGAGGCCGCTGCGGACGGCAAGCTGTGGAACCTGATGTTCACCTCGGTCCCGGCACCCGGCGAAGAGGCGTCGTACATCCAGACGGCGTTGGACGGTCAGCGTGCAGGGCATCAGCTCCCCTGGGCGGTGCGCGATCTGAGGGACGGCAGGATCGTCGGCACCACGCGCTATCACGACATCATCACCAACATCGACCGCGTAGAGATTGGCTACACATGGTACGCGGGGCGTTGCCAGCGGTCGCACGTCAACACCTCCTGCAAGCTCTTGCTCATGGAGCACGCGTTCGACACGCTGGGCTGCAAAGTGGTTGGGTTGCGCACCGACAACCTTAACCTTCGGTCCCAGGCGGCCATCGAGGCGCTCGGCGCGCACAAGGACGGGGTGATCCGTCACCTCGGGATGCGTCGTGATGGCTCCGTCCGCGACACCGTGATTTACAGCATCCTGCTCTCGGAATGGCCCGCGATGCGCGAACGTCTGGAGAAGCGGCTCAAGGACGGTGGCCACTCAAAGGGCGCGGCCACGGCGTAGCGTCGCTCGGTGCTTGAACGATCAATTTGAGAGACTGCGCCAATCGAGTCTCATCCCGTTCCCCTCCGCGATCCATGAGGAGTCCGCTTCATGTCTGAAGTCCGTCCCATCGTCGACGTCGCTCACTCTCTGGGCATCGCGCGCGAGCATCTGATCCTCTACGGAGACGACAAGGCGAAGATCCGTCTCGAAGCGTTGAAGGCGGACGCGCCACGGGGCAAGTTGATTCTCGTTTCGGCGATCACGCCCACGTCAGCCGGCGAGGGAAAGACGACAACGTCAATCGGTCTCGCCCAGGGGCTCGCGAAGATCGGCAAGAAGGTTTGTCTGGCCCTTCGCGAGCCATCGCTTGGACCCACCTTCGGCGTCAAGGGCGGCGCAACCGGCGGCGGCAAATCCATCGTGGTTCCCGCTGAAGACATCAATCTCCATTTCACCGGCGACTTCCACGCCATCACCTCCGCGCACAATCTGCTGGCCTCACTTGTCGACAATCACCTCCACAGCGGAAATGCGCGGGGCATCGATGCACGGAAGGTGTTGTGGCGGCGTGTCCTCGACCTGAACGATCGATCCCTCCGTCGCGTCATTGTCGGACTGGGCGGAGCGCTGGAAGGCGTGCCGCGCGAGACCGGATTCGACATCACCGCTGCATCCGAGATCATGGCCGTGCTCTGTCTTTCAAACGATCGCGAGGATCTGCGCCTGCGTCTGGGCCGCATGATCGTGGCGACCGACAAGGAGGGGATGGCGGTCACCGCCAACGACC
>JBDTQB010000057.1:0-18267 GCA_039932395.1 Vicinamibacteria bacterium | reverse complement strand
TGTCCAGTCTGGCCGACAAGCTCCAGCCTTCGACCATCCTGAAGGTGGCGCAGGAAATTCGAGCCATGCAGGCCGCGGGAAAAGACGTCTGCGATCTCACCGTCGGCGACTTCGATCCGAAGTACTTTCCGATCCCCGAGAAACTCCGCGATGCCGCGAAAGCCGCACTCGACGCGGGTGCCACGAACTACCCCCCTGCCGCGGGCATTCCTTCCCTCCGTTCGGCGGTGCAGCGTTTCTACGCCCGCCATCTCGGCCTCAACTATCCGCTCGATTCGATCCAGATCGCGTCCGGCGCGCGTCCGCTCATCTACGCACTCTTCCGCGTGGTGGTTGAGCCAGGCGACACCGTCGCGTATCCCGCACCGTGCTGGAACTACCCCTTCTACGCGGAGATCGTGGGTGCGAAAGGTGAGGCGGTGATCTGTTCGCCCGAGGATGCGTTCCAGCCCAAGCCAGGCGCGCTCGACGCCGTGATCAAGACCGCGAGTCTTCTCGCCGTCAACACACCGCTCAATCCTTCCGGCACGGTGACGCCGCGCGCGGCGCTCTTGAAGCTCTCCGAAGCGATCCTCAAAGAGAACGAGGAGCGGGAAAAGCAGGGACGTCGTCCCATCTATCTGATGTACGACCACATCTATTGGATGCTGTCCTTCGGCGTCGAACACGTGACCCCGGTGCAGCTCATTCCTGAGATGGCGAAGTACACCATCTTCATCGACGGCATGTCGAAGGCCTTCGCGGCGACCGGACTGCGCGTCGGTTGGGCACTCGGCCCGACCGACGTCATCGGAAAGATGAACACCATGCTGATGCACGCGGGCGGCTGGGCCCCGAAGCCTGAGCAGACCGCCTCAGCGGTTCTTCTCGATGACGACGACGCCATCACGAAGTATCACGCGGTGTTCAAGCCTGCTCTCGAACGCCGTCTTCAGTCCCTTCACCAGGGTTTCCAGAAGCTGAGGTCCGAAGGCTATGCGGTCGACAGCATCGAGCCGACGGGCGCTATCTATGTGAGCGCTCGGGTTCATCCCTTCGGCAAAAAGACTCCAAACGGGGAAGTGATCAAGACGAACGAAGATGTCCGCCGCTTTCTTCTCGAAGGCGCGGGGTTCGGCGTGGTGCCCTTCCAGGCCTTCGGCGTTCCCGGCGAAACCGGCTGGATGCGGCTCAGTGTCGGTTCGGTGAGCGAAGCCCAGATTGATGCCGGTCTCGCCCGCCTCGGAACGGCGCTGAAGGCTCTCGTTTAGGCCGGCCGAAACAACGTAACGCAGTCAGGACCCTACTGGTTTATCATTCGCCGCTGCTTGTGTGATGAGGCCGGTTTCGGCCCGCACGCAATGCGCCATCAGCGAAAGAAACCTAAGGACACGAAATGGGTCTGCTCGACATCATCACGGGCAAATACGTCGATCCCACGCACTTCAAGAGCGTGCACGAAGGCGGCAACATCATCACCACCACGGTCGATGCGGTGGTGAACTGGGGTCGCAAGTCCTCGATTTGGCCCTTTCCTTTCGGTACCGCGTGCTGCGCCATTGAATTCATGGCATTTACGGGTTCCCACTACGACGTAGCCCGTTTCGGTTCGGAAGTCCTTCGTTTCTCTCCGCGTCAGGCCGATCTCCTTCTCGTCGCCGGCACGGTGGTCGACAAGATGGGTCCGATCCTAAAGACCATCTACGACCAGATGCCCGAGCCGAAGTGGGTGGTGTCGATGGGCGTTTGCGCCTCCACCGGCGGTTTCTACCGCAGTTATCACACCATGCAGGGCATCGACGAAATCATCCCCGTGGACGTCTACGTGCCCGGTTGCCCGCCGACGCCAGAGTCTCTTCTCGCCGCGCTCATGAAGATTCAAGAACGCATCAAGAACGGTGAGCAGGCCAAGCGTCCGCAAGGCGAGCACCGTGTGGGCGCGCGTGCCGAGGGCCTGAACGACCGTCGTGAGCGCCGCACCGCCTGGTCCACCGACGACGCCGCCCGCGCTTCGGATGGTCAGGAGCCGCGCGGCCGCATTCATTTCAAACTGACCGAAGAGCGCGATGAGCCAGGAGACGGTTCGCATCATGCTTAGCATGCCGGCCCTTGAGGGCGAAGTCGCTCTGTCCAAACCCGCCTACCGCATCCTTTCGGAGAAGTTCGGCGAGAAGATTCTCCGCGCCACCGACTACCGCGGCGACCTTGCGATCACCGTGGCCGGATCCGCCTGGAAGGAAGCGGCCCGCACCCTGCGCGACCATCCCGAGCTCGATTACAAGCTCTTCCTCGATCTTTGCGGTGTCGACTACCTCAACGACGACTCGCGTCCACTTCGCTTTGAAGTGGTCCTCCATCTCTACTCGGTCACGAAGAAGCATCACATTCGCCTGAAGACGGCGGTGCCCGAGAAGACCCCGGTGTGCGACACCCTCACCGACGTGTTCAAGGGCGCCAACTGGTTCGAGCGCGAGGCGTTCGACCTCTACGGCCTGATTTTCACCGGCCATCCAAACCTTACCCGCATCCTGACCCACGATGACTTCATCGGTCATCCGATGCGCAAGGATTTTCCAACCGGCAAGCGCTACGTCAGCAAGAAGCCGAAGGAATGGCTGCTTGAGGTGCCGAAGGGTTCCGAGCATCTGGTTCTGAACATCGGTCCCTCCCATCCTGCGATGCACGGCACGTTCCGCGTCCAGGCCCTCCTCGACGGCGAAATCATCAAGGATTGCGAAGCGGAAATCGGCTATCTCCACCGTAACTTCGAGAAGATGGCGGAAGAGCGCACGTACTGGCAGATCATTCCTTATACCGACCGCCTGAACTATTGCTCGGCCTTCATCAACGGCCACGGCTGGGCCCTTGCGGTTGAGAAACTTCTTGGGGTGCCCGCACCTCCTCGCGCCGAAGCGATCCGCGTCATCCTGTCCGAATTTTCTCGGATCATGGACCACTTCATCTGCATCTCCACGAACGTGGTCGACCTGGGCGCCATCACGCCCTTCTTCGTCGTCTTCCGCGCTCGCGAAGAAATCTACGATCTTCTCGACTCGGTCTGCGGCGCCCGCCTCACCGTGAGCTACGCCCGCATCGGCGGTGTCGCCCAGGACGTTCCTGATGATTTTGAAGCGCGCTGCCGCGCTATCCTGGTCTGGATCAAGGAAGTCTCCGACCAGATGGAGGCTCTGCTCACTACAAACGCTATCTTCGCGAACCGGTTCAAGGATGTCGGCACCATGTCGAAGGAAGACGCTTTGTCCTACGGCTGGGTCGGTCCGTGTCTGCGCGGCTCCGGTATCGCCTACGACATCCGCAAGGATCATCCCTACTCTGGCTACGAACAGTACGACTTCGACATTCCGGTGGGCACGGTGGGCGATTGCTACGACCGCTATCTTGTCCGCGTCGAAGAGATCAAGCAGAGTGCGCGCATCATCGACCAGGCGCTGCAGAAGATGCCCAAGGGCGACTTCATCACCCAGGACCGCAGGGTGGCGCTTCCGCCGAAGTCAGAGGTTTACGGAAACATCGAGTCGTTGATGAACCACTTCAAACTGGTCTACGACGGCATCCTGGCCGCACCCGGCGAGGTCTACGGCTACGTCGAAGGCGCCAATGGCGAACTCGGCTACTACATTGTGAGCGACGGCAAGAAGCATCCCTCGCGCGTGAAGGTCCGTCCGCCCTGCTACAACATCTACCAGGCCTATCCGCAGATGATCAAGGGAACCCTGATCGCTGACGCGGTGGCCGTGATCGGCGGACTCAACGTTGTCGCTGGCGAACTCGACCGGTAATCCAAGCCATGCCTAAGTGCACCATCGACGGACAAGAGATTGAAGTCGCTCCCGGCACGTCCGTCATCCGGGCGGCGGAGCTTGCGGGCGTTCGCGTTCCGCGTTTCTGCTATCACGACGATCTTCCCGTCGACGGCAACTGCCGCATGTGCATGGTCGAGATCGAGAAGTTCCCCAAACTTCAGATCGCCTGCGGGACCACCGTCAACGAGGGGATGGTCATCAAGACGCAGGTGACGAGTCCCAAGGCCAAGGCCGCCCAGAAGGACACTCTCGAGTTTCTGCTCGTCAATCACCCCATCGACTGCCCGGTCTGCGACCAGGCGGGTGAGTGCTACTTGCAGGATCAGTACATGGACAACGGTCTCCATGACTCGCGCGTCGAGATCGAAGAGAAGATCAACAAGCGCAAGGTGGTCGACATCGGCCCCATCATGCTCGACGCCGAGCGTTGCGTGGTGTGCTCGCGCTGTATCCGCTATGAGCGCGAAGTCACGAAGACCAACCTCCTCGAGTTCGTGAACCGCGGCGGTTCGACCCAGATCTCCACCTACAACGGCGGTCCGATCACGCACGAATACGCGGGCAACCTCGTGGACGTGTGTCCCGTCGGCGCGCTTCTGTCCAAGGATTTCCGTTTCAAGATGCGCGTCTGGTTCTTGAAAGAGACCGACTCCGTCTGCCCCGGCTGCTCGACCGGCTGCAACATGACCATCGACCATCGCGACGGTGAGGCCTATCGCTTCCGTCCGCGTCGGAACGTCGAAGTCAATAAGTCGTGGATGTGCGATCCGGGCCGCGACCTCTACAAGTTGATCGCCCCCGATCGCGTCGCCACCGCGCATCGCTTCGGCGGCGTGGTAGCGACCACGAAGGAGATCGTCCATGAGCTGGCGGTCAAACTTCAGGCCGCCGGTGCCGACTCCGCCTTCCTCGCATCGCCCCGCGCCAGCAACGAAGACGCCTACACCTTCAAGAAGGTCGCGCAGGCCGTCGGTGGCCGTCTTGATTTCCGCGTTGGCAACCCGCAGGACAAGCTCAACGTGCGCAAGGATGAGATTCTTCAGCGCGAGGACCGTCATCCGAACACTCAGGGACTGCTCGATCAGGGTCTGGGAGTGACGGGCGTCGAAACGCTCCTCGCCGACTGCAAGGCCGGCAAGGTCCAGGTCCTGGTTCTCCAGGACGGCTCGATGCTGAACGATCCCGCTGTCGCCGAAGCCGCCAAGACCGTTCCGTACGTCGCGGTCATGGCGACCCATCAGGGCACGCACCTCATGAACGCCCACGCGGTGATCCCGGTCGCGATGTGGGCGGAGACGGATGGCACCTTTACCAATTTCGAACGGCGCGTGCAGCGCTTCAAGCGCGCCTTCGACGCGCCCGGCGATGCCAAGCCCCGTTGGGAAGTGGGTCTCGATCTTCTCGAACGCCTCGGCCAGCCCATGAACGCGGCGAGTGCCGGTGATGTGTTCGTTGAGATGGCGGTCGCGACCCCCGCGTACGCCGATTTCACCCACCGCTCTCTCGGCCCGCTTGGCAAGTCGCTTGCGACCGCCGATAAGGCTCAGGCCTCGGCCTAAGGAACAGACCATGGCCTCAAACGTCATCACCGTCAATCGCGATACCCGCCCCGGCTACATGCCGATCCTCTACGGGATGTACCTGACTCTCCGGAACATGTTCGAGACGCTCTTCGTGAAAGGCCGCTCGGCCACCATCGAGTATCCCGAGAAGAAGCGCAACATCTCCGGCCGCTATCGCGGAGTCCATCTTCTGACTGCGCGCGAAGACGGCACGCCGAAGTGCGTGGCCTGCTACATGTGCGCCACCGTCTGCCCGGCCGAGTGCATCTACATCGAAGCCGGCGAACGGCCCGAGAAGAAGATCGAGAAGTACCCGACGCGTTTCGAGATCGACCTGCTTCGCTGCGTCTATTGCGGCTTCTGCGTCGACGCCTGTCCCGAAGAGGCGATCCTGATGAGCCGAGAGAACGACCTGGTCGGAACCTCGCGCGCCGAACTGATCATCGACCGCGAAAATCTGATGCACAGAGGCAAGCTCGCGGAGGTTGGAAAGGGCTATCACCCGACGGACCACGACGTCCGCCGTCCGGTCCGTATCGCCGCCCTCGAGCGCCTGAAGTCCGAGCACGGCATCGTCCCGCAAATGCCCGCCTCCCGTCGATAGCCCCTGCCAGGCTCTTAAATCGACGAGACGTCCGACAAGACCGACAGGTCGATCGTCGGCTTGCCCTTCTTGCCCACAAAAATGTCCTTGTAGCGAGCGCCGAAGATGATCTCTTCCGGCTTGTAAGACGTTCGCGCGTGGACCGCCTGCGAGGAGGCCTCGTCGTAGGCCGTCATCAGGACGAAGATTTCCGGTTCGCTGCGCACGAAGCTCGCGGCATCCGCGTTGGCGAGCGGGCTTTCCGGCGTGATGGGATGAACCACGGTCCAGTGCAGCGGAAAGAACATGACCTTGTCCCGCTCAAGCGCCAGAGGAGTGAATCTGCGTTCCCGCTTCCCCGAAGCGTTGGGCACGAACTGCGAGAGGACGACCGTGGCCTGCACCTCGAGTAGCTGGGAGGAGCGTTCGTTCGCCAGGCGGAACATGAAGCCCCAGCCTTCGCCGTACGGTGCGACCACCGCGTTCTCCGCGAAACGGATCTTCGCCTGCGGCCGCGCGAACCGGGAGAACGCGAGTCCCGTTGAGAGAGCCACGCCGAGGAGTCCGAGCAGCGCTTCGATTGACACCAGTAAGTTCGCGGCAAGGCCACGGGGTGACAACGCGCCATAACCGATGGTTGCGAGCGTCTGCACGCTGAAGAAGAAGGCGTCGAAGAAGCGATCGCCCAAAGTGACCGACGTCGAGCCGGCCAGAGCCGATGGCCCGCACGCGAGATATCCGAGGGCGAAGGCCAGGTTGACCGAGAAGTACAGTGCGCCGAGCAGGCCGTAGAACCGCCCCCACGAACATGTGACGAGCACGTGATACAGATTCAGCGACTTCCACCAGGGCAGCCCGAGTCGCACGACATTGAACGTGCCGTCGCGATTCAGAAATCGCTCGTTCTCCCCTTCGAGCATCCGCGTGCCGAAGCCCAGGTCCTGAAGGTCACGTTCTTTGGCTGAGTCGAGAAGTACGCTGGCGCCGGGCTTGGGGACGGTGAACATGGGGAGACTACAATACCGAATCATTAGAGGACGCCCCTGTGGACGGCAGAGGTTTCCGCAGGGGACGCCAGACCGGCGCCTCTGAAAAACAACACTTCCAGGAGACTTCAGATCAATGTTGCGCAAGCTTCTCATCGCGGTGGTGGCGCTTCTGGTTTCGACCAGCGCCTTTGCCCAGTCCACGGCCATTAACGGCCTTATTGAAGGCGTCGTCAAAGACTCTTCAGGCGGAGTTCTGCCCGGAGTCAACGTCACCGTCACCAACACCAGCACGGGCGAATCGAAAACGTTCGTCACCGATTCCAAGGGCGACTTCCGCGCTCCCCTGCTTTCTCTCGGCAGCTACAAGGTCCGGGTTGAGCTCTCCGGCTTCAAGGCCTACGAGCGCGCGGGATTCAGCCTCTCGGCCGGTCAGGGCGTCGTGATCAACGTTGTTCTCGAAACCGGAGCTCTGACCGAAGTGGTCACGGTCACCGGCGAAGCGCCCGTCGCGAATCCCGGCAAGATCGACATCGGCCGCACCATCTCGGAAGCCGAGATCAAGAACTTGCCTCTCGTTTCGCGCAATCCCTACAACTTCGCCTTCCTCCAGCCCAACGTCACCGGCTACGAGAACAACGAGTTCGGCGCGGCGCGTATCAACGGCAACGGATCGCAGATGCATGTGAACTACCAGATCGACGGCAACACCAATACCGAGAAGGACCGCGCGGGTCTCCGTCTCCTCCCCGTCTCCGAAATCGTGGTGAAGGAAGTCAAGGTCATCACCAGCGGGTTCGCTCCTGAGTTCGGGCAGACCACCGGCATGGTCTACAACGCGATCACCCCGTCGGGCGCGAATGACTTCGCGGGCACCGTCAGCTTCCGTCTCCGTCGCAAGAACTTCTCCAATACGCCTTTCTATTTCACGGGCACCAAGAAGCCGGACACCCACGTCAACAACACCAACTTCACCCTCGGCGGCCCGATCGTGAAGGACAAGACCCACTTCTACGTGGGCTACGAGTACGTCGACCGTGACCTCTCGGCGGATCGCACCATCGCCCAGTCGGCGGTGGACGCCTTCAGCGCCGTCGGACTCACGAAAGACCAGGCGATTGGCGACGGCGTCATCCCCGCGACCCAAAAGGTTCACTTCGCGATCGCGAAGATTGACCACCAGATCAACGCCTCGAACAAGCTCTCGATCCGCGAATTCTGGTTCAAGAACGATTCGCCTTACAACATCGGCGGCGGCGCCAACACGATCCAACGGGCCACCGACTTCAACGACAAGATGAACACCGCTTCCGCTCAGCTCATTTCGCAGCTCGGTGGAACCCGCCTGAACGAACTTCGTGTGCAGTACGCCGTGCGAGACCAGTCCCGCACCGCGAGCGACTCCGCGGCCACCGGCCCCGCGATCAACATCACCGGCGCGCAGGCCATCAACTTCGGAACGCCTTTGGATGGCGCTCAGAGCGCTGGTTTCATCTTCAACACGAAGATCTTCCAGATCGTCAACAACTTCTCGTGGACGGTGGGCAAGCACAGCATGAAGGCGGGCATCGACTTCCAGAACATCTCCGACACGCGGCAGAACACACTGCGCGCGCAGTACACGTTCACCTCGGTCGCCGCGTACCTCGCCGCGAAGAATGGCAGCGCCCCGCGCGGCTACTCCTCCTACACCCAGGATCTCGGCGATCCCACGGCGGCCTACACCTCGAAGTTCATCGGCCTGTTCGTTCAGGACGACGTGTGGCTTTCGTCCCGCTTCAAGCTGCTCTACGGCCTGCGTTACGACCTCTTCAATGTTCCGGACTCTCGCGTGTTCGCGGCCAATCCGCTGTCCTCGTCGTTCAAGGACGACAAGAACAACTTCGCGGCTCGCGCCGGTTTCTCCTGGTCGCTTGACGGCGACAACAAGACGGTTCTCCGTGCTTCGTCCGGCGTCATGTACGAGCCGCCTCAGTTGAACACCTACGAAGACGCGATCCTCCGCAACGGTGATCCGAAGTCCTTCACGTTCACCGGTGGTCCCGCGGTCGCAGGCGCTCCGTCGTTCCCCGCGACGATCTCAGCGTCGGCTCCGCCGAAGCAGGGCGTGTCCGCGATCGCCGCGGATTTCAGTACGCAGTGGTCGCTGCTCTCGAACATTCAGCTCGAGCGCGCGCTCAGCGATGACATCTCCGTGAGTGTGGGCTACATCAACTCGCTCAACCGCAACATGCCCGTCCAGCTCGACACCAACCTGACCCCGAGCGGCCAGACGCTGGCTGACGGTCGGCCGATCTACTCGTCGGTACGTCCAAACTCCACGTTCAACGCGATCGACGTTCTCCAGTCCATTGGCCGCGGCTCCTACAACGCCTTCACCGCGACCGTGAACAAGCGGATGCGCAAGGGCTGGCAGATGCAGGCAAACTACACCCTCGCGAAGAGCACCGACAATGCGCCATTCCCGTCCTACGTTCTCGCGACGGGCGACGACCGCATCTCCGATCCCTCGAACATCACTCGTGACAAGGGCATCGCGCCGTTCAACCAGACCCACACCTTCGTGCTTTCCTCGCTCCTCCAGCCGAAGATCGACGGTCCCCTCGCTGCCATCGTGAACAACAACCAGCTCGGCATCATTGTTCAGGCCAACAGCGGATTGCCGTTCAACATCCGCACCAACCGGGATCTGAACAATGATGGCAACGCCGCGAACGATCGCCCGTTGGGAGTCGACCGCAACACCGGTCGTCTCGGCCGTGTTTTCAACGTTGATGCCCGCTACGTGCGCTTCATCAACTTTGGCAAGCGCCGTCTCGAGATCTTCGGCGAGGCGAAGAACATCCTCAACAACCTCAGCGTTTCCGGAGTGAACCGTGTGGTCGCAACCGATGCGCTTGGCAACCCCACCACGGCGATCCCGTCGACGATCATCCAGTGCGGCAGCCCGGCCATCACCCCCTGCGCGACGTCGGCGTACGACCAGCGCAGCATGCAGATCGGCGCGAAGATCTCCTTCTAAGGGATCGCGCGACCCCGGCCTCTCCTAACGGAGAGGCCTTTTTATTTGGGCTACTTGACGGGCGCCAGCACCAGGAGAATCTGTCCCGAACCCGGGCGAACGTTGTCTTCGCTGGCGACGGGATCACGGGGGTCTTTGGTCAGAGGATCACCGTCGCGGTCGATGCGGGCGTCGATACGCACGAGGCCGGGAAGCGACTCGCCCGCCATGGAATCCTTGTTCGTGAGTGTCACCGTAATGGGGAAGTTCGCAGCGGGGAGTCGCTTCACCGCCACCGGCGGCCCGGTCCCAAATCCTGCTTCACGAACGATCACGAACAGCAACGCGGAGGGAGGCACGGTGATGCCCTTGGGCAGGTCCACCACCACCACGACGTCGCCGGATGATCCGCCCTCGTCCGTCGCCGTACCCGTGGCGGTGGTGTCGGTGGTTTCGGAAGGCTCTGCTGGAGCCGCAGTCGCTTTCTGATCGGCGGCCTGGGTGAGCTGAGTAAACATCTGAGCCAATTCAGCGCGGTCCTGGGGAAACAGCTTCTGCGCGTCCTGGATGGCTTGCTCGGCGCCCGCGCGATTGCCGCGCTGAATGCGCGCGATCGCCAGGTGAATGTAGGCGTCTTCGATGTTGGGATCCTTCTTGATCGCCTCGAGCAGCATCGCTTCCGCCTGATCAGCCTGTCCCATGGCGACGCGAACGAGGCCCTGATACGTCAGTCCCAGCGGATTGCCAGGCTCGATCTCCAGCACCGCCTTGGTCTGGTCGAAGACCTTGATCAAATCCCGCTTCTGCAGATACGCGCGCGCCAGCTCGATGCGGTGCGGGATATCCCGAGGTGCCTTTCTCACTTCCTCTTCAAGCGCCGCGATGGCCTTCTCATCGACGCCCTCCTGAGGGGGAGCAGCACTCGCCGCGGCCGGACCCATCCCCTGACCGCCCGTCACGATGCCGCCTTCGGCGCGCGGCGTAGATCCTTGGAACGCAAGATAGATGAGTGCGCCCAGAACCGCCATCGAGACCACTCCGTAAACGAAGCCCGTCATCGCGGAGACCGGCTTCGGCGCGTTCGCGGCACTGACCGCGGGAGCGTCCCTCGGTCCGATCTCCGCCTTCGACGTGTCCGCGGCGGAGGCGACGCCGTCCAGCTTCATCAGAACCTGAGCCGCCTGCAGTTCGATCCCAGACCTTTCCTCCGCGCTGGTGCCTTCCGCCAGCCGGCGAACCAGAGCGTCGTATTGACGTTGCAGGTCGGCACGTTCCGGCTTCACGTCCGCGAAGGACGGGACGCGGCTTTTCGCCCGGGAGCGAAGGATGACCACCAGCCCGCCAAAGGCGGCACCCATGGCCAGGACGGTAAGGGGAGGTCCCCAACTGAAATCCGCAGCCACTGAGTTTCCTCGCCTTCGTTTTGCTTGTTAGGACGACTGTCCGGAGTCCCGGCGGATCTGTTCCAGATACTTCGCCATCGCCGGATCGACCGACGCTGGGTCGACACCCGTTGCCTTCACCTCCGCCACGACAACGCCGTCCGACGGCCGTCGCGCGCGCCAGAACACGAACAGGGCGCCCGAGAGCAGCAGAAATCCAGGCATGACCCAAAGCAGCCAGTTGATGCCGCGCAGGGGCGGTTCCAGTCGTACGAACTCGCCGTATGAGTGCTCGAAGTAGCTCAGGACCTGTTCGTCGCTGTACCCCTCGGAGACGAGGTCGCGCACCTGGCCGCGCATCTTGGTCGCCATGCTGGAGGGAGAGTCAGCGATGGAGACACCCTGACAAACCGGGCAACGGAGCTTGCTGTCGATTTCCTGGGAGTGCTGGGAGACCGCCATGGGAGCAGGCTTCGAGCCCGTGGGTCGCCCTAGGACCGCCATGACTTCCTCGTCCAGTTCACCGGTCTGCTGCGAGAACGCCGGAACGACGGACGACAGGAGCGCGCAGGTCGCAAGCGCGATCAGGAACCGCTTCACTTGCGTGCCTCCGCGAGATTCTCTTCGAGCGACTGCTCGTTCACCGCACCCACCGTCTTCGCCACGATGGTTCCCGCGGCGTTGACGAAGAAGGTTTCGGGCACGCCGTAAACGCCAAAGGCGATCGAGGCCTTGCCGCTGTCATCAATGTAAGGCGTGTAGGCGCGTCCGCGCTGACTGAGGAACGCGCGCGCGTTCTCGGCGGTGTCCTCATACACGATGCCGACAAACGCCACATCCGGGTTTGCCTGCGCGAAAGCACTCAAGGCGGCGTGCTCCTCAACGCAGGGCACGCACCACGAGGCCCAGAAATTCACCACCACGGGCTTGCCCTTGAGAGACGACAGGCGCAGCGAGCCCTCGCCGTCGAGACTCTTCACGAACACGTCAGGCGCTGGCTTCTGAATGAGCGGCGTTCTGATGTCGAGCGGGCGTCGGTCGCGGTTGAGGATCAGAATTGCGAGAAGGGGCGTCGTTACCAGCAGACCCAGACCAAGCACGCCCCTATTCATCTGACTGGCGTTCTCGCTCAGCGAATGGGTTCGGTCTGGAGATCACGTCCGGCTTCGACCAGACGGCCCACGCGCACGGAGGAGAAGAGAGCCAGCGTGCCGCCGATCGCCATGATCAGCGTCGCGATCCAGAGCCAGCTCACGAGGGGATTCACCAGAACCAGCAATCCCACCGTACCCGTCTCGCTGTCGATGTTCATAAGAGAAAGGTACAGATCTTCGACGAGGCCCGTCCGCACCGCGGGTGTGCCGATCGACTCGCGCTGCGAGTTGTACTGATTCATCATCGGACGCAGGGGACCGAGGTCCTTGCCGTCTTTCTTGATGCCCACCCGCGCGATCAACGACGTGCGATGGGGGTCTTCAGCGTGCTCGATCCCTTCGAGAGTCAGCGTGTAGTGGCCCAGCGTCATCGATTCGCCCGTCTTCAGCGAGCGTTCGATCGACGAAGTGCGCGTGCTCGAGACGGAGATGGCGATGAAGGCGATCACGGCGCCCGTGTGGGCCACGTAGGCGGCCAGGCGGCGCAGTCCGGGTCCGAAAAGATCCTGCGAGAACGCACGCATGAAGCCGTCGGTGCGGAACTTCATGCGGATGCGTGCAGGGCGGGTCGCCTCAATCAACGTGACGTACGCGGCGTAGCCCGCGAAGAACAACGTGATCAACGTCCAGGGTGTCCGCACTCCGGTGAGCAAGGCAATGGCCAGGAAGACGAGCCCCAGGCCCGCGGGCGGGATCAGTCGCTTTTTGAGTTCCGCGTTTGAAGTTGAGCCCCAGGGCAACGCGGGGCCGACACCCATCACGAACAGCAGCAGCGCGCCGATCGGAATGGTCATACGATCGAAGTACGGTCGGCCGACACTCATCTGAACGTTGCGCGCCGCTTCAACCACCAGCGGAAACACCGTCCCGATGAGGACCGTAAACGTGAAGAGCACGAACAGCAGGTTCTGCGCGAGGAACGCGGTGTCGCGCGACGCTCCGCGATCAAGCTCGCCATCCGGCTTCAGGAGATCAATCCGCATGGCCAACAGGATCACGCTCCCGATTGTCACCAGCACCAGGAACTTGAGGATGGTGGGGCCGATCTCGCTCTGGGTGAACGAATGGACCGAATTGAAGATGCCGGAGCGCGTCATGAAGGTTCCGAGGATAGTGAGCAGGAAACTCGCGATGACCAGACACATCGTCCAGCCCTTCAAAACCCCGCGTCGTTCGGTCAGGATGGCTGAGTGCAGCGCTGCGGTGGCGGTGAGCCACGGGAGCAGGGAGGCGTTCTCTACGGGATCCCAGGCCCAATAGCCGCCCCAGCCGAGGACCTCGTAGGCCCACCAGCCGCCCAGGACAACAGCGCAGGTGAGCAGCGTCCAGGGGGCCAGCAGCGAGGTCCGAATCGTGCCGAGGAGGGTGGGAGAGAGGCGTCCGGCCAGGAGTGCGGCGATGGCGAGTCCGAACGGAATGGTCATACCCACGTAGCCACCGTAGAGAAACGGTGGATGAATCGCCATCAGCACGTGGTTTTGGAGAAGTGGATTCGGACCCGGGCCGTCGAGGGGAATGTCGGTGACGCGCCCGAACGGCTGCGCGGGTCCTGCGATCAGAAGCGCAAAGAACGTCGCGCAGAAAAGCCAGGCGCCGATCGCGGCGGGTCGCGCCGGCCCATGAGCTTCATTGAGGCTGCGGGTGGCGATCGCGATGTAGATGGAAAGCACTCCGCCCCAGAAAAGGATCGAGCCTTCAAGCGACGACCAGAGGCTGACGATCTTCACCCACGTGGGCAGGGCGATGGAACCCACCTGAGTCACGTATGAGATGGAGAAGTCGTTGCGCAAAAGCGCTGCGATCATCCAGAAATTGGCCAGCAGCATGGCGGCCGAGAAACCGTAGGCCGCAAGAGTGGCGGCCCTTGTGAGGTCTGCGCTCTTCTTCGCAAAACCAGCGAACCCGGCGATGCAGCCCACGGACGCGCACAACAACGAAAGAAGAACGAGTCCCTGGCCGATGAGCGCTGTCATGACCTGACGTCTCTACTTCTTGTCCGAAGAGGTCAGGCCGTCGGTCGAGTCCATCAGCTTCTTGAGGTCGATTGAAGCGGGGTCGTTGGGCGCGCGGTATTCGTTGCCATGCGAGACCATCAGGCGATGCGACTCAAAGACGCCGTCGCCTGCCATGGTGCCTTCGACGACCACGCCGATGCCCTCACGGAACATCTGGGGAGGCACGCTCGTGCAGCGGACATGGACAGACTTCTTTCCGTCGGTCACCATGAACTGAAGATTCGAGCCATCTCCCTTGGTGATCGAGCCCTTTTCGACCAGACCGCCGAGACGGATCGAAGCGCCCTCGGCCTTGGGTCCGGCGGCGAGAACTTCCGTCGGCCCCCAGTAGTACACAAGGTTCTGGCCAATGCCGCCAACCACGAAGTACAAGATCGCCCCGCCCAGGGCGCAGGCGCCTAAGGCTAGCGCGACTCGTTTGCGACCATCGTTTGAACTCATGATCTCGTTTCCTTCGAATGACTGCGAGATTCATTGTCCCTTCTAATCACGGAATACGCATAGCCCAAATAGACCACGGCCGAAATCACGTAGACCGCGATCACATACTCCCAGCCCCCGACGATCTGACCGCTCATGCCTTGGCTCCCAGGGACGCGGAAGCCTGAAGGGGCGGAGCTGACGACCCCGCTTCGCGCAGACGACGCACCGTTTCGGCCCGGATCGACACCAGTCCGGCCATCAGCAGAAGGATGGCGATCGCGTTGACACGAAGGGGCCAGACGAACGCGGCCGAAACGGTTGCGGGGGATGACTGCACTTGATGAAGCGAGTTCCAGAACCGCACGGAAAAATACACGAGGGGGACGTCGGCCGCCGCCACGATCGCCGCGGCCGAGCTCACCATGGCGCGCTTCCGGGGCTCATGAAGTGTCGCTCGCAGAGCCAGAATTCCTGCGAAAGCGAAAACCAGAATGGCGGTTGTGGTGAGCCGCGGGTCCCAGTTCCACCACACGCCCCAGGTCGGACGGGCCCAGATCGAACCTTGAACGGTCAGCAGAGACGATAAGACAACCCCGCCTTCCATCGTGGCCTCGAGCCGATCGTCCCAGATGTAGTCGCCTTTAAAGAGATACATGAGAGCGCAGATGAAGGCTGAGGTCAGCAGCAAAAGCCCTATCCACGCGGTCGGAACGTGGATGTAGAAAATCCGGTAGACGTCGCCCATGAACACTTCGGCGGGGGCGAAGAACAGCCCCCAAAGACTGCCGGCCAGAAGGAGAGAACCGCCCACAGCCGCGAGAGTCTTTGGATTCATTGAGCTGGACACAGCCTATCAAGATGCATGGAGCCACAATGACTCTCCATCTAATCTACGCCCGCTTGCCTTCCGACGTCCCGCCCCCCCGTGGACAGGCGTCGAATCCTGACTGCCGTGGAGAGTTCCTAGTCCACCGCTCTTCCATAGAGCGCGCCATCGAGCAGCCAGTGCAACAGGGCAAACACTCCAAGAAGCGCCATCCATGCGCCGGTCTGTCCCATCGGGTCGCCAAAGGTCAGCAGGAGGGTGGACTGCACCACCGTCACCAGCACCGGCACGACGAGAGGAAACATGATGACCGGCAACAGCAGATGCCGTTTGTCGCTTTCCGATACCAAGGCCGTGAAGAGCGTGCCCGGCGCGGAGAGAGACAACGTTCCGAGGATCAGCACGCCCAATCCCCCCAAAGGCGAGGGTGCGAGTCCGAAGAGCGCCACCGCCACAGGCGTCAACAGAAGACCCGCCGTCAGCAGCGCCACGAAATTGGCCAGGGCTTTCGCATAGAAGAAGGCGGTGGGTGACGCGCCAAGGAGGATGAGCGCGCGTTGCGCGCCGTCTTTGTGTTCCGCTTCAAATGAATCGGAAAGCAGCAGGGTTGATCCGAGGAAAAGCCCCATCCAGAACGCGGACGCGCCTCGCCGCGCCAGACTCTCTGGTGAGGCCTCGCCAGAGAGACTCGCCATCAGCATGATGATGGCTCCGACCGCGAAGGTCGAGAGAAAGCCACCCCGTCTGCGCGCGAGCAGACGGAGGTCCTTGACCAGAATGGCACGGAATGCGTTCACGCTCCGGCCTCGGTCTCTTCAGGACGTCCACTGATGAGCCGGATCTGTTGACTGGCCACATCACGGAAGCGTTCCGGCGCATGGGTCGCGCATACGATGGCGGCCCCCGCCGATTTCCACTCGGCAATCATCTCCGTCAAAAGCCTAAGACCCTGCGAATCGAGGTGCGTCTCGGGTTCGTCCAGGAGAATGAACTCGCGTCGAACCAGGGCCAGTCGGGCGAGCGCGAATCGTTGTTTCATCCCGGACGAGAATGCATCCAGCGCGATATCTTTCCGCGCGGCAAGCCCGACCCGGTCGAGCAGAGAGTCGATCAAGCTATGCCTTTGAAGACCCAGGAGCGTGTCCGTGAGCCGGAGGTTTTCTCGCGGCGAGAGCCCCCCATAGAACCCGGCCGGGTGAGTCAGGGTGGCGATTTTCTTTCTGATCTGATCGCGATCCACAACCAGGTCCAGCCCGTCCACGGATCCGCTCCCATAGTCTGGAACCAGAGATGTGGAAAGGCAGCCGATCAGGGTGGTTTTACCGGATCCATTGGAGCCAGTCAGGAGGGCCATGTCTCCCCGGTCGAGCGCAAAAGTGGCCCGTGCCAGAGCCCACTCTGAACCGAACCGTTTTGAAAGGCCCGAGACGCAGACAAAGGGCCGGGCCGAGAGAGACACTTCCGTCACAACTAAGACTTGTAGCGTCCCGCGCGTCCAAGGTCAACATCTTTGTGCGCGTGTTACACTAAACCAATGTCTGTGTTGCGCTTAATCCCCTTGAAGGGAGAGGCCATCGTGGTGGACGCCGACGAGGCGCTTGTCGGCCGAGAGGCGAATTGCAACGTCATCGTTTCCCACCCGTCGGTGTCGCGTCGTCATGCTTTGATCAAACGAAAGCAGGACGTATTTTTCGTGGTCGATCAGGGCAGCGCCAACGGCACCTTCCTCGATTCGAAGCGGATTGTGGACGCCACTTTGAAAGACGGATCCGTCCTTCGTTTCGGATCTGCGTCCTTCAAGATCGAACTCCGCGACGAGCTGCCCGAAGAATCGGTGGCTGAGGACGAGCTGGTGGTCGCCGAGACGATGGTCGGGCAGCAGGTTTTCTCCGCCACCGTGGTTGAGGGAGCCGTCCTTGCCGACGAACTACCCACCCCGCACTACGGCACCGACATGCGCGGCGGCCCTCAGGTCGAAGAGCCCGGGCCGACCGTCCAGATGCCGGTGCTCAAAGCGCCCCGCGCCGCGGAAAAACCGAGGCCTCAGCCTTTGCGTGCCGAAGTCTCGATCGCGCCTGCTCAAGCCGTCGCTCCGCTCCCGGCGCCCCAGAAGACGTCCACCAAAGGTCCGGCCTTCTGGTTGATGATTGGCGCCGCGGGTTTGGCGCTCCTCTTCGTAGGCGCCGCGATGGCGCTCGGTGCGGTGTTTCTCGCCAAGCGGATGGGCTGGATCTGATCCAACACCTGCCGTATTGCATCCCGGACATTTCATGAGCGACGCAAACCTCGAACCGATTGAAGTCCGTCATCATCGGTCGCGTGGCGTGCTTGCGATCGACTGGTCGGACGGCCATAAGTCCGAGTTTCCCGTCGACTACCTCCGGAGCTGGTGTCCTTGCGCGGGCTGTCAGGGACATAAGCCGGTTCCGCTCTATCTCAACATGAAGAACCAGTCGCTCGCCGGAATCGACAGCGTTGGCAACTATGCGCTGGGTTTGCGCTGGTCTGACGGCCACGACACCGGCATCTGGG
>JBDTQB010000056.1:0-18274 GCA_039932395.1 Vicinamibacteria bacterium | reverse complement strand
GCCTCAACCAAGGACTGAGACTCGAAGCGCACCATGGCTGCCTCCACGCTTTCTCGTGCGCGCGCCACGTCCACGGCAAACTCTTTGCAGAGTGCGTCGGCCATCTGGACGACCGTGCGTCCCTGCTCGACGGCGAGCCACAGGAAGGTCGCCGTCTCGTTCAGCGTGTGATAGCGCTGAGTGCGCGTGTCGAGCAGAAGGCCCTGCGTTCCATTGAACTCGCTGGAGATGATGGCATCCGGAACACGGAATGAAAGGTTGTCGTCCATAGAACGGATCTCCAATGAGTCCTCAAGCGAACCGGGATCGATTTTCCCGAATGAGCATAGACAATCGAGGCAGTTTGAGCCCAGTCGCATTGACGGCTGATCCCGCGGTCTCAACTCGCGGAACGCGCTGGTACGCTCCTCATTGCGAGTTGCGATCGTATCAGTCAGCGTCGGCAAAAGGGTGGCCAACGCGGATTCATCCAGGCGACCCACCACGTCTGTTTCCTCGCGCTGACCACGGAAACCGGCAAGGATCGTGCAGAGAACGAGCCGCCCCTTATAGTCGACGTTGAGCGTGCGCTCGAGGAGAGGCCCACAGGTAGGCTCGGCGCGCGGATCATAGAATCCTGCCGCGAGATCGAGGGCCAATCGCGTCGTTGACCGAAGCAGGCTGACCTCTCTGAGAAACTCGCGCTGCGCCGCAATCGGCAGCGTGTCTTGCGCGTTGACCGCATCGGTTGGCAGCAGCGGCGCGAGTTGAAGGCTGGCGGCTCCCAGGCGCGCGGCGAACTGAACGAAGCCGTCCAGGTGCAAGGCCTTGCGGCGGTCGATCGTGACCTTGAAAGAGAACGGAAGCTCGTGTTGCCGGCACGCCAGCACGGCCTTCATGACACGCTGGAACGAGCCCTTCCCGCGAATCCGGTCGTGCTCCTCGCGGCTGGTTCCGTCAACACTGAAGAGAACAGCAGACAAAGACGAACGAAACTCCAGAATCCAGGGGAGGACCCGAGCGAACGTCCAGCCGTTGGTAATCAGTGCAAACTTGAATCCTGCATCGTGAACCGCCTTCAGGGCCAGCCGGAACTCTGGGTGCAGAGTTGGCTCACCTCCGGTGAACTGAACCTCGCAGGAAACAGTCCCTGGCCGCAGGTCGGCCAGAAGCTGAACAAGCGTAGAGATCGGCAATGCGTGGGCCTTGCCGTGAAGGGCAGCCTCATCGCGAAGGCAGTAGGCGCAGTTCAGGTTGCAGATGTCGATAAGTTCTACGACCAGCGAGTCAGCGCGCATCAGACGAGTTTCCAGGCAGCAGCGCGGAGAGTGTGGCGCACGCCGTGACTGGGTCCAGAAGATCGGGGCCTCCCGACAGACGGTACCCGGGAAGAGAGGCGAGTGATCGAACAATTGGGAAGCATGTCTTCGCAGCAACGTCCAGCGCCAGAATCGGATGCCCCATCAAGAGGCGGCGGAGCGCTTCCATCTGGTCAACGCGGCCGGCCGACGTGCTTGACGCATCACCGCCCTGGTCCCGTTCCATGAACACGACCGCGCGCACGGTCAGCGAAGGCACGCAGCGCGAGCCGAAGATCTTCTTCCCGTCAAAGAACACCTTCTCGTGTTTCACGGGCGTGGGACTTGGACCAAGGAGCGCGTCGTGCATGGTGCGCGTGAGCGCCAATGCGGAGCGGCGCGGCCAAGCAGTCAGGGCGCTTCCCGTGTTGCCAATCGCGACGGAATCATCGGTCAGAAAGCGTGCGCCTCCGAGGGCGCATGAGACGGTCAGGGTCGACTTTCCAGAGCCGCTGAGGCCAGTGACAAAGAGGCCGTCGTCGGGTCGATTCGGGTCGGGCGCAATGACCGCGCCGTGCCCGTCCAGGATTCCAGCCCGCCGAAGTGCGGCGGGCATGACGACCGAGAGAGGTTCGCTCTCTTCCATCTTCGTACCTGCCCAGATGAAACCGGTTTGCGCGTGATTGCCAATCCACGCGCTCCAGCGGTCGGTCTCAAGCCCGCTCCACTCAGCTGTATTGAACCAAGGCGCTCCGGCGGGGCCACGCAACGAAGGACGTCCTTGGCCACTCAAGGATCGAATGTGCCATAGCCCGGCCGAGACCAGGGTGGCGGGGTCGGGCAAAATGGAATCGGCCCACACACAAATGGAGAGCGGGCCGAGGGTGTGAATCACGGGAAAGATGTGGGGATCGAGTCGTCGAACTGCGACCGACGGCTCGATCCGAAGCTCCGCTTACGGCGCTGGGATTCCCGACCCCGCTGCAGCGAAGAGGACTTCGGCTGCCGGGTTACCCTTCACAACTTCAACTGGATCCGAGATTTGAGGCTCGGCAAAAGGACGCCGTTCCTCTGACGATGGCGACGCCGGCGCTTTGTCGTGAATGTTCATATTGATAATCCTAGCCTAAAACGTCGGACTATTTGGCCTCCGCGGTAACCCAGAAGTACCCGGGCTTGCCAGCCGACGTGTAGAACAACTTGAAGTTTACGGCTACGGTTGCGCCGGAGGCAATCGTCGGTCCTCTCAAGGAGGAGTTCAAGCCACCCATCGGGGACGTCGCGTCCGTCACGCCAAGCGTGGTGTACGTCGGCGGAGTCTCAAGGGTCAGAGCCTGCGCCGTTCCGAATCCGGTCACGACCGCCGCGCTAGACGTCACGCGGAAGTCTGCTTCCGTTGCCGGGTTATTTCCATTGAGTGTTGTGATGCTGCTGACCTTGAAGCGGACAGCGGTGAAGTTCGTCGCGGTGTTGTTTTTGAAGGTACGACGCAACTCGATGAACTTCGAAGAGACGCCTGGGTTCGCGGGGGTGAACTGATAGTTGTTCGGTCCCGTGTTCGCGTCGGTGGCCGGATCGATGGCGCCGAGTGTGAGTTCGGCATTTGTCCGATCCACTTCCGCCGTCAGCTTCTCGGGAGACGGTCCACCCAGGGTCGCGGTGGAGCCACCGTAGCTGCCCGCATCAGTTGCGATCAGAGCGAAGTTCGTTGCGTTGTTGTTCGTATCCTGCAGGCCGCTCCCGCCGCCGTAGTTGTATCGGCGGACAAAGGAATACTGTCCGGAGAATCCTGATCCACCCCCGTTCCCAATCCCCGCGAGGCCAGTGGGGCCTTCGACATAGAGCGGATTCGAAACAACATCCGTGGTGAATCCAGCGGCATCGAGGCGGTAAGGCATGGTGTAGTTAACCGGGTTCGCGGTCGCGAAGAGGGCGAGGCCCGTGTCGTCCGCGATGTCCGCGGTCCAAGTCGCGTCCGGAGTCGACATGTTCACACCACCGTAGTCCTTGAGAGTGTAGCCATTCACCGCCGTGTTGTTGGCTCCGAGATAGTGCCCGTAGGCCGGGATGGTCGTTCCGTTCGGAATCAAGAAAATCAGGTTTCCGGGGGCCTTCGCGACCGAGAATCCAGATGAACCATCCGTAGTGAAGACGGTCACGGCAGCGTTGGTTGCGTTTGCGACTTCAATGAACTCGTCCAGCTGGCCGAAGGGCGTGACCGCGGCGGCACCACGCAGGCGGAACTCAGAGATCACGAGAACACCGGCGGGGATTGCATCATCGTTGTTGATCGTGCCTACGCCCACTGCCTTCTGAAGGGTGGCGCCCGTTCCGGTCGGATTCGTCAGGGTGACGTTAACCGTCTCGGAAGCCTCGGGCTTGGTGTCTCCGTTGATCGTGACCGCGATCGTGGTCGAAGTAGATCCCGCCGGGATAGAACCCGTGCCGGACGCCGTCACGTAGTCGAGGTCGGCGATCGTAGCTGTGCCGTCGCTGGTGTTGTAAGTGAAGCCTACTCCGCCGACAGGCGCCGGGCTCGGGATCGTCACGTTGAAGGTCAAGATCGTCGTGCCGCTGTTGCCCTCAGCGATCGAAGGATCATCGATGCTGATGGCCGGGGAATCATCGTTGATGATGGTTCCAGTCGCGACGTGCGTGCCGGTCATGAAGTCGAGGTTTACGTTCGGAGAGGTCAATTGGACCAAGAAAGTCTCATTCGGCTCCAATACGGTGTCCCCGTTAACTTGGACCGAGTAGGTCTGAACCGTAGATCCAGGACTGAACGTGATCAACGTGGTTGCAGGGGTCGCCGAATAGTCGCTCGGCGCGGTCGCTGGGTTCGGCCCGATGGTGTCGGGCGTCGTGCCGGCTCGCACCGTGATTGTCTTTCCGCTCGGCCCGCTGAGGGTCAGCGTGAAGACCATGTTTACGGTTCCAGAATTGCCTTCCACGACGCTGGAGTCGGCGATAGAGATGGTGGGCTTGGGATCGGCGGGAACGTCGGTGATGTTGCCTGAATTCGTCAGAGTGCTGGGATCAGCGTTGGTGTAGGCCGTGATCATGACACTGAAGTTCTCGGTCGGTTCATCCAGAGTGTCATCGATGATGTTGACCGTAAACGTGTCGCTCAGAGAATCAGGCAGGATGGTACCCATGTGGGTGGTGGCGGTGTAGTCAGCCGGCGCAACGGCAGTCCCGTCCATCGTGCTTGCGGTATACGTCACAGTCTGGTAGGTCTTGTTCGACAGCGAGACCGTGATCGTGCGGGGGCCGGCGGACTCTGCGCCATTGGGAACATTCACCGAGATGGTGGGCTTCGTGTCCATGCTGTTGTCGATGCTCAGCGTATCCATCGTCGGGAAACCGAGAGCAAAACCGTTGGTCGAGCCCGTGAGGCTCAGGGTCGCGGTTTCCGTATCCAGCTGCTCGTACTTGGTATCGCCCTTGACGCTGATGTTGATGTTTCGGCTGACGGTGCCTGAAGCAAAAGTCACCGTACCGGTGCCGGTCATGGGATCAAAGGCAACGCCAGGGCCGGAGATCGTGAAATCTTCGGTGTAGGTAGCCGAGCCCGCGAGGGAGAAGGAAACCACTGTCGCGCCCGTTCCAGTCTTCGTCAGAGTCCAAGCTGTGTTTGTCGTGCCGGAATCGCCTTCGGGAACTGCCCCCGGGACGGCTGTGAGGTCGACATGAAGATTGTTCGGAGTGACCGAATTGGAAGCGGCAGAGTTGGCGCTGTCGCCCGCCAGGTTCGACGCCTTGACGACGCAAGACACGGTGACGCCGTTGGTCAACCCCATCACGGTGATGGGAGACGAGGCGCCTGTGTTCGACTGCGAACCGCAAGTGGCCGTGAAGGTGATGGGCGCGGGATTATTGGCAACCGGCGCTCCGGCCGTGAACGAAACCGTCGCCATCATGTTGCCCGCTCCGGCCGAACCGATGATGGGAGCGTTGGGCGCGAGGAAGATGATGTTCGCGGACGCGGAACCGAGGATATCGGTTGCGCCGCCGGGGTCTGTCGCAGAGCCACCATAGGCGACGGGAATCTGCGCCGCATAGCCGGGTTCGGTGGAGTTCGCCGTGGTGACCGACGAACCCGAGTTGAAGTTGTTGGATCCGAAGTTCTTCAGATTCGTGGTGCCCGGAGTGGGCAACGATCCGCCGCTCTGGCGATCGACAACCTGGCCATACCAATTGGTGCTGATGTTGTTGTTGTTAAAATGAGAATTGATCGCGGTCTGAACCGGGCTATTCGATCCACCACTGCCGTCGAGGAACAGGATGCCGACGGTCCAGTTGTTGGTGACAACGTTGTGCAGGAATGTCGTGTTGTCGGTCTGGTTGCGAAGAATCACGCCCGTTCGGTTGAAGTCGATCGTGTTGTCGTGGATGTTGTTGTTGTTCGTGTTGTTGAGGTCGATGGCGGTCCGCATCCCGGTAATCAGGTTGTGGCGCAATTCAACAGCCGCCGTCATGCCCTGAACCGCAACGCCGGCGCTATTCAAGCCAGCGTTGTTCCAGTCGGTCGTATTGTTGCCAGCACGTGTGATCGTGAAACCGTCCACGATGACCCCCGTCGTCGTGACCTGAATGGTGCTGCTACCAACGCCGCCAATCGGACCACTGATTGTCGCCACGCCGCCTCCGCAAGCTCCGGCCGTGCCGCAGCCCGTGCCAGGACCCTGAAGAGTGAGGGCTTTGCCGATCACCAGATCTTCGGTGTATGTTCCGGCGGCTACGTTGATGGTCGCGCCAGGATCGACCGAATTGATTGCCGCCTGAATGGTGGCCTTCGCAGTTCCAGCCGTGCCGCCGCCATTGGCGTCGTTACCTGTAGAGCTATTCACATAACAGGACGTGACGCATTCGGGCTCGAAGTCGTATTGCGTCGTGTTGGTCACGCCGGTCGTGATCGAAAGCAGGTCGGCGCTACCGTCAAAACCGATCCAACCGGAGCCGCTCCCGGACCGAAGGAGGAGGCGGCCGTTGATCGTCGCGTTCGGGAACGCAGCCAGAATGTCCGCCCAGGTGCATGGGCTCGCCTGAGGGCAGTTGCCGGCGCTGCCCGCCGCGTTCGTCTTGCTCGCCCACCATTTGCCGTTAATGGTGTCCCAAGACTGCCAAGTGTTGGAAAGGACGCCGCCCGGCTGCTGATAAGGCTCGAAAACCAAACGACCACCGTAGGCCGAGTCGCTGGGCCGATATTTGACGTCAAACTGCAACGCCACGGCCTGGACCGTTCCAGACTGATACGTCTGGTAGGACATGGCGTTGATGGAGGTCAGTGGCGTGCCGACGTACTCCACTGTCGCGATTGCGGAGTAGCCGCCCGCGGTAGTGCCATCATCGGTGAGCGGGCCAAGCTTTACGCTTCCGGCGCCCGCGGGTGCCGTCGCCGGGCCTTTGACGAACGAACCAGGGCTTCCGGCGAGAGTGTCGTCTTTGTCGTTCCAGAAGTACCAGCCCGGCGAAGATGCGGGGTTCGTTATCAGCGAACTCTGAGAAACGGTCACGGTCGTCACTGCCGCCGAGGCAGTTCCGACAACCATGAGAGCAGAGGAAAGACCGACAACGAGAGCGCGGGAACAAAGACGAGCAGCGTACATAGCTTCTCCTAAACGAGACACCGGGAACCAAAATCTTAGACAGTACGGATACTGAGGATTCGAAAGCGTAAGATCTTCGCCGTTCGTTTGTCAAGTGCTCGAAAAAATTGTGTAGCGAGCACATGATCTGGCCGGTCATGAGAGCAAGTGAGTTGGCCGCTTTACGAGGTGTCGGGGGACGCTGGTCGTGTGAACGACCAAGGGTTGTACCCGCACACCGAACTGGAGCGGACTATGAAGGTTCAAGAAGTCTTGTTGCGAGCGATCGCGGGAAAGATCAATTGGTATCAGGCGGCGGAGATTCTGGGTTTTTCGATGCGGACCTTGCGCCGGTGGAAGAGGGACATGGAGGAGTTCGGCGTGGACGGTCTGATCGACCGCCGTCATCGCCGGCCCTCGGAGAAGAAGGTTCCCCTGGAAGAGGTGAAGCGAGTGGTTTGTTTGTACGCGGATCGGTTTTCGCACTACAACATGAGGCACTTTCACCAGATTGCCCGGCGAGATCACGGGGTGAAATTCTCGTACACGTTGTTGAGGCGGGTGCTTCAAGAGGCGGGTCTGGTCAAGAAGAAGAAAGGGCGCGGCCGACACCGGAGGCGACGAGAGAGGAGAGCGTGCTTTGGCGAGATGCTGCATCTGGATGGGAGCACCCATCCCTGGATTCGGCGCTTGCCTGAATTGCGATGGACTCTGATTCAGATGGTCGACGATGCGACCTCTAAGGCCTTGTACGCGCAGTTCGAGGAAGGTGAGACGACGCTGGGTGTTTTCCGGGCCTTGGCCACGGTGGTTGAAGAGTATGGGATTCCGATGAATCTCTACACGGACCGCGCGGGCTGGGCATTTGAGACGCCTCAGGCGGGTGGTCCTGTGGACAAGACGCACCTCACACGGGTCGGTGAAGCGATGAAGAGACTCGGCGTTGAACACATACCGTCCTATTCGCCGGAGGCGCGCGGGCGGAGCGAACGGGTAAACCGGACCTACCAGGATCGACTGGTCAACGAGCTCGATACGGCCGGGATTGTGACCATGGAGGATGCGAACCGATATTTGAAGGAGACCTATCTGAAAGATCACAACGAACGCTTCTCGGTGTCGCCGAGGGATCCTGAAAGCGCCTTCGTTGCAGCAAAGGGACTCGACGCGCGGACGCTGTTCTACGAAGAGGAAGACCGGACGGTCCGCAAGGACAACACAGTTTCATTGGACGGGGTCTGTTTGCAGATCAGCAAGCAGCCTGGCCGAGTGACCTGCGCGGGACTCTTGGTGCAGGTGAGGCGCTTTATGGATCTGTCGATCGTGATCATGAGGGGCGTCCAGTGCCTCGGGTCCTACGGTCCAACTGGCGACCCGGTGGGGGCACCGAGACCTATGGAAGCTGCCGGGCCTGATGGAAAACCGCCAACGGACGCGGTTTCCCACAAGTCCCTTGGACGCCGCAAACGGACGCGGCGCCCACAGCTCCCACAGGCCCCTCCTCTTGGGTCGCTCTCCGGGCTGCGCCCGTCGGCTTAGAAACGAAAACGGCCAAATCACTTGTCAAAAAAGTGCGGCCAACTCACTTGCGTTTAACAGTGCTCGAAAAAATTGTGTAGCGAGCACATGATCTGGCCGGTCATGAGAGCAAGTGAGTTGGCCGCTTTACGAGGTGTTGGGGGACTCTGGTCGTGTGAACGATCAACGGTTGTACCCAGGAGGAGATGGAGAAGTTCGGCGTGGACGGTTTGATCGAACCGACGGCGCCGGCGGCCATCCGAGAAGCTTTCCGCCCCCTGGAAGCCGTGGACACACTTGCCAAACTCGAAGAGCGAGAGGCGCCTTTGGCATCGTGAGTCCTCCGCTGACGTGCGGAGAGACGATCAAGGCACGCTCAATCGGATGCCTCTGGTCCGCTAGGATGAGGCTGAGGTTGAAAGAGCCTATGCAACGACCCTCTCCGTCAAGAGCCTCTCCAGCTGGCATCTTCGCGATGCCCGACACTGCGAAGGTCAAACACAGGGAGTTTTTTCGCCGAAATGGTTATCTGGCGATGCGACACGTCCTCTCGACGGACTTCTGTGCCTTCGTAAGGGACTACGCGCGCCTGCGTGCGAGCCTTGACCCAGGTTCGCCTGACAAACAGGTCCCGGGGGCCCACAGTGTCTATGCCGATCCCCTCATGGAGACGCTGGAGAGACTCATCTGGCCGCGGCTAGAGAAGTGGATCGGCGAATCGCTGTGGCCAACCTATAGCTATCACCGCGTCTATCGAACCGGTGACCTCCTAGCGGCGCACACCGACCGACCGTCGTGCGAGATAAGTGTCTCCCTTTGCCTCGGATTCGATCACGGAGAACAGAAGGCGCGGTATCGCTGGCCACTTCTTCTCGATCCCCTTCCCTCTTCGCGACCTGGCACGAAGAAGGCAACGGTGAGCTGCAGGATGGACCCAGGGGATCTCGTCGTGTATCTCGGCCCACAGGTCAAGCATTGGCGGACAAGATTTGAGGGTGCGTGGCACGTGCAGGTGTTTCTGCACTATGTGCGGCGGGAAGGTTTGCACGCAAGCCTCCTGAAATTTGATGGCCGTCCCGCGCTCGGAGCCCCAATAGCAACCCGAACTCATGCCCAGGAGCGGCAGCAGCGGCTGAGAGCGTTGATGCAAACGTTCGCCGATCGCCAAGCGTCAGATCGGGCGAACGAGGGCGGGACTACGAAGGGAGACGTGAAGGAAGAAACCTGAAGCGGTTCGACTTGGTTGTGACCTTCCGTCGCCTTTCTTAAGGAACGAACGGCTCCGGCTCTGCCTTCCCCTTATGGCACAACCCGCACGACACCACGCTCTCCTTCGCACGCGGCCCGAAGTACTCCACCTTCTTCGCCTTCAGGTCGGCCACCAACTTCATCATGCGCCGCGCATCGGCCTTGTGCGGCCGATCATCCTTCTCAGGAAAGTCGGGCACATGGCAGAAGGTGCACTTCACACCAAGCTGCTCGGTATAACCGTCCATCACCGCCTGAAGCTCGTCCTTGGTGATGGTCTTGGGAAGGATCAGAAGATTTTTAGCACCTGCTCCCGCCTTGGGAACAAGCTGAATATTGCCAAGCTGGGGACCCGCGAGAACGGGAGCCGCAAGGAGGCTGATAACTCCCAGAAGTGTCGCGAGGGATTTTGTTCTCATGATGGCTTCGTCTCTCGATATCTCTTGATGGAACGGTCAGTGCTTCGGCGGCGCCCGGGGCTTGAAGTTTGTCTCGATATGGTTCGTCAGCGCAAGAATCTGTTCGGCTGAGAGACGGCTCCCGAACGCGGGCATGTCGGGTGCCACCCCATTGGTGATGATTTCCACCATGTCCGTCATGGTGTTCTCATCCCAGTAGTCGGCTCTCGTGAAATTCTTGGCCTTGGCGTCGAGCTTGCCGGTGTCCGGACCATCACCCTTGCCGTTGATGCCGTGGCAGCCGGAGCATTCGACCTTGTAGTCGCGCGCCGACTTCAAGATGAGACCTTCTTCATACTGAGGCTTTTTGGGAAGGTCGCGGTCGTCGTAAAGCGCCAGCGCACTCAGGCCAAACATCACTAGGAAGAGACTGGCGACTCCTGCGAGTCGATGCTTGAACGAGGTACGGATCTCAGGCAGAAGCATGAGAGTGCCGATGCCGATCGCGGGCAGGAGCCCACTCTCCACCCACTGAAAGCCGTGGACATACTTGCCAAACTGGAAGAGCCAGAGGAAGTACCATTCCGGCCGCGGCACATACTCGGTGTCGGCGGCGTCGGCCCGGGGTTCGAGCGGTGCTTGAAGGAGCAGCGCCATGATCCACGCAACGGCGGCAATGAGACCGCAAGCCACGATCAGCTTGAATCCGTGCCCTCGCGCGGCGCGGTCGAGGGCGTCACGGAAACCCACCAAAACAAAAATCACCAGGATGAGCGGAAGAGCCGCCACGTGCAGAGCGAAGAATCGCGGCAACGTCGCGGAGCCAAAGCTGGAGCCGCCGCGCAACATGTCGGCCTGCATTCCTCCGACCACCGGCACGGTTTCGACGATGCCTAGACGAACCGAGGTTCCCCAGTAAGCGGGCTGGTCCATGGGAAGGACGTAGCCGGTAAAGCAGAAACCGATCATCAGAAGCAGCGCGACCACTCCCAGACGAAACTCCCACTTCCGCTCACGATGGTACTGACTGAGGATTCCGAAGATCACCATCAAGAAGGTGGCGACCACGGCGCCGGACGAGAGCTGATAGTGGAGCGAGCGAAGCACCGCACCGAGGCCACCTTGCTGGCGCAGGTAGAGAATGCTCGGGAAGGCTTCTGTCTGCGAAGGCACGTAGGCCATCGCGAGACCGATGCCGCTGCCGATCAGAAGCCCGCAGAAAACCAGCGAACACAGACCCGCCGCCCCATGCAGGCGATTGAAAAGATCGAGCTTCGGAGAGGCGGAAGAGCCCGCCGGCTTCGGCTCAGCGTCCATCAGGAGGCCATCGGCTCGGAGGTCGACAACCCTGGACGGAACTTCACGAAGCACAGCTTCAGCCGACCGTTTTCAATCTTCGTCTCAAGATGGTCGAGAGGACGGGGTGCTGGCCCGCTGATCGGCTTCCCGTCTTCGTCGAAGTTGCTCTTGTGGCACGGACAGCCGAAGCCGTTGGTGACGCGTTGGACGAGACAGCCGGTGTGGGTGCAGATGGCGGACACCGCTTCGATCTGTTCGCCGCGGCGGCGGACATAGACGCTTTCGTCGACTTGATTCTTCTTCCAGCGGTCTTCAATGAGGCGACTGAACCGGCGGGCTTTCCATGGTCCTTCGAGCACATCCGCGGCGAGGCCAAGGTCGATCCATTCATCGCCGGGTGCGGGGGATTTCCCGCGACCGCCGAGGGCGAAGAAGAGCCCTGCTGGAACGGCGGAAAGCACGGCGACCACGCCGGCCAGAGCGTGCCACGATCGAAGGAGGGTTCGCCGGTCGATGAGCATGGCGTGAAGAATATCTTCAAGCGACAGGGATCTGGAGGGCTGTGCCGGTTACGAAATCAGCGCTGCGAAACGCGAGCTTTAAGCCAGTCCGCGATGTGACCGCACACAAGGTCGCCTTCCGGTTCGATAGGCAGCGCGTGATAGGCGCCCGGAAACTCGAGGAAGGTCTTGTCCTGTGAACCCAGGCGCGGAAAAACCTTGCGGCTACCACTGATCGGCACGATGCGATCCGCCGTCCCGTGAAGAAGCAGAAGCGGGGTCTTGATCTGCTCGGCACGACGATGAATGCGAGCGATCGCTTGGGTGGTGGCGAAGGCTAGCGCGGGCGTGATGCCGCCGCGCCAGAGCGGATCGCTTTGATAGGTCTGGCAGAGAACGGGATCGCGCACGAGCATGGTGAGATCGAGGCCGGGGTCAACGCTGATCTTCGGAACGAAGCGGGCGAGATAAGGAAGCACCCTCTTCAAGAAGGATGCGCTGCCGGAGTCATCAAGAGCGGGTGCCATCGCGACACAGGAATGAAGACTCTCCGGCTTGGTCAGAGCGAAGTCGAATGCTTGAAGGCCGCCGAAAGACAACCCCACAAGAGCGGGCAGTCGGCCGGACTGATCTTCCACGATGTCTACAAAGCGGGAGAGATCTTCGCGGAGTTCCTCCCAGTTGCTCGCGTAGTTCGCGACTCCAGCGGACCGTCCCGAACCGCGTCGATCGAAGGCGAAGACTTCGAACCCCTGCGCTGAGAGAAAACGGCCCAGTTCCACATAAGGAAGAGCGCGCGAGTGATCGGCGAGTCCATGGATCAGGATGACCGGCATCAGGTCCCGTTTCTCGACGTGGAAGCGGACGGTTGAGAGAGTCAGTCCATCACGCGTGATGAAGGAACCTTCGATGACCTGGGGCTCGCTCGTCGCCTCGGTTGGTGAGAACAAGCTCAGTGCTTCTTGTCGCCGCCTGGGGGCATGAACACCGGGAACGGAGAGACGGTTCCAGAGCCCGCGGAGCCGACAATCTTGGAGGTGCCTTCGTGATCCACTTCGTCGATGCGGATCACCGAATGCATCGGAACGAAGAAACGCTTCACGCCCTCGAACTCATGCTTCAGGCTGTCCTCGGAGGGGTCGATCACCACGGACGACTTCTGGCTCCACAGCAGATTCGAGACTTCGACGAAACCGAACAGATCCGCGGATCCGACGCTTTTCGCGTACAGCTCGTAGACGCGGCCCTGGCTCACAAAGGTGATGCGGTAGATGCGGGACGTCGCCATGGCCGGTGAGATTAGCAGGGCACCGCGTCCTTAGACGCGACCGAGAACGTGCCGCAATGTGCCTTCCACGGTCGGATAAGTGAACGTGAAACCGCTGTCGAGGGCCTTCTCTGGATTCACGCGCGCGCTTGAAAACATCAGCGGCTCGGCCATCTCTCCAAGTGCCAAATCGAGGGCGATTTTTGGAACCGGAATCACCGCCGGTCGTTTTAGAACCCTACCCAAGACCCTCGTGAACTCGGCGTTCGTGACGGCTTCAGGCGCGGTTCCGTTCACCGGACCGCGAATGCCGTCGGTAATGATGATGTGATGAATCAAATAGATGAGGTCGTCGAGCGCGATCGGACTCCACCACTGCGTCCCGCTGCCCAACGGACCGCCCAGGCCGAGCTTGAACGGGATGAGCATCGGCGCAAGCGCACCGCCTTTGGGGGTGAGCACGAGGCCTGTGCGCAGATGGATCACGCGAATGCCTGCGAGCGAGGTTGGTTCGGTGGCGCCTTCCCATTCGACGCAGACGTCGGGAAGAAACCCCGAGCCGGGCGGATCAGATTCACGCAGAACGCGATCGGCGCGATCGCCGTAGTAGCCAATGGCCGACGCTGAAATGAAAACCCGCGGAGGCTTCTTGAGGGCCGCCAGAGTTTCCGCCAGGCGCTTGGTGAAGGGAACGCGCGAATCCCGGATCAACTTCTTCTTCTCCGCCGTCCATCGCCCATCGGCGATGGAATCACCGGCGAGGTGGACAACCGCATCGAAGTCTTCCATCTCAGAAGGATGAGCCGCGCCCTTTGCCGGATCGAATTCGATCTCATGGTCGCTCGCGGGCGGGCGACGAGTCAGCCGGAACACGTCATGTCCCCCGCTTTGCAGAAAGGCGACCAGGGTGCCTCCGACGAGACCCGTGGCGCCTGAAATCAGCACCCGAAGCCCCAGTCGGGTCGATCGATTGTGCGCGGTGAGATCCGCGTGAAGGACACGATGTCGGTAAGCGAATGCCGCTTCCAGCTTTCTACGTACCATCGAGTGCTGAAGAGAGCCGCCCAAGGGGCCGCCGAGCAGCGAGTACTTGATTCGGTCCTCCATCATGCTCGCTGAAGGTCCGGCCGGTTCGAACTTGTGTTGATGATCGAACGACGCGAACGGTCCGGTCTGCTGAACGTCCCGAAACATCTCATCCTTGCGGACTTCGACGAATTCGGAGACCCAACGAAAGCGAACACCCGGGGCAACCGGGACCTGGAGATCCACGGTTTTTCCCACCGTGGGCGGCGCCCAGGGCGAATCAACAATGGGCTCTTCCCAGGGCGGTGCCAGGCGTTCGAAAGCACCTCGCCGCATGTGCCACGCGAAAAGCTCGGGTGCGCTGACCGGCATGGGGGAACGAAGAAGAAATTCGTGGGTGGACAAGATCGGCCTCAAGGAACGTGCTCTGGAGCCAGCGCTCAGAGAGAATGTGAGAGTATCGCGGGCTGTCCAATCGCGATGATTGGTGCCGCATGTTCGTTTGATCGAGGAGAGTGAAACCGTGGCCGCCCAGTACATGTTCACAATGAAGGACCTGCGCAAAGTAACGCCGCAGGGCAAAGAGCTCCTCAAGGGGATCTGGCTCTCGTTCTACCCAGGCGCCAAGATCGGTGTGCTCGGCGCGAACGGCGCGGGCAAATCAACCCTGCTCCGCATCATGGCCGGCCAGGACAAAAACTTCGCGGGCGAGGCGTTCGCCGCCCAGGGCGTGAAGGTCGGGTTCCTGCCTCAGGAGCCCGTTCTCGACGAAACCAAAAACGTGCGCGAGAACGTCGAAATAGCGGTCGCCGAGAAGCGCAAGATCCTTACGCGCTACGACGAACTGGCGGCGAACTACGCGGACGAAACCGCCGACGAGTTCTCGCGTCTGCAGGACGTGATCGATTCGCAGGATCTTTGGAACCTCGACACCCACCTCGACATGGCGATGGACGCCTTGCGTCTGCCCCCCGGCGACTCCGGCGTCACAAAACTTTCCGGCGGTGAAAAACGTCGCGTGGCGTTGTGTCGCCTGTTGCTCGAAGCGCCCGATCTCCTTCTTCTCGACGAACCGACCAACCATCTCGACGCCGAATCCGTCGCCTGGCTCGAACGTCACTTGAAGGAATACAAGGGCACGGTCGTCGCGATCACCCATGACCGCTACTTCCTCGACAACGTGGCGGGCTGGATTCTCGAACTCGACCGCGGCCAGGGCATCCCTTGGGAAGGGAACTATTCGAGCTGGCTCGAACAGAAGAAGAACCGCCTCGCCCTCGAAGAGAAGGAAACGAGCAGCCGTCAGAAAACGCTCGATCGCGAACTCGAATGGATTCGCATGGCGCCGCGCGCGCGCCAGTCAAAGGGCAAGGCTCGTCTCGCTCACTACGAGGAGCTGCTCGCCGAAGAGCAGGCGGCTGAAAAGACGGACAACCGCCGCGAAATCACGATTCCTCCCGGGCCGCGTCTCGGCGATCTTGTGATCGAAGCCAAGGGCCTGAAGAAGGCCTACGGCGACAACGTGCTGATGGAAGATCTCGCCTTCACTCTGCCGCGCGGCGGCATCGTCGGCATCATCGGCCCCAACGGCGCCGGCAAAACGACGCTCTTCCGCATGATCATGGGCCAGGAAAAGCCCGACTCCGGAACGCTGAAGATCGGCGAGACGGTGGCGCTGTCGTACGTCGACCAGTCACGCGAAGCGCTCAACCCCGACTTCAATGTCTGGGAAGAGATTTCTGACGGCGGCAAGGATCTCGTCATCGTCGGCAAGCGGGAAATGAACTCGCGCGCGTACTGCGCGTCGTTTGGATTCCGCGGGCCGGATCAGCAGAAGAAGGTGCGCGACCTCTCCGGCGGCGAACGCAACCGTCTTCAGCTCGCGAAGCTTTTGAAGAGCGGCGGCAACGTCCTGCTCTTCGACGAACCGACCAACGATCTCGACGTCGACACTCTGCGCGCGCTCGAAGAAGCCCTGGTGAATTTCGCCGGCTGCGCCGTGGTCGTCTCACATGACCGCTGGTTCCTCGACCGCATCGCCACCCACATCATGGCGTTTGAAGGCGACTCCCAGGTGATCTGGTTCGAGGGCAACTATCAGGATTACGAGGCCGATCGCCATCGTCGTCTCGGCACCGACGCCGACCAGCCGCACCGCATCAAGTACCGCAAGCTCACCCGCTAGCGAGAGGTGGAGTTAGGGCCTTAGATAGCCAAGCGCCCGCAATTTTTCCAAGGACTCGGACGTCGGAGCTATCCGGACAGGCTCCTTCCCGTGGATGCCAGGCCGGAGATCCAAGCCCGGGAAGAAGCGCGTCCTCGTTTTCTGAGCGAGAGACGGATCGGCCTCATAGAGATCGGTCAGTTCTTGAGGATCGGAGCCAAGATCGTAGAGCTGGTCATTGCCGCGGCCTAGTGCCTTGTCGATGAGCTTGTATCGGTCTGAATAGACTGCGCGCGAACCCACCCAGGAGTGATTCTGATCCGACTCCTCCTCGTACCAGTCTTCCGCAACAACGCGTGGCTGCGACAAATTCGCCGCCCAGGTACCGCCCTGGACCGTCTGTTCGATGAGACCCTTCAGGTCAGCGAGAGTGACGAGACCTGACTCCGTGCGTCGCTCCTTCTGATGGGGAAACTTGACGATCAGAGGGACTTGAAGGACGCCCTCGTAGAGCGGAACTTCGTGGTGACCCTGATAGCCGTGCTCGCCTTGCAGCTCACCATGGTCGGATGTCACGATGAGAAGAGTGCGGTCCCAGTTTCCGGCATCTCTCAGGGAGGCCAGAAACGTGCCCAGGTTCGCGTCCTGAGTACGGATAGCTTGCGCGTAGGCCTCCTTTCCATGGCCGATTCCGGGGAAGGCGCCTTCACGCGCCTCGTGAGCATCCATCAGGTTGACGAAGAGCAAGTAGGTCCCCGTCCGCTCATGCACGACCTTCGTCGCTTGTTTCAGGATCGTTTCCGAATCCCAGTATCGCCACGAAAAATCCTGGTCGGTGGCGAGCCGCAAACGACGCCTGAAGGTATTCGCAATGGGGGGGAACCAAAACTGTTGTCGCACCGAAGCGTCAAAAAACTCGAATCCGCGTTGCAATCCCCATTGCGGCACCAGGTACGAGGCATTCGCGGACAACGCGAGCGTCCTATAGCCGAGAGAGCGAAGGGATCCGGCGACGGTGGGCACGGACGGGAGCAAAGGAAGGTCTCCGTGTTCGAGCGAATGGCCGCCGTGTTCCGACCCAAGGAGACCGGAGAACAAGCTCCCGTGACCCGGGAGTGAATACGTCCCTGTCGTATAGGCACGCGTGAATACGGTTGCGGAACGCGACAACTCGTCGAGAATCACCGTCTTGTTGCTGGAGCCATACACGGAGAACGCATCTCGGCGCGCGGCATCCATGACGACAAGGACGACATTGGGCCGGTCCGTCGCGGGGCGGTCCACGAGTGCGGACGCCGTCTGGACACGTGAGCAGAACGCAGCAGAATACAACGCAGCGCTAAGGATCGACACAATCGTGGCTGTCCAGACATGGCCCCCCCCTGCGCGCACAAAGACGGCTTGGAAAGTTGCAAGACCCAGGATAACGAGGCCTCCTGCGAGGAAGCGTTCGGGCGACTCGCTCATCGTGTGACGTAGGACCGACGCAGGCACAGAGCGCCAGAGAAAGACCGCAGATGACAAGACCGTCACCAGATGCATGACTAGCCCGAGACGTCGCATCGACAACCGGGTCGAAGGATGCGCGGCAACGAGAAGAGCGGTTAGCAGAAGTACCACCAGGATTCGCAGAGGAGCGGTCAAATCAGAACTCACCTGAAGGGGATCATCCGCGCCCCTGCCATACAACGCGATCGGGAGAGCCGCCAGAGACAGCGGCGGAAGCCACGACAGGATGCCAATGCGAGTGATCAGCTGAAGGGCCAAAAGCCCCGCAAGCGCAATTGTGGCGGAGGACAAAAGAATCCAGCCAAAGTGGAAGGCAGGAATCTGCCCTGTCGCGTAGGTGAGAACGGTCTCCGTAACGACGAGGCTTGAAGCCACGAATGCGGCAGCGACCGCGCGTGGATTCAAGGGGCGTGCGTCGCTACTTCTTGATGAAGGCGGCGGCGTTCTGGACGTCGATGCGCGTGGTGGTGATGCCGTTGG